>JBBPYL010000083.1:0-33302 GCA_038199935.1 Propionibacteriales bacterium | reverse complement strand
GGCGGCGCTCAGGCCGGCGAAGCGACCGACCACGGCGGCGGAGAGCAGCTCGGTCCGCCCGAGCTCCTCCTCGGCGCGGGTGTGCCGGACGACGGTGAACGCGGCCATCACCGCGACACCGAGCAGCACGGTCAGCGAGGTCTCGTAGACCATGATCCCCACCAGGGAGCCCAGGCCGACCGGGGGACCGCCCATCGCGATGGAGGCTGGGCTGGAGCCGATCGTGCGCCCGTAGGCGGCGATCCGCTCCGGGCTGTCGTAGGCGCCGGAGACCGCGGCCGCGGAGGCGTAGGTCAGCCCGACCAGCGTGAGGACCCAGATCGAGAGCCGGATCCGGTCCCGGCGCAGAGCCAGCCGCACCAGTCCGGGGGCCCCGGCGAAGGCGGTCACGACGCCTCGGGCCCGACGACCTCGCCGTACTGGCGCAGGAACAGCTCCTCGAGCGTGGGCGGATGGCTGACCAGGGAACGCACGCCGTACCCGAGCAGGTGCTCGAGCGCGGCGGACAGGTGCTGGGTCTCCACGTCGAAGCCGACCGTCTCGGAGTCGAGCTGCTCGAGATGCGCCACGCCGGCTATCTCGGCCAGACCGGCGGGCGGCCGCGCGGTGCGCGCGACCACGGAGGTCGAGGTCAGCTGCTGGAGGTCGGCCAGCGAGCCGGTGAGCGCGACGCGGCCGCCGCGGATGATGCTCACCCGGTCCGAGAGCGCCTCCGCCTCGGCCAGGATGTGGCTGGAGAGCAGGACCGTCCGGCCCTGCGTCCGCATCTCGCGCACGCAGTCCTGGAAGGTCGCCTCCATCAGGGGGTCCAGCCCCGAGGTCGGCTCGTCGAGGAGGAGGAGCTCTGCGTCGGAGGCGAGCGCCGCGACCAGGGCGACCTTCTGCCGGTTGCCCTTGGAGTAGGAGCGCGACTTCTTCGTCGGGTCCAGGTCGAACCGCTCCAGGAGCTCCGCCCTGCGGCGGGCGTCGATGCCGCCGCGGAGGCGGGCCAGCAGGTCGATGACCTCTCCGCCGGTCAGGGTGGGCCAGAGGTTGACGTCACCGGGGACGTAGGCCAGCCGCCGGTGCAGGCTGGCCGCATCGGACCACGGGTCGCCGCCGAGGAGCCGGACCTCGCCGGCGTCACCACGCAGGAGACCGAGCAGGACCCGGATCGTCGTGGACTTTCCCGCCCCGTTGGGGCCGAGGAAGCCGTGCACCTCGCCGGTGCGGACCTCGAGGTCCAGCCCGTCCAGGGCACGGGTGGCTCCGAAGGTCTTCACCAGCCCGGTCACGGAGATGGCGATGGACACACCACGACCGTACTCGCCTCGGGACCCCTGCTGCGGCCGTCCGGGCGGTGGAGCCGCTGCGTTCCGAGCCTCCGAGACTCAACCGCCGGCTCAGCCGCCGACCAGTGCCTGGATCGGCGAGATGGCGAAGTAGACCACGAACAGGAGCGACACCAGCCAGAGCAGTGGGTGCACCCCGCCGGCCTTGCCCCGGACGACCTGGATCAGCACGTAGGCCACGAAGCCCGCGCCGATGCCGACCGAGATCGAGTAGGTGAACGGCATCAAGATGATGGTGAGGAAGGCCGGCAGGGCGATCTCGACGTCGTCCCAGGCGATGTTCTTGACCTGCTGCATCATCAGGAAGCCGACCAGGACCAGGGCCGGGACCGCAGCCTCGTTGGGGATCACGGTGACGACCGGGGTGAAGACCGTGGCCAACAGGAAGAGCACGCCGGTGACCACCGAGGCCAGACCGGTCCGGGCTCCCTCGGCCACGCCGGTGGCGGACTCGATGTAGGAGGTGTTGCTCGACACCGCGGCGGCGCCACCGGCGACGGCGGCGAGGGAGTCCACGATGAGGATCCGTTGGGTCTGCGGCGGCATGCCGTCCTCGTCGAGCAGCCCGGCCTCGGCGCCGATGGCGGTCATCGTGCCCACCGTGTCGAAGAAGTCGGCCAGCAGCAGCGTGAAGACGAAGAGCAGTGCGGTGACCACCCCAGCGCTCTGGAAGGACCCGAGCAAGGAGAAGTCACCCAGCGCGGGGAAGGACGGGATGTCGATCACGGCGTCGGGGATCGCAGGCACGTTGAGGTTCCAGCCCCGGGGGTTGAAGGTCTCGCCGTCGACCATCGGGCCGATCGAGGTGATCGACTCCACCACGACGGCCAGCGCCGTGGCGGCCGCGATGGCGATCAGGATCGCTCCCTTCACCTGGCGGACGTACAGGACGATCATCAGCCCCAGGCCCAGCACGAAGACGAGCACCGGCCAGCCGACGAGGGCACCGCCGGAGCCGAGCCCGACGGGCACGGGGCCGGCGCCGGTACGCCGGACGAAGCCGGCGTCGACCAGTCCGATCAGCGCGATGAAGAGGCCGATGCCGACGCTGATCGCGGTCTTGAGCTGCGCGGGGACGGCCAGGAAGACCGCGCGCCGGAAGCCGGTGAGGACCAGGACCAGGATGACCAGCCCCTCGATGACCACCAGCCCCATCGCATCGGCCCAGGTCATCCCGGAGGCGATGGAGTAGGCCACGAAGGCGTTGAGCCCCAGCCCGGTGGCCAGCGCCAGCGGGAAGTTGGCCACCAGACCCATGGTGATGGTCAGGACCCCGGCCACCAGGGCCGTGGTCGCGGCGACGCCGGCGAAGTCGCCCCCGGCGAGGAGCTGCCCGTCGGCGTCGGTCGCGCCGAGTAGGACGATGGGGTTGAGGACGATGATGTAGACCATCGTGAAGAACGTGACGACGCCGCCACGCACCTCTCGGGCGACGGTCGAGCCGCGCTCGGAGATCTTAAAGAACGTGTCCACTGCCGAGGTCTCCTCGCTGATGCTGCCGGGCCTGCACATGCCTCTCCCGGACCCTCGGCCCGAGCGCGGAACATCCTCGCAGAGACGTGTTCCCACGGTGTTGCCCTGTCCCCCGTCCCGTCGGCCCGGGGGCAGCACGACGCGTCTGCGGGCCGTCGAGCCTGGGATATCCTCGGCTCGTGTACCAGCCGGAGCAGCAGGGCGAGGTCAGGACGCACGAGATCGGTCGCCGGACCTACATCGTGGCCGCCGTCGACCCGCTCGACGTCGACGGCGTGCGGACCGTCGCGGTCGGCACCGGGCTGTGGCTGGCCGCCTTCGTCGTCCTGCTGCCGTTCGCGGGTCGGCTGGCCGACGCCGGACGACTGTGGTGGCTGTGGACCTGCCTGGCCGGCTTCGGGCTGGGCATCATCGGGTGGGACTACTGCCGACGCCGACGCAACCGACGCCAGCGCGGGGACGCGGACAGCGGGCCCTGACCGGGGGTTGCCGCCCCTCGGGTCGTGAGAGGGTCGCGGTCATGGCGGGTGCGGCGGCTCAGGGGTACGAGGTGCTGTCGAGGCCGATCGGTTGCTGCTCCGGCCGTGGCGGGTCTCCGAGGCCGTCATCCAGCGCGAGCTGTGGACCGAACGCGATCCGCGCCGCCCAGTCGTCGACGCGCGGGCTGCTGGCGGTCGAGCGGGAGGACGTTGGCGACGTCCTCGGCTACTGCGGGCTGGTCGAGGGAGGGCGCGAGCCGGACGGACCGGATCTGGCCTACGAGCTGCTCCGTCGGGCGTGGGGCCAGGGCTAGGCGACCGAGGCCTCGTGGGCGGTGCTGGACTGGACGAGGGCATCCGGAGTCCAGCAACTCTCGGCCACCGTGTGGGACTGAACCGCCGCGTCACGTCGGGTGCTGGCCAAGATCGGCTTCGTTGAGACGGGCCGCGTGGAGCTGGATGCGCTCCACGGCGGGAAAGACTCTCTGCGGTCAGAAGGTCTCGAGCTGGTCCCAGGTCAGGGTGTCCAGCACGGGCTCGGGGAGAGGCTCGGGCAGGTTCTGCTTGCCGAAGGCGGCGTCGGAGTGCCCTCCACACCCGTGGTCGAGGGACACCACCCGACCATCATCGTTGGCGAAGGCGTTGGCGCAGACTCCGAAGAGCTGCGAGAGCGGCCCACCCAGACGAACCAGGAAGCCACACGAGCCGCAGGGTGCTGGCGCGGACTGGGCGATCGCCGCCTCGGGGCCGTGGGAGCCGTCGTACCAGCGCTGTGCGGCGAGCTCGCGACCCTCGAGGGAGAGGACCCGCTCGCGGCCCAGACCGAGCTCGTCACCGACCTCGCGCACGCTGTCCTGGTCCACGGTCTCGTCGCCACTGGTGTAGCCCGGCACCAGCCTCGGGTCGTCGTCCTGGGTGGGCAACAGGTCGCCGGGACCGAGGTCACCGGGCTGGATCCGCTCGCGCCACGGGACCCAGACCGGCGCGACGATGGCCCCCTCGCCGGGCAGGAGCACGACCTCGTCGACGGTCACGGTCTTCGCGCGCGAGGCGCGGGCGACGGTCACAGCCCACTGCCAGCCCCGGTAACCCACCCGGGTGCAGGCGAAGAGGTGTGTGACCACCCGCTCCGCCTCGGCGACCCGACCCAGGTGCTCACCCACGTCGCTCGTCGGCACCGTCAGCGCGAGCGCCTCACGAGCAGCGTCGACGGCCTCGGCACCGATGGTGTCGAGCTTCGCGGACTTCGTCGTGGTGGGCACGTGTCGATTGTCCACTACGTGGGCCGTCATTGTCGCCTCGGCCCACGAGGGACTGACCGGCTCGGTGCTGGTCAGGGCATGGACGGCGCCTGCCTGGTGCCCCTCGGTCGACGGTGACGGGGTCGCTGTGGGGGAGAGGTCCACTCGTAGGTGCCGTCGCGGCTGCGGGTGTGGCGCCAGTGTCCGTGCGTCGTCACCCGGTGGTGCCGTCGGCATAATGGCGCGAGGTTGTCCGGACTGGTCAGGCCCTCTCCCGCCTCCCGTCCGACTCGTCGGGAGCGCCCCGGCGACGGGGGAAGGGGTCGATGTGGTCGAGGTCGCAGCCGCGGGAGGCGCGCGAGCAGCCGGGGAGGGCGCAGCGGGGATCACGCAGGATCACGGCCTCGCGCATCGATGACGGTGGTCGGTAGGTGCCGGTTCCGGTGTTGCCGCGGTTGAGGTCCAGGACCGGTCGGAGGGCGATCCGGGCGGTGCGTCCCAGCCAGATCCCCAGCAGGTCGAGGTTCATCGCGCCGTACTGCTCGGCCCGGACGAGCCCGGTGGTGGCGTCGAGATGCACGTACAGGGTGGTCGACCGCACCGACGGCGACCTGCGGCGGCGTCGGGATCGTGCTGGCGCAAGGCCTCGTGGACCAGCGCGGCCAGGTTCGGCAGCCGGTTGCGTCCTGCCACCACCGCCACGCGGTGTGAGGTCAGGCATCGACTCAACGATCCAGCGTTTCGAACATACGTTCGATTATTGCTCGGGTCGCCGACACTTCCGGACGGCTGGACCGCAGGGACGGCTAAAGCTCCAGCTCGTCGGCCAGGGCCCGCAGCAGCATGGCCGTCGGCGTGGCCGTCTTGGACTCCGGGTGTCGACCCTTCCGGTAGCCCGCCTCGAGACTCTCCAGCAGTCGGTAGAGGTCCTCGACGATGTTGACCATCTCCTCCGGCTTCTTGCGCATCCCCTTGGAGACCGACTGGGCCGGCTCGAGGACGCGCAGCTGGAGCGCCTGGTCGCCGCGACGGCCCTGGACGATGCCGAACTCGACGCGGGTCCCGGCCTTGAGGGTCGTGGTGCCGGACGGGAGCACCTCCGAGCGAACGTAGACGTCGCCGCCGCCGTCCTTGGCCAGGAAGCCGAACCCCTTCTCGGCGTCGTACCACTTCACCTTGCCTGTCGGCACCGGACACCTACTTCTTCTGTCTCTGGATCGGGTCGGCCGGGTCACGCCGGGCCGGTGGGGGTCGCGGAGGCCACCCTACGGCGCCGCGGCAGCCCTCCCCACCCCGGTCAGCGGTAGCGCTCGGGCTCGACCAGTCGTTCGGTGAGCGAACCGGAGCGGAAGCCGGCGGGGTCGAGACCGACGCGCGCGAAGCCGGCCAGCCGCACCGCGGCCAGCACGTCGGGGAAGGCGGCGATCTGCTCCACCAGCACCGCGTCGACCTCGAGCAGCGCCTCCTGCCCCAGGTCGCGCACCCGCAGGTTGCGGACCTCGAGGTCGTGGGCGTCCAACGCCGCTCGGGCCGCCACTTCCGCGCGCTCCACCCGACCGAGCCGGAAGGGGGTGACCTCGACGCCGTAGGCGATCCGCGAGGACAGGCAGGCTGCGGCGGGCTTGTCCCAGGTCGGCAGCCCCCAGCGCCGGGAGGCCGCACGAACCTGGTCCTTCGACAGCCCGGCGTCGGCCAACGGTGTGCGGGCCCCCCGCTCCTGGGCCGCCCTGATCCCCGGACGGAAGCCAGCCGCCAGGTCGTCGGCGTTGGTTCCCGTCGCCACGTGGGCGAGACCGTGGTCCTGCGCGAGGGGACCCAGGACGTCCAGCAGCTCGGCCTTGCAGAAGTAGCACCGGTCACCCGCGTTGGCGCGGTAGCCCGCACGGTCCATCTCGTGCGTCGCCGGCGTCAGCACGCGCACGCCGAGACCCTCGGCGAAGTTGTGGGCGGGGCTGCGCTCGGCCAGCGGGAGGGAGTCCGAGTAGCCGGTTCCCGCCGCTACCTGGTCAGGCCCCAGCGCCTGGACCGCCGCGGCCAGCAGCATCGCGCTGTCGGCGCCGCCGGAGTAGGCGACGAGCACCGAGCCCAGGGACCGCAGGTCCGAGGCCAGCGCGTCCAGGCGTCGGTCGAGCACGTGCTCCTCCCACCAGTCGGGGAAGTCGCTCAGGGAGGCGAGGACGACGTCGGTCCCCGCCGCGAGCAGCTCAGCCTCGGTGCAGCCTCCGGTGAGCACGGAGACGCTCAGGGCGCCGGCGGCGTGTGCCCCGGCGACGTCGTGCACGTGGTCGCCGACGTACACCGTCGCCCCGTGCTCGACGAGCACCGGACCCTTCTGGGCTCCCCAGACGTCACCCACCAGGTGCTCCACGTCCAGGGCGAGCGCGTCGAGGTGACGGCGGGCGTTCGCGGTGAACTTCCCGGTGACCACCAGTCGTCGACCGCCGAGCGTCCGCACGGAGTCCAGGGCCTCGTGGGCTCCGGGCAGCGCCCTGCTGGCGGTGATGGCGTGGTCGGGGTAGCGCGCCCGGAAGGTGTCGACCAGCCCGGGGATGCGCTCGGCCTCGACGTACGGCGCCAGCAGCTGGTCCAACGGGGACCCGAGCCGGGCGCACACCTCGTCGACGTCGATCGCGAGCGCGAAGTCCCGGACCATCGACTCCAGGGTGGCCGCCACCCCGGGCCGGGAGTCGATCAGGGTCATGTCCAGGTCGAAACCCACGACCATCCCGATGTCCACGCTCACCGCTCCACTGTAGGCGGGACCTCGAGCCGATTGATCTGCCGAGGTAGCCGGTGAGAGCATGGACGACTCGGCACCTGCGGGTGCTCGTGACCTGCCCCTCCCCCCTACGGCGCCGATGCCGACCACCGACGAGTCAGGAGACGCCGTGAGCCAGCCGCTGTCACGCCTTCGTGGGTGGGGTCTGCTCGGACTGGGACTGGTGCTGGCCCTCACGCCGCTGCCGGCGGCGCAGGCGGACCAGTACCGTCCCTCCCTCACCGACGAGACCGCCGCGGGGCTCTACGTCGTCACCCTGGCCGCCGCGCCCAGCGCAGTCGAGGCCGCGACCAGGCAGCGTCCGGGTCGGCGCTTCGACCGCACCAGCGCGAAGGTCACCCGGTCGCGCGAGCGACTGCTCGGCCGGCAGGACGACCTTCTGCGTCAGGTCGGCGATCCCGAGGTCCTCTACCGCTTCACGACCGCGACCAACGGCTTCGCGGCGGTGCTCGACCCGGGCCAGGTCTCGCGGCTGCGGAGCATGCCGCAGGTCGTGCTGGTCGAGCGGAGCATCACGCGCACGACGGACAGCGACGCCACCGGACTTCTCGGTCTTCCGGGCGCGGGCGGGGTCTGGGCGGGGCAGGGTGGCGGCGAGCGGGCCGGGCGCGGGATCGTCATCGGCCTGGTCGACACCGGGATCTGGCCCGAGAACCCGAGCTTCGCTGGTCTGCCCCAACGGGTTCCCGGGCGCTCCCGCGACCTTCCTGGCTTCCACGGGGCGTGCGCCGAGGGTGAGCAGTGGGAACGCGACGACTGCAACGACAAGATCGTGTCGGCCCGGTGGTTCGCCGAAGGCTTCGGCGCTGAAGCACGCCCAGGCGCGATCGCCAGCCAGGAGTACCTCTCCGCGCGGGACAGCACCGGTCACGGCTCGCACGCGGCGTCCACGGCCGCCGGAGCCCGGGGGGTGCGGGTCACCATGGCCGGACAGGCCTTCGGCCGGAGTGCAGGCATGGCGCCCGGAGCGAGGCTCGCGATCTACAAGGCCTGCTGGACCGCTCCGGACCCCGACGACGACGGCTGCACGACCGCCGACCTGGTGGCCGCGGTCGACCAGGCGGTGGCCGACGGCGTGGACGTGCTCGGCTTCTCCGCCGCCGGTCAGGACGACCCGACCGACTCGCTGGGACGTGCCTTCCTGGGTGCCACCTCGGCCGGAGTCGTCGTCTCCGCCTCGGCCGGGACCCGGGGCCCCGGCCCCGGGACCGTGGGCAGCACCTCTCCCTGGGTCACCACCGTGGCCGCCAGCACCCACCGGACCCGCCAGGGAGCCGTGGTCCTCGGCGACGGCCGCAGCCTGGTCGGCGCCATGAGCGCGCAGACCTCCGTCCCCCCGACCCCCGCCGTCCTGGCCGCCGACGCGCCCGCCCCCGGCGCCTCGGGCGTGCGGGCCAGGGCCTGCGCCTCCGGCTCGCTGGACACCGCACGGGTCCGGGACCGCATCGTGGTCTGTGAGCGCGGACTGGTCGCCCGGGTCGAGAAGTCCGCCGCGGTGGCCCAGGCGGACGGCAGGGCGATGGTGCTGGTCAACTCCCGTCCCGACACCGTCGACGCCGACGTGCACTCGGTCCCCACCGTGCACCTCGACCGCGCGGACGGGGTGACGCTGCTGCGCTACCTGCGCGAGAGTGCTGGATCGGCCGCCCTGTCCCTCGACGCGCACGCGGCTCACCGAGTGCCGGTCCCCGCCGTGGCCAGCTACTCGGGGCGCGGCCCGTCGGCGGAGACCGACCTGCTCAAGCCCGACCTGGCGGCCCCGGGCGTCGGCGTCCTCGGGGCGACCTCCCCCACCGCCGACGCCGGCCGGCTGTGGGACCTGCTCAGCGGCACCTCGGTCAGCTCGGCCCACGTCGCCGGCCTGGCCGCGCTGCTCCGCGCCTCGCACCCGGTCTGGTCCGCGAGCCGGGTCAAGTCCGCGATGATGACGACCGCCACGCGCCTGGCCGACGACGCGGGACCGTGGGCGGTGGGGGCCGGACAGGTCGACCCCCGCGCCTTCACCGACCCGGGTCTGAGCTTCGACGTACGACCGGAGCAGTGGCGGGACTACGCCGCCGGACGGCTGCCCGCCCGAGATCTCAACCTCCCCTCGGTCGCCGTGGGCCGCCTGGTCGGCTCCACCTCCGTCCTCAGGCGGCTGACCAACGTGTCCGGACGGCGCGAGACGTACGTCGCCTCGAGCCGGGGCCTGGACGGGGTCCGCGTCCGGGTGAGGCCGGAGCGGTTCACTCTGCGTTCCGGTCAGAGTCGGCGCGTCCGGATCCGGCTGGTGGCCGAGGCCGCGTCACCTAGCAGCAGCACCGGGCGCCTGGTGTGGAGCGGCTCGCGGCACCAGGTCACGGTCCCCGTCGCGGTCACCTCGGTACCGGTGGCCGCACCCGCCGAGATCACCGGCACCGGGGAGCGCGGTCGGACCCGGGTCACGGCACGGACCGGCTCGGGCGCCCCACCCCGGGTCCGGAGCACGGGTCTGGTGGCGGCCGAGGAGACCGACGTGGTCCTGGGCACCGGCGGCGTGGACGCAGGGCCGTCCTCGCCGGGAGGAGCGGGACCAGGGGCCGACCTCGACGTCCCGGCCGGGACCGTGGCGCTGCGCATCCAGGTCGACGCCCCATCGGGGGATGACGCCGACCTGTACCTCTACCGCGGCGACGCGCTGGTCGACTCGGCGACCGGACCCGGCTCGACGGCCCGGATCACCGTGCCCTCACCCACCCCCGGCCGCTACACGGTGCAGGCCCGGGCATCCGGGTCTCCGGACGGATCGAGCCGCGCGGGGCGCCTGTCCACCTGGGTCGTGCCGGCGGTCGGCGACCTGCCGGTCGAGGTCGCCGCCCCCCGGTCCGGCCCGCCCACCGGCCGCCGCTTCTCCTTCTCGGTGGCCTGGTCCGCAGCGACCCGGGACCGGAGCTGGCTCGGGGTGCTCACCTACGGTGACACCGACGAGCGCACGCTGCTCACCGTCGGCTGACCCATCTGACCCATCTGACCCATCTGGCCCCCGGCGCGCGGTCACGTCCGCGCGTCGTACCACACGGGGTACGCGCCACCGGGATCGAGGCACGGCAGTTCTCAGCGACCGGGGAGGACCCCGGCCAAGTAGTCGTCGACCTCGACGTCGCCCCACCCACGCGCCTCCCGCAGGCCGGCCGCCATGGCCTCCAGGTAGCGCCGCGAGGGCTTCGTGTGCTCCACGTCGGCGGCACCGTCCGGGGAGGTGAAGGTGAGCAGGGGCCGACCGTCGAGGAGCCCCACCTCGACCAGGGTCTCGTACCGTCCGACGCCCAGTCGGTGCCGGCCCCCGGGCAGCGGACGTCGCAGCAGGAGCTCGAGCGGCTCGTCCCCCACCGGCTCGCGGTACATCTCCTGGGCGTTGATGTCGACGAGCTGGCCCACGGTGATCAGGTAGCCGCGCGCGGCGGCGAAGCCCGGCGTCGCGTGGTCGTAGAAGGCCACACCTCCACCCCACTGCGGCGACTGCCCCGCGAAGTAGAGGGTGCCGGGCAGGTCCACCGGGCTCGTCCGGAGCGGAGGGCTGGCGTCCCGGGCCCCCGGATTGGTCCGGCTGCCCCCGGGCGGACGACCACCGCACAGGTAGCAGGCCAGCCGTGCCGCGGACATGTTGGAGCCGTAGCTGACGTACCAGACGTGGCCCTCGCCGGAGACTCTTGGACTCATCCGCGCGGCGACCTCAGGCGTCGCGGCGTCGGAAGAGCACCAACGCGACCAGGACCAGCACCAGCGTCACGCCGCCGAAGACGATCACCCCGCCGATCCAGGTGAGCGGCTGGCCGAAGACGCTTTCGCCCGGCATCAGCCGGGTGTCGGAGTTGATCCGGCCGCCGGCGTCAAAGGGCAGGAAGCGGGTCAGCGGGCGGATGCCCTCCGTTCCGGGGACGACGGCGACGACCAGCTTGACCACGTTCTCCACGACCAGCGGCCAGATGAACAGCAGCACCATGCTCGCGGTCTGGTTGCGCAGCAGGCTGGTGGCCGCCATCCCCAGCCAGGTGAGCAGCACGGTGTAGACCGTCGCGCGGCCCACCCCGTCGAAGGCAGTGGCCATCGGGAGGGGGAAGCTGCTGCCGCGGAGCACCAGCCAGGCGCCCAGAACCGAGATGGTGTAGGCCGCGGCCACGCTGAGCGCGACCCAGCCGCCGACCACGAGCTGCTTGGCCCAGAACACCGTCGACCGTGAGGGCACCGCGGTGAGGGTGGCGCGGATCATGCCGTGCCGGTACTCGTGCCCCCAGCCCAGGATGCCGATGATGGCGAGCAGGTAGGCCACGAAGTACGGCGACCCGGCCGCGGCGAACTGGGTGCCGATCCACGGGCCGAGCTCGGCGATCTCGTCCGCCGACGCGTCCTCCCCCGAGGCGCGCACCGCCAGCGCGACCAGGAAGCCGGTCAGGGCGGCGATGGCCAGGACCGCGCCGGTCAGCCAGTACGTCGACCGCACGGTGCGGATCCGCATCCACTCGTAGCGCAACGCGTCTCTCATCAGGGCGCTCCCGGCTCGGAGGTGGGCTGGCCACTCGGCTCGGGCCGGGAGGCCACCGCCTCGTACTCCTGGCTCGATCCCGTCGCCTCGAGGAAGGCCTCCTCCAAGGTGGCGACCCGGGTGGCGAGCTCGTGGAGTCGGATCCCGCGGTCGAAGGCGAGGTCACCGATCGCGGCCGCCTCCATCCCGCTGACCGAGAGCACGCCGGGCTCCTGGGCGTCGACCTCGACGCCGTCGCCGGCGAGCGCCGCGGCCAGCTCGGTCGCCTGCGGGGAGCGGACGGTCACCGAGTTCCGGCGCGAGGACTTCACGAAGTCGCCCACGGGTCCGCTGGCGATCATCCGTCCGCGCCCAATGACGACGAGCTGGTCGGCCATCAGCGCCATTTCCGAGAGCAGGTGGCTGGAGACGAAGACCGACCGTCCGGACGCCGCGAACCCCTTGAGCAGCTCGCGGATCCACTGGATCCCCTGAGGGTCCAGGCCGTTGGCGGGCTCGTCGAGGATCAGCGTGTGTGGGTCGCCGAGCAGGGCCGCGGCGAGGCCCAGACGCTGACCCATCCCGAGTGAGAAGGTCCTCGGCTTCTTGCGGGACACGCTCTCCAGGCCCAGCTGCTCGAGGATCTCGTCCACCCGGGTGGTGGGGATGCCGTGGGCGGCGGCGAGCATCCGCAGGTGGTTGCGCGCCTTGCGGGTGGGGTGGAAGGGCTTGGCCTCCAGGAGGCTGCCCACGTGCTGCATCGGACGGTCCAACGCGACGAAGGGCACCCCGTCGAAGGTGGTCGACCCGGCACCGCGGTCCAGCCCCAGCATCAGCCGCATCGTGGTGGACTTCCCGGCGCCGTTGGGACCCAGGAAACCGGTCACGCTTCCGGGATGCACCTCGAAGGACAGGTCACTCACGGCTGCCTTACCGCGGTAGGTCTTTCCGAGCCCCCGTGCCTCGATCACTGCCATGTCAGCATCAAACCACCCCCACCCGATTCGTCCGCTCTTCGGAGTCCGGTCTCTGGCGTGGGGACGCGGACGAATCGGGGTTGTAACGTGGAGCGGATGTCCACGACCGCGCCTCGCACCCTCGCCGACCAGTTGCGTGGGTGGAGCACGGACCAGCTCACCCGCTTTCTGACCGCGCGCCCGGACCTGGCCAACCCGGCCCCGCAGGACTCCGCCCAGCTGGCGTCCCGGGCCGGCACCCGGGCCTCACTCACCCGGGCCGTGGACCAGGTCGACCTGCTCGGGCTCTACGTGCTCGACGCCGTACGGCACCAGGGCGCTCCGGCCTCGACCGCCGGCCTGCGCACGGCGGTGCACGCCTCCCCCGACGCGGTGGACGCCGCCGTGCAGCACCTCCAGGACCTCGCCCTGCTCTGGGGGACCCCACAGTCGCTGCGGATGCCCAGCGGACTCGCCGAGATCATGGGGCCGTCCCTGAGCGGGCTCGGACCCAGCGCCGAGGAGCTGCTCGCGGGCTACCGGCCCGCCCGGGTGGCCGCGCTGGCCCGCGACCTGGGGCTGAGCGCCGGTGGCGACCGGGAGCACGACATCAAGGCCATCACCGGCCATCTCGCCGACCCCGAGCACGTCCGCGACCTCGTGGCTGAGATCGACCCCCGGACCAGGGCGATCCTCGACCACCTCGAGGGCGAGGGTCGCGACGGTGTGGTCGAGTCCACCGACCGCACGGTCGCCCGCGGCGACGAGGCCGGACCCGTGGACCAGCTGCTCTCACGCGGACTGCTGGTGGCCAAGGACCGCCGTCACGTGGCCGTACCCCGTGAGGTGTCGACGGCGCTGCGCGAGGGACGCTCGACGCGGGAACGGATCGACGAGATCCCCGGCCTGGCGCTCTCGCCACGGGACCCCGCGCTGGTCGACCGCGCCGCCGGTGGTGCTGCTTTCGAGCTGGTGCGCCACGTCGAGCTGCTCCTGGAGCACTGGGGCACCACCCCGCCATCGGCGCTCCGCTCGGGCGGACTGGGCGTCCGCGAGCTGAAGGCCGCCGCCGACCTGCTGCACGTCGACGAGCGGGTGACCGCGCTGCTGGTCGAGCTCGCCGTCGCCGCGGGGCTGCTGGCCGTCGGCTCGACCGACGAACGCGAGGTGGCCTGGCTGCCCACCGACGCCTTCGACGCCTGGACAGCGGCCCCGTACGCCGAGCGATGGACCCGGCTGGCCACCACCTGGCTGCACCAGCCCCGACTGGTCGGACTGGTCGGCTCACGGCGCGAGGGAAAGCCGGTCAACGCGCTGGCGCCGGACCTGGAGCGGGGCTGGCTGGTGGGGGCCCGGATCTCCGCGCTGACCGAGCTGGCCGCCGTCGACCGCGGTGAGGTGCTGGCGGCCGGCACCGGAGTCCCGTCTCTGGTAGCCCGGCTGGAGTGGCGGCGTCCGCGCCGCCCCCGGGCCCGGGCCGAGGCCGTGGCCTGGGTCATCGAGGAGGCAGCCGCGGTCGGCGTGCTCGGACTGGGCGGTCTCTCCACTCACGGCCGCGCCCTGCTCGGTCCCGAACCAAGCCTCGAGGTCGCGCCGCTGCTGGAGCCCCTGCTCCCCGCACCGATCGACCACGTGCTGCTCCAGGCCGACCTGACCGCGGTGGCGCCGGGGCCGCTGGCGCCCGAGCTGGCCCGCCGCCTGAGCCTGGTGTGCGACGTCGAGTCTCGTGGTGGGGCCACGGTCTACCGGGTCAGCGACGCCTCGCTGCGGCGGGCGTTGGACGCGGGCTGGTCGGCCGCCGAGATGCACGGCTTCTTCGCCTCGGCGTCCCGCACCCCCGTCCCCCAAGGCCTGACCTACCTCGTCGACGACGTCGCGCGACGCTTCGGCACCCTCCGGGCGGGCACCGCCGAGTCGTTCCTGCGCAGCGACGACGAGGCCACCCTGACCGAGCTGGTCCACCACCCCCGGGCCGGAGCGCTCCGCCTGCGACAGATCGCCCCCACGGTGGTGCTCAGCGACGTCCCCCTCGACGTGCTGCTCCCCCGGCTGCGCGAGCTGGGCGCGGCACCGGTGGTGGAGGCCCACGACGGCACCGTGCGGCTCGCCCGCCGCGCCGTGCACCGGGCCCGGACCCCGCGGGCCTCGGCGGGGGGCGACCAGGTCGACGGCGGGGCACTGACCGCGCGGCTCTCCGCGCGCGACGCCGCCCGTGTGTCGGCGACGGTCACCGCGATCCGCGCTGGCGACCAGGTCGCGCGGACGCGGCCCTCGGCCCGGCCGGGTTCGGCAGCTGTGTCGACCCCCGCCTCCACCCTGGCGGTGCTGCGCGAGGCCACCGACGCCGGCGCGGCGGTGTGGATCGGCTACGTCGACAAGCACGGCACCAGCGCCGAGCGGGTGGTGGACCCGGTGAAGGTCGAGGGTGGCTGGCTGACGGCGTACGACCGACGCAGCGAGGAAGTCAGGGCCTTCGCCGTCCACCGGATCAGCACGGCGCGGACGCTCGACGACTCACAGGTGTAGCCGCCCCACCGTAGGGCGTTCGGCTCCTCTCGCTGTCCTTCTCGGGCGCCGTTCCGGCGACCCCTGTAGGCCCGGACGGTAATCTGCACGGATGGACTTTGTTCGTTACGCCGAGCGGTCGGCGGGCCTCGTCAACGCCGACCTCTCGGACGTCGAGAGCGTGGTCGCCTTCCTCGACCAGCGCTCCTGGCTCCACGAGCAGGTCACCGACCGCGACGCCACGGTGCTGCGCCGCTTCCAGCGTCAGCTCCGGCCGGTCTTCGAGACCTCGGGCCTCGGGGACGAGCAGGGTGTCGTACGGCTGCTCAACGACCTGCTGGCCACGCACCCGGTGACGCCCTACATCGCAGAGCACCCCGCCGCCGACGGCTCCGCCTCCGACTGGCACATGCACGTCGCCGACCGGCAGTCCTCGGTGGCCGAGCTGTTGGTCGCAGAGTCCCTGATGGGGCTCTCGACCCTCGTGTGCGACCTCGGCGCCACCCGGCTCGGCGTCTGCGGGGCCACCTCCTGCGAGGACGTCTTCGTCGACACCTCGCCCAACCGCTCCCGGCGCTACTGCTCGGACCGATGCTCCTCGCGAGCCAACGTGGCAGCCTACCGGGCGCGCCAGAAAGCAGCAGCCACATGACCGACGGTCCGCTCATCGTCCAGTCCGACAAGACCCTCCTGCTCGAGATCGACCACGAGCGGGCCCAGGACTGCCGCAAGGCGATCGCCCCCTTCGCGGAGCTCGAGCGCTCCCCCGAGCACGTGCACACCTACCGACTCACCCCGCTCGGGCTGTGGAACGCACGCGCCGCCGGCCACGACGCCGAGCAGGTGGTCGACACCCTGCTCTCGTTCAGCCGGTACGCCGTCCCGCACGCGCTACTCGTCGACATCGCCGAGACGATGGCCCGCTACGGACGCCTGCGGCTGGACAAGCACCCGACCCACGGGTTGGTGCTCTCCAGCACCGACCGGCCGGTGCTCGAGGAGGTGCTCCGGGCCAAGAAGGTCGCCCCGATGATCGGCACCCGGGTGGACGAGTCGACGGTGCTGGTGCACCCCTCCGAGCGGGGGAACCTCAAGCAGGTGCTGCTCAAGCTCGGCTGGCCGGCTGAGGACCACGCGGGCTACGTCGACGGCGAGGCCCACGCGATCTCGCTGGCCGAGGACGGCTGGACGCTGCGTCCCTACCAGCGGGAGGCCGTGGAGTCCTTCTGGCACGGCGGCTCCGGGGTGGTCGTGCTGCCGTGCGGCGCGGGCAAGACGATCGTCGGTGCTGCGGCGATGGCCCAGGCCCAGGCCACGACCCTCATCCTGGTCACCAACACGGTCTCGGCGCGGCAGTGGAAGGACGAGCTCCTGCGCCGTACCTCCCTGACCGAGGAGGAGATCGGCGAGTACTCCGGCAGCCGCAAGGAGATCCGCGCGGTGACCATCGCGACCTACCAGGTGATGACCACGCGCCGGAAGGGCGTCTACGCCCACCTCGAGCTCTTCGACGCCAAGGACTGGGGTCTGGTCGTCTACGACGAGGTCCACCTCCTGCCCGCCCCCATCTTCCGGATGACCGCCGACCTGCAGGCCCGCCGTCGGATCGGGCTCACCGCGACCCTGATCCGAGAGGACGGCCGCGAGGGTGACGTGTTCAGCCTGATCGGCCCCAAGCGGTACGACGCTCCCTGGAAGGACATCGAGTCCCAGGGCTACATCGCGCCGGCGGACTGCGTCGAGGTCCGGGTGACCCTCCCGGAGAGTGAGCGCTTCGTCTACGCCACCGCCGAGGCCGACGAGCGCTACCGCCTGGCCGCGTGCACCAGCGCCAAGACCCGGTTGGTCGAGGAGCTGGTGGCCAAGCACCGCGATGAGCCCACGCTGGTCATCGGGCAGTACCTCGACCAGCTCGACGAAATAGGCGACCGGCTGGGCGCTCCGGTCATCAAGGGGGAGACCAAGGTGACCGAGCGCGAACGTCTCTTCGCCGCCTTCCGTCACGGCGAGATCGACCTGCTGGTCGTCTCCAAGGTGGCCAACTTCTCCGTCGACCTCCCCTCGGCCCAGGTGGCCATCCAGATCTCGGGCTCGTTCGGCTCGCGGCAGGAGGAGGCGCAACGCCTCGGCCGGCTGCTCCGCCCGAAGTCGGACGGGAAGACCGCCCGGTTCTACACGATCGTCTCCCGCGACACCGTCGACGCGGAGTTCGCCCAGCACCGGCAGCGATTCCTGGCCGAACAGGGGTACGCCTACCGGATCCTGGACGCCGACGACGTCGCCTCCGGCTGAGTAGAACGCCTGACCAAGTCCCGACCCGGCCGTGATCCTTGATCCAGCGAGGTCCGAGGTCCGGTGTGCGCAAGGGACACGAAGTGGCTCCGCGCGTGCTACTGGCTCGGGACCGACGACGCGGTGGGGCGGGCGTGGGTCCTGGCCCCTTGCACCGCGCTCGCCGGTCGCCGGTCGCGGGGACTGGTAGCGTCCCTGATCCCTCACCGAGCCGATCCGGAGGCCGCGCCATGCCCGTCGCACCGGACCTCGAGCTCGAGGCCGAGCGCTCCCACCTGGCCGGTTCCCGCACCGCGCTGGGCCGGATGCGCGACCGCACGGCCGGTCTGGACGCCGCCGCGGCCGGCGACTGGGTGAGTCGGCAGGTCCTCGAGTCCGCGCTCCACCAGCGGATGAGGGCCCTGGCCGACGACCCGACCGTGGCCCTGTTCTTCGGTCGTCTCGACTACGACCGGGAGCACGCCGCGGCACAGGGCGAGCGGTTCTACATCGGTCGCCGCCATGTCAGCGACGAGGCCGGCGACCCGATGGTGGTCGACTGGCGTGCGCCGATCAGCCTGCCCTTCTACCGGGCCCGGGCCTCCGAGCCGATGGGCGTGCTCCGGCGCCGCCGCTTCGGCTTCGGGCAGGGCGAGCTGACCGCCTACGAGGACGAGGTGCTCGGCGAGGCGGGCGCCGGCGACCCGGCGGGGGCGGCGCCCGCGACCGTCGACGGCGGCCGCTCGGAGCTCCTGGAGGCGGAGATCGAGCGCCCTCGGGTCGGGCCGATGCGCGACATCGTGGCCACCATCCAGCCCGACCAGGACGTCATCGTCCGCGCCGGGCTCGAGCAGTCGCTGTGTGTGCAGGGCGCCCCCGGCACGGGGAAGACCGCGGTCGGGCTGCACCGGGCGGCGTTCCTGCTGTACTCCTACCGCGACCAGCTCTCCCGTCGCGGCGTCCTCGTGGTCGGACCGAACGCGTCGTTCCTGCGCTACATCGGCGACGTGCTGCCCGTCCTCGGCGAGATCGACGCCCAGCAGACCACGGTCGAGGAGCTGGTCGCCGCGACGCTGTCCCGGCTCGGGCCGCGCTACGCCGTGCGCGGGAACGACCCCGCCCCGGCGGCCACCCTCAAGGGTGACCCGCGGATGGCGGAGGTGGTCCGGCGTGCCCTGTGGGCGCGGGTCGGGGTCCCCGAGGAGGGCCTGGTCGTGCCCCGAGGGGCGCGTCGGTGGCGGCTGGCCCCCTACGAGGTGCAGGAGCTCCTCGACGGTCTGCGCGCCCGCGAGGTCCGCTACGGCGCTGCCCGGGCCATGCTGCCCCAGCGGATCGCTCACGTGGTCCTGGTCAAGATGGAGCTGGCCGGGGAAGCGACCGACGACCGGGTCCAGAACACGGTGGCCCGCTCCCGCGAGGTGACCCGGTACGTCGCCCAACTGTGGCCCGCGGTGGACCCGGCCCGCCTGGTGCACCGGCTCCTCTCCGACGCAAAGACCCTCGCCGAGGCGGCCGCCGGTCTCCTCGACGACGACGAGCAGCACCTCCTGCTCTGGTCCCGTCCGGCCAAGGCCGCCGCCTCCACGCCGTGGTCGCTGGCGGACGCCGTGCTGATCGACGAGGTGGCGGACCTGGTCGAGCGGACAGGCTCCTACGGCCATGTCGTCCTCGACGAGGCCCAGGACCTCTCGGCGATGATGCTGAGGGCCGTGGGGCGGCGCTGCACGACCGGCTCGGCCACCGTGCTGGGGGACCTGGCCCAGGCCACGACGCCGTGGGCCGTCCGGTCCTGGCCGGTGGGGCTGGGACACCTGGGCAAGGCGACCGCACACGTGGAGCAGCTGACCCAGGGCTTCCGGGTACCCGGTGAGGTGATCGACTACGCCGCTCGGCTGCTCCCGGTGATCGCGCCCGACCTCGAGCCGCCGACGTCGGTGCGCCGAGCCCGCGGTGAGCTCGTCGTCCGCCGTGACGCCGACCCGTTGCGGGCACTGGTCGCCGAGCTGTCCGGCGCCGGTGGGGCCGGAGCGCAGCGGGTCGGTTCCGTGGCCGTGATCGTGCCGGCCAGTCTCACCCACCAGGTCGCCACCGCGTTGGAGCAGGCCGGGGTCGGGCACGCCGTGCTGGGGTCCCAACCGCCGCCCGCTCCCGGGCAGGTCGAGTTCGACCTCCCGCTGGACGTCGTCCCGGCCGGGCTGGCCAAGGGACTGGAGTTCGACCACGTCCTGCTGCTCGAGCCGACCGCCCTCGTCGCGGAGGAGCCGGACCGGCTCACCGGCCTCCGCCGGCTCTACGTGTGCCTGACCCGGGCCGTGACCTCGCTGGTGGTGCTGCACGCGGCCCCGCTGCCCCCCGAGCTGGGCTCGCCGTGACCGCCGGAGGAGACCTGGCTTGGCGCTGGCCGTTGACCCGGCACCTCGATCTGCGGGACCGGTTGCTGGCGGCGTACGCCGACCCGGCCCGGGGGTACCACGACCTGACCCACCTACGAGAGGTGCTGGAGCGGCTCGAGGAGCTGGGCACCGCAACGGCCGCTTCCGACGCGGGTGGCGCCGGGGGGGACCTGGCCTTGGTGCTGGCCGCCTGGTTCCACGACGCGGTCTACGACGAGGGGGGCGAGCTCGAGGAGCGCTCCGCGGTCCTGGCCGAGACGGAGCTGACCGGGGCCGGGCTGCCGGTGGGGACGGTCGCGGAGGTGGCCAGGCTGGTCCGGCTGACCGGCACGCACCGTCCCGCCGACCACGACGAGCCGGGACGCCGCCTGTGTGACGCGGACCTGGCCATCCTCGCTGCCTCGCCGGAGCGCTACGCCGCCTATGTCGCCGGCGTGCGGCGCGACTACGCCCACGTGCCGGAGCCGGACTTCCGCGCCGGTCGGGCCGCCGTGCTCCGTGATCTGATCGCCCGCCCGCGGCTGTACTCCACCGCCCCGGCCAGGACACGGTGGGAGGCCCCGGCGCGAGTGAACCTCACCCAGGAGCTCGCCGACCTCGAGTGGTCGACACGCTAGGCGTCAGCCTCAGCCGACGTCGGCGCCGTGCCGCCGGGCCGCCCGGTGCTGCTCGACATCCATTCGCTCGGCCGCCACAGGGAGTCGCGGCCCGGGCACGACCCAGCCCGCGTCGGGACGACCGAGCAGGTAACCCTGGGCGTAGGTCGCCCCTGAGGCCCGGACCACCTCGAGCTCCCCAGGAGTCTCGATCCCCTCGACACAGACCTGGGCGTCGTGGGCCTCCGCGAAGTCGACCAGCATCCGGATCACGGCGTCCTGCCCGGGTGACAGGTCGCAGCCGGCGACCAGGCTCCGATCGATCGTCACGATGTCGGGTCGCAGCGACACGATGCGGGCTAGGTCCGTGGCCCGGACGCCGAGGTCGTCGAGCCCGATCCGTGCTCCCCGTCGCCGGAACCGGTCCAGCAGGCGCCCGACCGTGACGTCGTCGAGCCCGTGCCGGTCCTCGTGCAGCTCGACCACGATGCCGGTCAGGTCCTCGGGCACGGCCTCCCAGAACCGCTCGGACTGCATGGCGCGCTCCGAGACGTTGACGAAGAGCTCCACGCCGGGCGGGCGGTTGGCCAGGCCCAGGGACCGGGTGAGAGCGGTCAGCTCCACGATGTCGCCGTAGCCGTGGTCGTGGGCCCGGCTGAACTCGGTGGAGACGTCCTCGGAGTGCGGGAAGCGGCTCAGGGCCTCGTAGGCGACGACCTCCAGCGTGCTGGTCCGCACGATCGGCTGGACGACCGGACGCAGGGCCATCAGCTGGACCGGCACGGCCCGCGTGGTCGGGTCGGCCAGCAGCACCCGGTCCCGGCCGGTTCGCTTGGCCTGGTACAGCGCCCCGTCCGCCTCGTTCAGCGCCGACTCGGGATCCGTGCCCACCCGCCAGGTGGTGACCCCGGCCGAGAACGACTGCCCTCGCGGCATCACCGCGCGCATACCGTCCAGGACCCCGATCGCCTCCTCCGGCGTGGTCCGCGGCAGCAGCAGGGCGAACTCCTCGCCGCCGTAGCGGGCCAGGACGTCCCCGTGACGCAGCGCCGCGGCCCAGAGCGAGGACGCCTCCTGGAGCAGCCGGTCGCCGGCGGGGTGGCCGTAGGTGTCGTTGTAGTCCTTGAAGTGGTCGAGGTCGAGCAGGGCGACGGCGAGCTGCTCGCCGCGCTCGGCCGCGCGTGAGCAGGCCTGGGACAGCTCCCGGTTCCAGGCCCGACGGTTCGGTAGGCCGGTCAGCTCGTCGGAGCGGGCCAGCTCGCCGAGCTGGGCCGACTGCTCGCCGATGCGGTCCATCAGTCCGAGGACCCGCGCGGTGACCAGGGCACTGACCAGCAGGCCGATGATGGCGAACACGCGCAGGTTGGTGGTGCTGCCCTCAGCCGCGGCGACGGCCAGGGTCGCGGCGGGGAGCGCCTGGCCCAGCCCGAGCAGCCACACCCGCCTGCGCGAGGTGACCTGGCCGAGACGCACCCGGGAGGTGTCCGCCAGCTCCGGCATCGACCGGTGAGCCAGGCCTGCGGCGAAGAGCACGAACGCGGTGATCCAGAGCATCCGGATGGGGGTCGGAGCCGTCGCCGCGTCCGTCGAGGAGACCGCGGCCCAGGAGTCACCGACCAGCGAGACCAGCAGCGCAGCACTGAAGAGGACCAGGGACGGGCTGATCCGGGGAGAGGTGAGCACGACGCGGGCGATGGCCGTCATCACGACCAGATCGGCCAGGGCGTAGCCGATCGTGGTGCTCTTCGTGGCGGTGGAGAAGGTGCCAGACTCCAGGACGGGCAGGACCAGGAAGACCAGCAACGGGGTGAGCGCACCCAGAGCGAAGATCGCCGCCTCGGTGGCTCCGGGGAAGCGCTGCGTCTCGTTGCGACGGCGCTCGAACTGGAGGGCGCCGACGACCAGCACGGCGTAGCCGGTGAAGACGACGATCGTCGACGCGGTGCTGGAGCCACCTCCGGCCAGTTGCGTCTCCGCCATCGCGATGCCGTCTCCCACCCCGAGCAGGGTGACCCCGCCTAGGATCATGCCCCAGCCCTGGGAGATCAGACCCGGCCGGGACCGCAGCGCGCGCCAGGCCACGATGAGACAGGTCGCGGTGAGCAGGACCTGGAGCCCCGAGCGGGGCGCCCCGGGGCTCAGCAGGGGGAAGACCAGCACGAGCAGGAGCACGACCAGCCCGAGCGGTCCGGCGCTTGCACGAGACATGTGGCCCCCTCTCGCCGCGACCTTAGTCGTGGATGTCGACTATGTCCGCAGATTGCGGCGACTGACCTCAACGCGGGTCGCGACCAGGGTCCGGTCGATCTTGATCACGTCGGGACGGAGGCTGAGGACCCGGGTCAGGTCGTGGGCCCGGACCCCGAGGTCGTCCAGCCCGATCCGTGCGCCCCGGCCCCGGAAGCGGTTCATTAGGTCCGCCACCGTGTCGTCGAGACCGGTCGTCGGTGTGAGTGAACCTGCTCAGATCGTCGAGCCCTTGGTGCCGAGCGTGAGGGTGGGATCGCTGATCACGGGCAGCACCAGGAGAACCAGCAGCGGCGCCAGCCCGCCCAGCGCGAAGATCGCCGCTTCGGGCTGCCGCGGGACGCGCAGGCGACGGCGCCGCCGAACGAACGAACGAACGAACGAACTGAGGCTGGGCGAGGACCTTCCGCCACGCCAGGGCGAAGGCCCCGGCGTCGACCATGGTCTGCACCACCTCGCGCGCACCGGCGCTGGGCACGACGGGGACGACCAGGAGCGCGAGGAGCGCAAGCGCCAGCAGCGTCCACACGGCCGCGCGTGACATGGTCGACCTCCGCCATCCAGAGCGAGGAGGAGCGGCGCCCGATTCAGGAGCTTTGTCACACTTTCACGCCAGTGCCGGCAGAGTCAGCGTGAGCGTGCCGCCGCGGTCCGAGGCGTCCAGCACCGTGGGTACGCCGAACGGCACGGCCAGGTTCCCCGGCGTGTGCCCGATCGCGTCGCCGGCGAGAACGGGGACGTCGAGCACCGCGAGCCGGTCGGCGAGCAGGGCCTGGGCAGCGCTGGTGTCCCCGCCGCCGATGAGGTCGCCCAGCACCACCCCGCGGCAGCCCTCGAACCACCCGGAGCGCAGGAGCTGGGTGACCAGCCGGTCCAGCCGGTAGAGCTCCTCCCCGGTCTCCTCCAGCAGCACCAGGGACTCCGCGGCCCGTCGAACGCCGGCCGTGCCCACCCCGCTCGCGAGCAGGGTGAGGTTCCCACCGACGAGCACGCCCTCGGCGTGCCCGGGCCGGAGCACCCTTAGCGGTCGCGGGGTCAGGTCCAGCACCTGCTCCGGCGCGGTCAGGAGCAGACGCAGGTGATCCCGGGCAGCCTGGTCGTCCTCACCCAGGCTGGTCACCACCGGGCCATGCACGCTGACCCAGCCGAGACGCTCGGCGACGGCTTGGTGCAGGCAGGTGATGTCGGAGAAGCCGACCAGCACCTTAGGCCCGGACCGGGCCAGCGCAGCCCAGTCGACCCGGTCGACCATCCGTTGCGCACCGTAGCCTCCGCGGGCACAGACCACGGCCTCCACGCGGGGGTCGCACCACACGGTGGCGAAGTCCGCGGCCCGATCGTCGTCGTCGGCGGCGAGGTAGCCGCGGGAGGGGTCCACCCCCCGCACGTGCTCCCCGACGAGCACCGTCAGGCCCCAGCTCTCGAGCACCGCGATCCCCGCGTCCAGCCGGTCCCCACGCACCGGACCGGAAGGCGCCACCACCCCGACGCACGCGCCCGGGCGCAGTCGCGCCGGCCGTTGGAGGGTGCGCCCCGGAGCGGTCGGGGCCCGCAGACCACCGCGTCGGCGACGCAGCCCGGCCGACGTCAACCGGTCGACCAGCTCCCGGCTCGAGACAGGCAGGACACCGAGTCCGATCACCCCGTCGTACCGCTCGGCGGGGACGTCGTAGTGGTCCTTGTCGAAGCCACGTTCACCGATCCCCAGCGCCCGCGCGAAGCGATGCAGCTCGTCGAAGGAGACGTCGCTGGCCAGGTGCGACCACAGCAGTCCGTGACCCGCCGCGTTGGGCGGGTCGATGATCAGGGTCATCGACCCGAGCCGCCCAGTCGCTCGACCGAGTCGTCGAGCAGCAGTCGCCAAGACCGCACGTGCCCCGCGTCGACGTAGCCCTTGCTCCACGAGCCGCCCGGCCGGGCGAAGGCTGCGAGCTGGAAGCCCCGGGCGCCGGCGCGCACCAGCCAGGGCACGTGCTCGGCCTCGAGACCGCCCGCGACCATGATCCGCTCCGCCACCCGCGGGAAGCGCTCGGCTCGCTCGGTCAGCTCCCGGTGACCCTCGGCCAGACCGCGGGCGGACCCGGCGGTCAGCACGGTGTCGAGCCCCGGCAGATTCAGCACCGTGCGCCACGCCCGGTCGGTCTCCAGGGTGTCGTCGAAGACCCGGTGGAACGTCCACGGCACGCCGGGGAGCTGGCCTGCAAGGTGCGTGCACACCTCGGCGTCCACCTCGAGGTTCGAGTCCAGGAAGCCGAAGGCGACTCCCTCGGCGCCCAGGGTCAGGTAGTCCTCGGCCAGTCCGATCAGGCGGGTGAGCTCACCGCCGGTGGTCGAGTGGCCGTCGTTGAGCCGGAGCATCACGCGCACCGGGAGGTCGCTCTCGCGGCACACGGCAGAGACCTCGGCCGGCTCCGGGGACATACCGCCGGATGCGGGATCGGCGACCAGGAAGAGCCGGTCCGCTCCCCCGTCGTCGGCGCCGGGCACGTCGCGCGGGTGCAGCACGACGACCTCGAGAAGGGCGCCCGGGCGGTCCGGGGGCTGGGCTGGGCTGGGCTGGGTGTCCACAATGGACATCGTGACATCCGACGAGCCCCCGGCCGACGCCCTGATGACCGCGCGCGCACTCGTGTTGCGCGACCTCGAGGCGACTGGGGCAGCTTCCGCGGATACGGTGTCCGCGTTGGAAGAAGCGGTAACCACGCGCCGCTGGTGGGCCTCGCAGTGGGCCGAGGGTCGGCACTACGTCGCAGGGCTCGTGGCCCAGGACGTTCAGGATGCGCTGCTCGACCAGGTCGGCCGGTGGCCCATCTGCCGCGCCTGCGACGAACTGAGCCCGCACGCGCTTTACATCCACCCCGAGCTGGGTGGGCCGGACCCGACCTGGGTCTGCGAGAACTCCGGCATCGCGGTGTCCTCCCTGGGCGACCTTGCACGGTGAGCCGCACACTGCGGCGCCAGGCTCAGTCCCGGCGGATCCACCAGATCAACAGAGCCAGGAGCCCAAGGCCGGCCAGCGCCTGTGCGCCGTAGGTGCGCGCCAGGATCGGCAGGACCGTTGCTCCCAGGTCCAGGCTGTCGTCGGCGGTGTGCTGACGGTTGGGGACGGGCCGGATCGGTGTGGGCGCTGCGGGTGCGGCGGAGCCGGAGGCCGCCGAGGAGGCCACCGGGTCCGAGGAGGTCGCCGTCTCGTCCGCGGCGGCCGGGCCTGCGGCACCGGCACCGTCGTCAGGGACGGGAGCCGCGGCGTCGGTGAGGACCTCCGCGGCCTCGGGCGGACCGTCGTTGACGGTCTTCTCCAGACAGGCGACGAACTGCCCCAGCAGCTTGTTGGAGATGTCCTCGATGACGCCCCGGCCGAACTGGGCGGGCTTGCCGGTGATGGTCAGCTCTGTCAGCACGTTCACCTCGGTGGCGCCGCCGACGTCGGTCATCGTCGCGGTGACCAGCGCCCCGGCGGTGCCGTTGCCGCGCTTGTCCTTACCCTTGGCGTTGACGACAAAGCGCTTGGCTTCCTCGTTCTTCTCCACGAAGGTGCCAGTCCCGTTGTAGACCATGGCCACTGGACCGAGCTTCACCTTGCAGGTGCCGGTGAAGTCGTCACCGTCAACCCCGGTGACCACCGCGCCGGGAAAGCAGCCCGCGACGGACTCGATGTCGTTGAACGCCGACCAGGTGGTCTCGATGCTCGCGGGGACGGTGAACGTATGGGTCAACTCCATCGCGCCATCATGCTCCCGCAGCAGCCAAAACGGCACGGCGGGTCAGGACGGTGGCCAGGTGCCTGCGGTAGTCCGCGTCACCGTTGAGGTCCGAGGGCGGGTTCGTTCCGTCCGCGGCCGACGTCGCAGCCGCGCGGACGGCCTCGTCTGTGGCCGGCTTACCCACGAGCGCCTCCTCCACCGCACGCGCCCGCAAGGGGGTCGAGCCCATGTTCGTCAGTCCGACGCGCGCCTCGGCGATGGTGCCGCCGTCGACCCGCACCGCGGCCGCGACGGCCACGATCGGCCACTGGTGGGCGACCCGGACGAACTTCTCGTAGTGCGCGCCCCAGCCGGTGTGCTTGGGGATCCGGACCTCGGTGAGAATCTCGGTGTCCTCCATCGCGGTGGTGAAGAGGTCGACGAAGAAGTCCGCCGCCTCGACCGCACGGGTGCCGTGCGCCCCCGCCACCACGAACTGCGCGTTCAGGGCCAACGCAGGCGCTCCCAGGTCGCCTGCGGGGTCCGCGTGGGCCAGCGCCCCGCCGAAGGTCCCGCGGTGCCGGACCTGCGGGTCGGCGACCTCGACGACCGCACGCCGAACCAGCAGCGCGTGCTCCGCGACAAGCGGGTCGGTCGCGACCTGGCTGTGCGGGGTCATCGCGCCGATGACGATCGCGTCGCCGTCGTCGCGCACGCCGCGCAGCGCCTCGATCTTCCCGAGGTCGATGACCAGCTCGGGCGCATTGAGCCGCATCCGCATCACCGGCAGCAGGCTCTGTCCTCCGGCCATGATCTTCGCCTCGTCGCCGCCCTCGGCGAGCGCGGCCAGCGCCTCCTCGACGGTGGCGGGGGCGACATAGTCGAACTGTGCGGCGATCACTGGTGGTCTCCTGCCTGGGCTGCGGCACCGTCCGTGGCGCCGGCGGACCGGTCGGCCACGTCGGCCTCGTCGAAGTGCGGTGCGGCGCCGCCCGGCGTCGGGGTCTCACCGCCTTGGTCCTGCTGGTGGATGGCCTTGTAGACCCGGGCCGGCGTGCACGGCATCTGGACGTCATTGACCCCGAAGTGCCGGATGGCGTCGACCACCGCATTGACCACCGCCGGGGTGCTGGCGATGCAGCCGGCCTCACCCACCCCCTTGGTGCCCAGGGTGTTGGTGGTCGAGGGGGACGTGGTGTGCGCGGTGTCGAAACTGATCGTGTCCGCCGCGGTGGGCACCAGGTAGTCGACGAAGGACGCCGAGACCAGGGTGCCCGCGTCGTCGTGGACCGCCTCCTCCCACAGAGCCTGGGCGATGCCCTGGACGAGACCGCCGTGGACCTGCCCCTCGACGATCAACGGGTTGACGATCGTCCCGATGTCGTCGACGGCGACGTACTTGCGCATCGCCACCGCACCCGTCTCGGTGTCGATCTCCACCGCGCACAGGTGCGTGCCGTGCGGGTAGGAGAAGCTCACCGGGTCGAACGTGGCGTCGGAGTCCAGCGAGGCCTCCACCCCGTCGGGCAGGTTGTGCGCGGCGAATGTGGCCAGGGCGATCTCGGCCATGGCCAGGCCCTGGTCGGTGCCTTTGACCCCAAAGCGACCACCGGAGAACTCCAGGTCGTCGACGGAGGCCTCGAGCAGGTGGGCGGCGATCACCTTGGCCTTCTCGATCACCTTGTCGGCGGCCTTGATCACCGCCTCGCCCCCCACCACCAGCGAGCGCGAGCCGTAGGTGTCCATGCCCTTGTGGGCGATCTGGGTGTCCCCGTGCAGGACCTCGACGTCCTCAAAGGGAACGCCGAGGCGGTCCGCGACGATCTGGGACCACGCGGTCTCGTGCCCCTGGCCATGCGCGGAGGAGCCGGTGAGCACCTCGACCTTGCCGGTGGGCAGCATCCGCACCGAGGCGTGCTCCCAGCCGCCGGCGCCGTAGTCCAGCGCCCCCAGGATCCGGGACGGAGCCAGGCCGCACATCTCGGTGAAGGTCGAGATGCCGATGCCGAGCTGGACCGGGTCCTCGGAGGCGCGTCGCTGCTCCTGCTCGGCGCGCAGGGCGTCGTAGCCGAACATCTTCTTGGCCTTCTCGGTCGCGGCCTCGTAGTTGCCGCTGTCGTACTCCAGGCCGGCGACCGAGGTGAAGGGGAACTCCTCGTGGGTGATCCAGTTCTGCTCCCGGATAGCCATCGGGTCGACCCCGACCTCGGCTGCGAGCTCGTCCATGATCCGCTCGATGGCGAAGGTGGCCTCGGGTCGGCCGGCGCCGCGGTAGGCGTCGGTCCACGTCTTGTTGGTCAGCACCGTCTGGCAGTTGAACTGGTAGGCGGGGAACTTGTAGATGGAGTTGTACATGAAGGCGCCGAGGACCGGCACGCCCCCACCCATCAGCGCGACGTAGGAGCCGAGGTCGGCGAGCAGCTCGACCTTGAGGCCGGTCACCGTGCCGTCCTTCTCCGCCGAGAGCGTCAGCTTCTGCCACTGGTCGCGACCGTGGTGCGCGGCGATCAGCGACTCCGAGCGGCTCTCGGTGTACTTGCACGGCTTGCCCAGGCGGCGGGCGGCCATGAAGGTGATCCACTCCTCCGGGGTGGTCTGGAGCTTGCCGCCGAAGCCACCGCCCACGTCCGGGGCGATGACCCGGATCTTGGACTCCGGGTAGCCGAGGACGGCAGCCATCAGGAAGCGCAGGATGTGCGGGATCTGGGTCGCCGTCCACACGACGATCTGGTCGCCGGTCGGGTCCACCACGCACGAGCGGGGCTCCATGAAGGCGGGGATCAACCGCTGCTGGCGGTACTCGCGCTCGATGACGATGCCGCCGTCGCGGGCCGCCTCGATGGCCGCGTCGACCCCGCTCCCGCTGCCCGCGGTCTCGGAGTCGAAGACCCACAGCGCCGACTTGTTCGTGCCGAGGTCGGGGTGGGCGAGCACCTTGTCCTCGGCCGCCTCCTTGAGGTCGAGCGCAGCGGGCAGTTCCTCGTAGTCGACGTCGACGAGCTCGACGGCGTCCCGGGCTGCGGCCGCGGAGCGCGCCACCACGACGGCGACGATCTCGCCGGCGAAGGTCACCCGGTCGACGGCGATCGAGGGATGGTTCGGGGTGACCTGGTCGGGGGTGATCGGCCACGCGTTGGGCAGGCCCCCCTGCTCGTCGGCCACGTCGGCGCCCGTGAGGACAGAGACGACGTTCGGCGACGCCTTCGCGGCCTCGACGTCGATGTTCGTGATCCGGGCGTGCGCGAAGGGGCTGCGCACCATGGCCAGGTGCAGCATGCCGGGCAGCTGGATGTTGTCGGTCCACTTGGTGCGACCCGTGATCAGCCGCTGGTCCTCCTTGCGACGGCGGGCCTGCCCGACCTCCGCCTTCGGAGCGGTCTCGGCGCGGTCCTCGGTGACGGTCATGCCGCACCCCCGGCCGACGAGCCGGCAGCGATGGGCTCGGAGCTCGAGGCCCCGGCGGCCTGCTGCACGGCCTTGACGATGTTGTGGTAGCCGGTGCACCGGCACAGGTTGCCCTCGAGCCCGTTGCGGATCTCGTCCTCGCTCGGGCTCGGGTTGTCGTTGAGCAGGTCGATCGACTGCATGATCATCCCCGGGGTGCAGTAGCCGCACTGGAGGGCGTGGCACTCGTGGAAGGCCTTCTGCACGGGGTGCAGCTCGCCGCCGACGGCGAGCCCCTCGACCGTGGTCACCTCGTGCCCGTCGGCCTGCACGGCGAGGACGTTGCACGACTTCACGCTGGTCCCGTCCAAGTGCACGGTGCAGGCACCGCAGTTGCTGGTGTCGCAGCCGACCACCGTGCCGACCTTGCCGATCTTCTCGCGCAGGTAGTGGACGAGCAGCATCCGCGGTTCCACGTCGTCGGTGTAGACGTCTCCGTCGACCGTGACTTCGATCTTGGTCATGTAAGGCAGCTCCCTGCAGGCTCGGCACGTGTGACGGAGGACACGGTAGGCAGGGATGGTTGGCGGAAGGTTGGCGCTCAGCTGCTGCCGGAGACCAGGCGTCCACGCAGCAGGGCGCGAGCAGGGTGCCGAGTCTCGCCCAGCGCGGCCAGCGCCGCCTCGACGACCTCGGTGTCGTAGGGCATGAACTCGCAGTAGCGCATCACTGCCGCCGGCTGAGGGTCGGCCAGCAGCGCCTCGCGCAGCGCCACCGCGACGTAGTCGGCGAGCTCGGCCAACGCCGGGGAGCTCGTGCCGGGGAACAGGTCCCCGCCGTAGGCCTCCACCGCGGCCGAGACGTCACCGCGGGTGAGCAGCGCGAGGACGGTGTCGACGTCGGTGCTGACCGGCAGGGACAGCCGGTAGGGGCGTGAGGTGAGCCGGCCACCCAGGGCGCTCCGCAGGTGGGAGACCTCGCTCTTGAGCGTGGACAGCGTGACCTGGGTGTCCCCGTAGACCAGGGCGTGCAGCTGCTCGAGCGAGAGGCCCTGGCGGTGCAGGCCCAACAGGGCCAGGATCTCGGTCTGGCGCCGGGTCAGCAGCAGACGCTGACCGTCAAGCCGCGCCTCCGCGGTGCCGAGCAGGGTCAGGGTCAGCCCCTCGGGAGCGGCGTGCCGGTCCAGGACGGTCTGCGCGGAGTACGCCGTCGAGTGCGGCATCGCGGACTCGATGAGCCGCGCCATCATCCGGGCGGTGGCCAGCCCGATCGGGTGCGTCCGGTCCCAGGTGGTGGAGAGGTCGATGACCCCGACCTGACGGCCCGAGACCGGGTCGTGCACCGGCGCTGCCCAGCACACCCAGTTGTGCACGATCGGGGCGTAGTGCTCGGCGCTGAACACCATCGCGGCCCGGTTCGACCGCGTGGCCAGGTCCAGGGCGTTCGTCCCGACGCTGGTCTCGTCCCAGCGGCCGCCGGGGACGAAGTTCACCGTCTCGGCCTTGCGGCGCATCACCCGCCCCCCGTAGGTCCACAGGATGCGCGTCTCCGCGTCGGTCACGGCGAGCACCAGGTCGCCGTCCTCGGCGGTTCCGCGTAGCTCGTCCTCGATCCGCTCGACGGCGACCTGGAGCGGCGAACCCTGCCAGGCGGCGGCGGTGTCGGACTCGTCGGCCATCGGGGCCTCGGTCACCGTGCGCGGCACCTGCGTCCCGGACCGCTCCCAGCTGCTGAGGATCTCCGGGCGGACCAGCGACCGGGCGGCGTCACCGTGCTCCACGAACGCGGTCCAGGCCCGCACCGCGTCCACGCGGCGACCCTGCAGCTCGTCGTGGGCGTGACTCATCGCTGGCTCCTGACTCCTGCCCACACCGTAGCCGGGACCCCGGCACGTCCGAGAGGGAATCAGTGATGGATCCGGTCCTCGAGAGCGGAGAGCCGCGCGCCTCCCCCACCCCACTGCAGGGCCACGATCTCTGCCGCGATGCTGACCGCGGTCTCCTCCGGGGTCCGGGCGCCGAGATCCAGTCCGATCGGGGAGGACAGCCGACCCAGCTCGGCCTCGGTGAGCCCGGCCTCCACCAGCCTGGTCAACCGGTCCTCGTGGGTGGCGCGGGAGCCCATCGCACCGACGTAGCCGACCTCCGGCAGCCGGAGCGCCACCTCGAGCAGCGGGACGTCGAACTTCGGGTCGTGGGTCAGGACCGCCACCACGGTGCGACGGTCGACGCGGCCGGCGGCGGCCTCGGCCGCGAGGTAGCGGTGCGGCCAGGTCACAACGACCTCGTCGGCGGCCGGGAAGCGTGAGTGCGTGGCGAAGACCGGCCGGGCGTCGCACACGGTCACGTGGTAGCCCAGGAAGGCGCCCATCCTGGCGACGGCGGCGGCAAAGTCGATGGCGCCGAAGACCAGCATCCGCGGGGCCGGGGCGAAGGCCCACACGAACACGCGCATGCCCTCGCCACGCCGCTCGCCGTCGGGGCCGTAGGTCAGGGTCTGGTGGTGGCCCGCGGCGAGCAGGCCGCGCACGTCGTCGACGACGGCCGCGTCGGCGCGCGACGTCCCGAGGCTGCCCTCCACCAGCGCACCGTGGCCCACCTCGGCGTCCTCGGGGCGTACGACGACGCGACGTCCGACGCGCGCCGGATCCGGGTGGTCGACCACGGTGGCCACCGCCACGGCCCGGCCCGCCTCGATGTCGGCCGCGATCCCGCCGAGCTCGGGGAAGGTCTCGGGGCTGACCTTCTCGACGAACACGTCGAGGATCCCCCCGCAGGTCAGACCCACGGCGAAGGCGTCGTCGTCGCTGACGCCGTACCGCTGGAGCAGCGGGGTGCCCTCGGCCGCGACGCTCTGACCCAGCTCGTAGACGGCGCCCTCGACGCAGCCACCGGAGACTGACCCGACCGCCTCGCCCGCCGGGCCGACGAGCATGGAGGCCCCGGGTGGTCGCGGGGCGGACCGGAACGTCGCGACCACGGTGCCCATGCCGACGCTCTCGCCGGCCTCCCACCACCGCATCAGCTCGGGAAGGACCTCACGCATCCGCCACCACCTCGATCAGCCTCTCGAACGTGGCCATCGAGTGACCGGCCACGAAGTGGTCAACGTGGCCCAGGACGGCGACGATTCCCTGCTGGACAGGCTCGTAGCCGGGACGCCCGACGTGCGGGTTGACCCAGACGACCCGGTGGGCCAGGTCGTGCAGCTGGGCCATCGTCTCACCTAGCAGCGTGGTGTCGCCGCGCTCCCAGCCGTCGCTGACCACGACCACGACGGCGCCCCGGGCCAGCCCGCGCCGGCCCCAACGCTGGAGGAACACCGAGAGCGTCTCCCCCAACCTCGTGCCGCCGGACCAGTCCGGCACCACCGCCCCGGCCGCGACCATCGCCCGCTCGGGGTCCCGCTGGGACAGCGCCGGGGTGATCCGGGTCAGCCGGGTGCCCACCGTGAAGGTCTCCACCCGGCCGCGCGACCCGTG
>JBBPYL010000082.1:0-17437 GCA_038199935.1 Propionibacteriales bacterium | reverse complement strand
CGGCTGCGGTTCATCTCCGATGGCGACGTCGCCGGCGCGATCATGGCGGCCCGTGACGACACCGGCATCGACCTGCTGCTCGGCATCGGTGGGACGCCCGAGGGGATCATCACCGCGTGCGCGATGAAGTGCCTCGGCGGTGTCATCCAGGGGCGGTTGTGGCCCAAGGACGACGAGGAGCGGCAGCGGGCCCTGGACGCCGGCCACGACCTCGCCCGCGTGCTGAGCACCGACGACCTGGTCAGCGGCGACGACGTGTTCTTCGTGGCCACCGGCATCACCGACGGCGAGCTGATGCGGGGGGTTCGCTACCGCGCGGGCGGGGCCACCACCCACTCGCTGGTGATGCGCTCGCGCAGCGGCACCATCCGCTCGATCACCTCCGACCACCAGCTGCGCAAGCTGATGTCCTACGCGTCCGTCGACTTCGAGCACTGAGAGGTGTCCATGAGCGCGTCCGGACCCGTCGTCCTGGCCGGCGAGGCCCTCGTCGACATCGTCGTCCCCGTGACCGGGGAGCCCGAGAACGCGCCGGGGGGCTCGCCGCTCAACGTCGCGGTCGGGCTCTCCCGGCTCGGTGTGGAGACCCTGCTTCTCACCGAGCTCGGCGACGACGAGATGGGCGACCTGGTCGTCGAGCACGTGCGCTCCAGCGGCGTACGCCTCGCGGAGGGCTCGGTCCGCCCGGCTCGCCGGACCAGCACCGCCACCGCGACGCTCGACGCCGGCCACGCTGCCACCTACGACTTCGACCTGACCTGGGACCTCGAGCCCCAGCGCCTGCCCGATGACGCCCGCGCGCTGCACGTCGGCTCCATCGGCGCCTCGCTGCGCCCGGGGCGCGACGCCGTCGTGGACCTGGTGGGCCAGGCGGTCGCCGCCGACCTCCTGGTCAGCTACGACCCCAACGCCCGCCCGGCCTTCCTGCCCGACACAGCGCAGGCGTACGCCGACCTGCTCGAGGTGGCCGCCGCCTCGTCGCTGGTCAAGCTCAGCGACGAGGACGTGGAGATCTTCGCGCCCGGACGCGAGCCCGCCGACGTGGCCCGAGAGCTGCTGGCCGCCAGCGAGCGCACACGGCTGGTCGTGGTCACCCTGGGCGGCACGGCGGCCGAGGCCTACACCCGCCACGACACGGTGCGGGTCACCTCGCACGCCGTCGAGGTCGCCGACACGGTCGGCGCCGGCGACTCCTTCATGGGCGGGCTGGTCGCAACCGTCCTGGACTGGGGGCTTGACCTCGACGCGGACCAGCTGACCGCGCTGCTCACCGCGGCGCACGAGGTCGCCGCCATCACGGTGAGCCGACGTGGCGCGAACCCACCCGCCCTCGCCGACCTGCCCGAGGGCTGGCCGAGGTCCGTCTCCCGCTAGCCGCTGCGGGCCGGCGCGAGGACGTCGGCGACCAGGTCCAGGACCCCAGGGTCCAGGGCCATGCCCAGGTGGCTGCTGCGGACCTCGACGGCGACGGCCTGCGGGACCAGGCAGCTGCGCCAGTCGATGATCCCGTCCCGCCGGGAGAAGACCGAGGTGAACGCCACCGACTCCGCCACAGGCAGCTGCGCCAGGGCCCAGCTCTCGCGGGCGCAGTCGCCCGCGGTGCAGTCCCGCCCCATCATTCTCCCGCGACCGACGCGCTGGAGGCCGACGACGAGAGCCAGGTCGAGCAGCAGGAGGGGGTGCGCCGCCCCCGGGGCGAGCAGCGGGCTGCCCAAGGTCACCACGTGCTCGACCAGGTCGGGACGACGCGCGGCCAGGCCGCGCGCGAGCAGGCCGCCCAGGCTGTGGCCGAGCACGACCACCCGTCGGCCGCGCTTGTCCGCGATGGACTCCACCCGCTGCTCGAGGGCCTCCCCCGCAGCCAGGGTGCAGCCGATGTTGGCCAGCATCGTCGAGCGGTAGGTGCGATGCCCTGCCCGTCGTAGGTGTGCGGCCAGCGGACCCAGCGAGAGGTCACCGGCCATGAAGCCCGGGACCAGGATCACCGGCGCACGTCCGGCCTCGGGGTGGCGCAGGGCGTAGGGAACAGGAGGCTCCACCCAACGTCGGCCGACCCGCCGTCGGGCCAGGCGAGCCGCCTCGGACACGGCGCTCACCTCACGGACGAGCGCACGCAGGCCCCGCGGTCCGGCGTACCCGGGCGGGCACAGGAACGTCGCCATCGGGGACAGTCGGAGCTGGGCCACTGTGTGACGATAGCCACTACCTGTCCGATAGATGAGGTTTATACGCATACCCCACGGCGCGTCGGGGCGGCCTGCGCACGCACGAGCCCGGGCTTCGACCTGCCCGCCGACCTATACTCGGGGGTAACCAGCATCGATTCGATCAGCCACGACCCCGCGGTCGAGAGCGAGGAAGGTCATGACCAGCGCACCCCTCGGCGGACCCGAGGCCTCCCCCGAGCAGTTCGCGAGTATCGGCGACGGGGTGGAGATCTGCTTCCAGACCCACGGCGACCCCGCGGGCGAGCCGCTGCTGCTGGTGATGGGGCTCGGAGGTCCGCTGACCTGGTGGAACCCCGACCTGTGCACCCTGCTGGCCGATGCGGGCTTCTTCGTGATCCGCTACGACAACCGCGACGTGGGCCGCTCGAGCCGGATCAGCGCGCGGGTCGGCCGGGCGGGGCTGGTGCTCTCCTTCGTCGGCCGGGGCGGCCCGCCGCCGTACACGCTGCTCGACATGGCCGACGACGGCCTCGGCGTCCTGGACCACCTGGGCGTGGAGAGCGCCCACGTGGTCGGGGTGTCGATGGGCGGGATGATCGCGCAGACGATGGCCATCCACCGGCCCGACCGCGTCCGCTCACTCACCTCGATCATGTCGACCACGGGGCGTCGCAGCGTCGGGTGGCAGGACCCCCGGATCGTCCCGCTCCTGCTCGGTCGCCGGGCCGCGGGCCGGGAGTCCTACATCGCGGGGGCGGAGCGGGCCTGGAGGTCCATCGGGTCCCCGGCGTACCCCGACACCGACGAGGAGATCAGGACCCGCGCCGGGGAGACGTTCGACCGCGGCGTCAGCGCCTCGGGGGTCGCCCGGCAGATGACCGCGATCGTCGCTCAGCCGGACCGGACCACGAGCCTGCGCGCGCTGGATCTGCCCGCCCTGGTGGTCCACGGGCTCGCCGACCGGATGGTGCACGTCTCCGGGGGCCGCGCGACGGCCCACGCCATCCCGAACGCCGAGCTGCTGCTCATCGAGGGCATGGGGCACGACCTGCCCGACGAGCTGCACGCGACCTTCGTCGAGGCGATCACCCGCACCGCACGCCGCTGAGCCGTGGAGATCGTGGCCGCCGGGCCGACGTCGTGGATCGTGCGCCTCGACGGTGCCGACCAGTCCTACGTCGACCTCGCGGACCCGACCCGTCTGGCCTTCGACTACGTCCGTCGGATGGGTGACGTCATCGACGCCCACGGTTCATCCGGGCAGCCCGTCCGGATCGTGCACGTCGGGGGCGCCGGCCTCACGCTGCCCCGGTACGTCGCCGCCAATCGCCCGCGCTCGCCCCAGATCGTGCTCGAGCCCGACGTCGCCCTCACCGAGCTCGTCCGACGCGACCTCCCCCTCCCGGCCCGCAGCGGGATCAAGGTCCGCCCCGTGGACGGGCGGGCGGGCCTCTCCGCGCTCCGCACGGCCTCCACGCACCTGGTGGTGGTCGACGCCTTCGCCGGGACAGTCGGCCCGGCCGACCTGGTCACCCTCGGGTGCTTCGCCGAGGTGGCCCGGGTCCTGGACGAGTCAGGCTGGCTGCTGCTGAACCTGGTGGACAAGGCCCCCTTCGGCGAGGCCAGACGCGTCGTGGCCGGCATCCGTGCGGTGTTCCCCGCGGTGCTCCTCAGCGCCGAGCCGGCCACCCTGCGGGGGCGGCGACCCGGGAACCTGCTCGTCGTCGCCGCGACCGGGAGCGTGCCCGTGGCCGCGCTACGCGCCCGAGCCGCCACCGGGGCCCTGCCCTACCGCGTCCTGGACGGCGATGCGGTGAGCAGCTCCTTCGGTGGCGGGCTCCCGCACAGCGACCCTTAGCTCGTCGTCGCCTTCTTGGGGGCCGCCCTCGTCGCTGTCGACTTCTTGGTGGCCGCCCTCGTGGTGGCCGCCCTCGTGGTGGCCGCCTTCTTGGTGGCCGCCTTCTTGGTGGCCGCCTTCTTGGTGGCCGCCTTCTTCGTGGCCGCCTTCTTCGTGGCCGCCTTCTTCGTGGCCGCCTTCTTCGTGGCCGCCTTCGTCGCAGGCGCCGTCGTCGCTGGCGTGGCCTTCGCCGTCGTCTTTTTGGTCGCCGTCACCTTCTTCGCAGGTGCCTTTGTCGCGGGCGCCGTCGTCGTTGGCGTGGCCTTCGCCGGCGGACGCGTCAGCGTGCTCCTCGCCTTCGAGGACGAGGTGGCCCGCGGCGTGGGGACCGTCGCCGCGGAGTCGCTCACCACGCTGGGGGACGGACCGGCTGCCGCCTGGGTCGCGGCCTCGGGTGCGGGCACGACGGCGACCAGCTCGGCCAGTGCGTCCTGGAGATAGCCGACCAGCTTCCAGACGTCGGGGACCATCTCGCGACAGGCGATCAGCCCGAAGTCGAGGTGCCCGTCATAGGAGAACAAGGTGATGTTCAGACCACCGGTCATGTCCGTCACGGCCGAGACGGGATAGATCCCCTCGACCCGCGCGCCCGCGATGTAGAGCGGGAGCTGCGGCCCCGGCACGTTGCTGACGAACAGGTTGAACGGCAGGCCCGGCAGTGTCCCCAGCCGGAAGAGCGCCCGCGCGGCCAACCCCGACAGCGCGGTCGGCACTGCCGTCGAGAGGTCTTGGAGCAGCGAGGCCGGGACGGCCTCGAAGTGCTGCTTGGCCTCCTGCATCGAGGCCCGCATGGCCTCGGCCCGGGCCACCGGCTCACGGACGTTCGTGGGTAGGGAGGCCACCATCACCGAGACCTGGTTGCCCAGGGCGCCGCTCTGGTCCTCGGTGCGCACCGAGACCGGGACGGCGGCCACGAGCGGAGAGGTGGGCAGCGCGTCGTGGTCGAGCAGCCAGCGCCGCAGGGCGCTGGCGGTCATGGTCATGACCAGGTCGTTGACCGTCATCGAGAAGTGGTCCTTGGTCCGCTTCACGTCGGCCAAGGGCACCGAGCCGAAGGCGAACCGGCGATGCCCGGTGATCACCCCGTTCAGCGGTGTCCGCGGCGGCTTGAGGTCGCGACGGTCAAGGGCCGGGGCGCGCTGACCCACGACCCGTCCGACCTGACCGGCCACCGCGCTGACGAGGCGCACCCCCGGCAGGTTCGCGGCCCCCGGGATCTCGTCGAGGTAGGACAGGGAGCGGGGGATGGTCCGGGCCAGCTCGAGCGGGCTGCCCAGGAGCGAGCGCACGCCTCCGGTGAGCAGCGACGCTGTGGAGGGCATCCGTCCCGGGGGGACGGTCGCCTCGGCCACCGTCTCTCTCGGGATCGGCGAGATGTCCATGACCGCTTCGAGGATCTCCGCCCCGGACACGCCGTCGATCGCGGCGTGGTGCACCTTGGAGTAGAACGCCGCCTTGCCGTCCTCGAGACCGGTGATGGCGTAGGCCTCCCACAAGGGTCGGGTGCGGTCGAGGGGCCGGGCGTGGATCCGGGCCACCTGCTCGCCCAGCTGCTCCAGGCTGCCCGGCGAGGGCAGCGCCACCTCCCGCAGGTGGAACTCGATGTCGAAGTGCGGGTCCTCCACCCAGTACGGGCGTCCCAACCCCAGCGGCACCTCGACCAGCCGCTGACGGAAGGGGGCGGCCAGGTGCAGCCGCTGCTCGAGCAGGTCGCGGACGTCCTCGAGGCCCCAACGACCGCGCGGGGCGGTGCTCGGGTCCAGGATCACCAGACTGCCGACGTGACCGGTCGTGGTGGGTGACTCGACCATGAGGAACTGGGCGTCGAGTGCGGTGAGCTGCTTCACGGGCGGGACCATCCGAGTCGTCGAGGGGTAGTTCCGGGCATGTCCTTGCGTTGCACGGTGACGCTACCCATCAGGGCCAGCCCGCGCACCCGGACCACCGGGGAGTCCGCGGACAGCTCGGCCGTGACCTTCGGACGGGACTCACTGAAGTCGCCCATCACGCCGACGCCGCTGACGATCACCTGGGTGTGCGCGTTCACCACGACCTCGACACTGCCCATGATCGCGTAGCCGTCGATGACCACCTCGCGCCCCGCGAACCGGGCCTCGCGCAAGTCGAGCACCACACTGCCCATCACCGCCACGGCGGTGTGCTGCTCGGTGACCTCCCACAGCCCGCGACGCCGCGACTCGCTCATCACCGCGAAGGAGACGCCGTGGGAGTCCGCCGGGAGCACCGGGCCGGTGGACTTCGGGCGGGCGGGCGCACGGACGGCATCCTGGACCTGGGGCAGGTCCAGGGTGATCGGCATCAGGTCCCCGGCCGTCTTGGCCGCGTAGGTCGCCTCCAGTCGCTCCTCGAGCTCCTCGAGGTCGAGGAACCCGTCGCCGGCGGCCTCGCGCAGCACCTCCGCGACGCGGTGGCGGTCAGCGTCGGAAATCCTCAACGTGCTCGGGTGACGCTCGGAGGGGAGCCCCCCGCCGGACGGGTCGCTGCCGTGTCCCTGCATGACGACCATCCTAAGCAGGTCGTTAGGCTTCAGGTCCATGAGCGAGGACCCTGCCTTCGGCTATAGCGACCTGCTTCCCGCCGGTGCGGACGACACGCCCTACCGGTTGCTGACCAGCGAGGGCGTCAGCACGATCGAGATCGGGGCTCAGACCTTCCTCCGCGGCGAGCCCGAGGCCAGCGGCAACGACCGCTTCGTCGCCCTTGACCTGCTGAAGAAGGTGAATAACTCCGCGGGAGGCGTGCTGCCGATGTGCCAGGACACCGGCACCGCGATCGTGATGGGCAAGAAGTCCGAGCGCGTGCTGACCGGGGTCGACGACGCCGAGTGGATCAGCCGCGGCGGGTACGACGCCTACACCCGGCTCAACCTGCGCTACTCCCAGCCTGCCCCGCTCACCATGTGGGAGGAGCGGAACACGGGGTCGAACCTACCGGCCCAGATCGAACTCTACAGCACCCCCGCGACCGCGGAGCCGGCCTACCGGTTCCTCTTCATGGCCAAGGGCGGCGGGTCGGCCAACAAGTCCTTCCTGTTCCAGGAGACCAAGGCGATCCTCACCCCGCCGCGAATGCTGGAGTTCCTTGACGAGAAGATCCGCTCGCTTGGTACGGCGGCCTGCCCGCCGTACACCTGGCCGTGGTCATCGGCGGCACGTCGGCGGAGTCCCCCTGAAGACCGCGAAGTACGCCTCGGCGCACTACCTCGACGCCCTGCCCACGCACGGGTCGATGACCGCGCACGGTTTCCGCGACCGGGAGCTGGAGCAGGAGGTCCTCGCGCTGACCCAGTCTTTCGGGATCGGGGCGCAGTTCGGCGGCAAGTACTTCTGCCACGACGTCCGGGTGATCCGGCTGCCCCGCCACGGCGCCTCGTGCCCCGTGGCGATCGCGGTCTCCTGCTCGGCCGACCGACAGGCGCTGGGCAAGATCACCGCCGAGGGCGTCTTCCTGGAGGAGCTCGAGCGCGACCCGGCGACCTTCCTGCCCGAGACGACCCGCGAGAGGCTGACCGTGTCCGGAGGCTCGGGTGACACCGAGGCCGAGGCGGTGGTCCGGATCGACCTGAACCGCCCGATGCCCGACTACCTGCGCGAGCACGCGGTCTACTACGCGGGCCGGGCCAAGACCCCCGAGGGCTACGCCTCCGGGTCGTTCGGCCCCACCACGGCGGGCCGGATGGACTCCTACGTCGAGGCCTTCCAGTCCGCCGGCGTTGAGTACGCCGAGCTGGGGATGGAGGCGGTGTGGAAGATCGAGGTCGAGGACTTCCCCGCCTTCGTCGTCGTCGACGACAAGGGCAATGACTTCTTCGCCGAGACCGCCAAGCCCCTGACTGTGTCGGTGCGCAGGCGCTCCGAGCCCGGCACCGACGCCGGCGGGGGCTGACCCGGATGGAGTACGTCGAGGTCGCCCGCGCCGAGTCCGAGCGCGGCGAGATCGTGCTGCGCACCCGGGTCGACCCGGTCGACCCGCACGGCGCGTTCAGTCCCGTGCTCGAGCTGAGGGTCAATGGCGTCTTCGTGATGGACACCCAAGAGACCACCACCGAGCGTCAGCTCGCGGCCGTCGCCCTGGCCCGGACGGACGCACCGCGAACGGTGGTGATCGGCGGCCTCGGGTTCGGTTTCACCCTGCACGAGGTGCTCTCCGACCATCGGGTCGAGCGGGTCGCCGTGGTGGAGGTCGAGGACGCCCTGGTGCGCTGGATGCGCGACGGGACCGTGCCGCACGGCCCGGCCCTCCTGGCCGACGAGCGGCTCGAGGTCATCGTCGCGGACATCACCATGGCGATGGCCGAGGCGACGCCGGCGGCGTACGACCTCGTCCTGCTCGACGTCGACAACGGTCCTGGCTACCTCGTCTACGAACAGAACGCCTCGATCTACCAGCGTGCGTTCCTCTCGCAGGTGCACGGGACGCTCAGGCCGGGCGGCACTGTCGTGCTCTGGTCCTCCGCCGATTCCCCGGAGCTGACCCAGACGCTCGAGGACGTCTTCGGCGCTGTGGAGGCGATCTCCCACGACGTCGTCCTGTCTGAGGGGGACGACGAGACGCCGGCTCGCACCGCCCTCTACTGGCTCTACCTCGCCCGACGATGACCGGCCCGTCCAGGTCACGTCGGCGTCGCGTCGTCGTGCTCGTCCTGCTGGTGGCCGTGCTCGCCACCGTCCTGGTGCTGTGGCGCGGCGACTACCCGGCTCCGACCTCGCCTCCGTCGGCATCGGATCCTCCCCGGAAGAGCGCGAGGCCGACGACCTCGCCCCGACCGTCGAAGCCTCCGGTGCCGACCCCCCGCTCCCGGGGTCTTCTGGGGGTCTACAACGGCCCGCCCTACGAAGCCCCCGACGAGGCCTGCCTGGCCGAGTTCGGCGCGTACCCGGACCTGGCCTCCACCTACTACCAGCCGACCGAGACGATCGACCTCGCCTACGAGACGGCGCGGATCCGTCGCGGCACCAGCCCGAGCCTGACCATCACCACGAAGGGCACCCAGCTCCTGGCCGGCATCGCCGACGGCGAGCCCGCGGCGATGGCCTGGCTCCAGCGCCACGTCGACGACCTCGCCGTCCTCGCGGCCGTCGACCGTCGGGTGCCGGTCTACGCCACCCTGGAGCACGAGTTCGTGGCGAAGGTCAGCCAGGGTGACCTCGTCGGCCGCTCCGCGCAGCCGCAGGTGTACGGACGGGCGCTGGACCGCTTCTTCCGCGCCGCGGAGCAGGCGGACTCCCGCATCTCCACGACGTACTGGTTCGTGGGCTACGACCGGGAGGCGGAGGGTGCCGTGGCCCGACAGTTCACGGTGGCGCCGGACATGATGCTCTTCGACCCCTACGGCAGCAACAGCTTCGACACCCTGGAGAGCATCACCCGCGAGGACCTCGACTGGCTCCGCAGCCGCCCGTGGTATCAGGGCCAGCCGATAGGGCTCGGTGAGTTCGGCCTGCCCGTGGAGTACGGCGACGTAGCCCTGGCCTTCTTCCTGGAGGGTCTGCCCGGCCGGCTCCGCAAGCTCGGTCTGGACTGGGCGATCTTCTTCAACCGCACCCGGGACGCCAACTACAAGATCTCTCCCGCCGAGTATCCCGAGGCTGTCTCCGCCTTCGCCCGCTCCCTCTCCCGCACCCCCTGACACCCCCACCCCCCCCCGTTCGTCCGCGGTTTCGCGTCCGATCGGCTCCATGGGGGCGCGGACGAATCGGGGTTGGGGGGTTAGCCTCGGCGGCATGTCCTTCACGGAGCAGCCCGACCGCATCGAACACGACAGCATGGGCGAGGTCCGGGTGCCCGCGGGCGCGCTCTGGCGGGCCCAGACCCAGCGCGCGGTGGAGAACTTCCCGATCAGCGGCGTCACCCTGGAGGACCGCCACGTCCAGGCACTGGCCCAGGTGAAGGCCGCCGCCGCGCGGGTCAACGCCGACCTCGAGGTCGTCGACGCCGAGCGGGCCGGAGCCATCAGGGACGCCGCCGCCGAGATCGTCGCCGGGGAGCACCTCGAGCACTTCCCCGTCGACGTGTTCCAGACCGGCTCGGGCACCTCGTCGAACATGAACATGAACGAGGTCCTGGCCTCGCTGGCCGCCCGGGTCGGCGTCGAGGTCCACCCCAACGACCACGTCAACGCCAGCCAGTCGAGCAACGACACCTTCCCCACCTCCATCCACGTGGCCGCGGCGCAGGCCGCCACCGAGGACCTGCTCCCCGCGCTGGCCCACCTCGCCGGCGCGCTGGAGGCCAAGGCCGAGCAGTTCGCCGCGACGGTGAAGTCGGGCCGCACCCACCTGATGGACGCCACGCCGGTGATGCTGGGCCAGGAGCTCGGCGGCTACGCGGCCGCCCTGCGGCACGGCATCGAGCGGGTGGAGTCCACGCTGCCCCGGGTCTGCGAGCTACCCCTGGGCGGTACGGCGGTCGGCACCGGTATCAACACCCCGCCCGGCTTCGCCGCCGCCGTGATCGAGGAGCTGGCCTCGTCGACGGGACTGCCCTTCACCGAGGCGCGCAACCATTTCGAGGCCCAGGGGGCCCGCGACGCGCTGGTCGAGCTCTCCGGCCAGCTGCGCACCGTCGCCGTCGGCGTCACCAAGCTGTGCAACGACCTGCGCTGGATGGCCTCGGGGCCGCGGACCGGTCTGGCCGAGATCAACCTGCCCGACCTCCAGCCGGGATCGAGCATCATGCCCGGCAAGGTCAACCCCGTCCTGCCCGAGGCCACATTGATGGTCTGCGCCCAGGTGGTCGGCAACGACGCGACGGTGGCCTGGGCCGGCGCCTCGGGCAGCTTCGAGCTCAACGTGATGATGCCGGTGATGGCGCGCAACCTGCTGGAGTCGATCCGGCTGCTGTCCACCTCGACGACGTTGCTGGCCGACCGGTGCGTCGCCGGGATCACCGCGAACGAGGAGCGGATGCGGACCTACGCGGAGTCCTCCCCCTCCGTGGTCACCCCGCTGAACAAGTACCTCGGCTACGAGAACGCCGCCGCGGTGGCTAAGCGAGCCCTGGCGCAGGAGCAGACGATCCGCGAGACGGTGCTGGCGATGGGCTTCGTCGAGAAGGGCGACCTGACCGAGCAGCAGCTCGACGACGCCCTCGACGTGGCGTCGATGACGCACCCCTGAGCGAGCCGGTCACCCCCTGAGGGGTCAGTACCAGCCGTTGCCCTGCTTGAACGACCAGGCAGAGCACGGCGTGCCGTAGGAGACGCGGATGTAGTCCAGGCCCCACCGGATCTGGGCCGCCGGGTTGGTCATGTAGTCGGCGGGGAGGTTGTCGTGCGTCCCCCCGGTGAGGGCCTGCGGGATGCCGTAGGCGGAGGACGACGGGTTGTCCGCGTGCGGGTCCCAGCCGCTCTCGCTGCCGTAGAGCGCGTCGAGGCAGCCGAACTCGGCGGAGGAGAAGCCGAACTCGGGGAGCATGGACCGGGCGATGGCGCGCGGGTCCCCGCCGGTGAGGTCCTTGCTCCGGGTCGCCTGTCCGCCGGAGGTCTGGCTCAGCCGCAGGCGGCGCGCAGCGCCGGACAGGGACGTGCGGCCCTGGGAGCGCGACACCTGCCGTTCCCGTCCGGCCAGCGCCCCGGGGCTGGCGGCGCGCTCCTGGGCCTGGGCCACGGGCGAGATCGCCGAGGTCTGATCCTGCGCCGACGCGGCGACCTCGGGGGCAGCAGCCTCCCCGGCCAGCACCCCCGTGGTCACCGCGAGTCCGGTCGCCGTGACCGCCGCGACCGGCCCCACCAGGGAGTGAAGGAGGCCACGACGCAGCGACGCCGGGCCGTGGGCGCCGATCGCACCGGACAGCGAACGGGGCCGTTCGGCGCGGTGACGGGCAGGGACAGCAGGAGTACGACGGGGCACGCAGAGGCTCGCAGACACGTGGGGGACACACCAGGGACAGAACCCGGGTCCGAGACGGGCAACCCCTCACGGTGCCTGATCGGCCGGGCGCAGGCAAATCACCCGTGACGGGGGTCACGTGGCGCCGTGACGCCCGTAGGTGCGTGTGCTGCCTGGGGCGTACGGGGTGGTGGTGACACCGCCCCGTACGCCCGCGAGGAGCTAGGAGACCTAGAGGACGACGCTCTCCAGCATCTCGGTGACCAGTGCCGCGATGGGCGAGCGCTCGGACCGGGTCAGCGTCACGTGGGCGAAGAGCGGGTGGCCCTTGAGCTTCTCCACCACGGCCACGATCCCGTCGTGCCGCCCGACCCGCAGGTTGTCGCGCTGGGCGACGTCGTGGGTGAGCACCACCTTGGAGTTGACCCCGATCCGGGAGAGCACGGTGAGCAGCACGTTGCGCTCCAGGGACTGGGCCTCGTCCACGATCACGAAGGCGTCGTGCAGCGAGCGGCCCCGGATGTGGGTCAGCGGGAGCACCTCGAGCATGCCCCGGTCGACGATCTCGTCCACCACATCGGGCGAGGTCAGCGCGCCCAGGGTGTCGAAGACCGCCTGACCCCACGGCGACATCTTCTCCGACTCGCTGCCGGGGAGGTAGCCGAGCTCCTGGCCGCCCACCGCGAACAGCGGCCGGAAGACGACGACCTTCTTGTGCTGACGGCGCTCCATCACCGCCTCGAGACCTGCGCACAGCGCCATCGCCGACTTCCCGGTGCCGGCCCGTCCGCCGAGCGAGACGATGCCGACCTCGGGGTCGAGCAGCAGCTCGAGGGCGATCCGCTGCTCGGCCGATCGGCCGTGGATGCCGAACGCCTCGCGATCCCCGCGGACCAGGTGCACCCGCTTGTCGGCCTTGACCCGGCCCAGGGCGCTCCCCCGGTCCGAGAGCAGCACCAGCCCGGTGTGGCACGGCAGGTCCCGCGCCGCGTCGAGGTCGATCACCTGGTCGTCGTAGAGCTCGTCGAGCTCGGCGCCGGCCACCTCGACCTCGCTCATCCCCCTCCAGCCGGACTCGGCCGCGAGCTCCGCGAGGTACTCCTGGGCGTCGAGCCCCACCGCCGAGGCCTTGATCCGCATCGGGAGGTCCTTGGAGACCAGGGTGACCTCGCGGCCCTCGTTGGCGAGGTTGCGGGCCACGGCGAGGATGCGGGAGTCGTTATCCCCGAGGCGGAAACCCGAGGGCAGCGACGCCGGGTCGGTGTGGTTGAGCTCGACCCGGATCGTGCCGCCGTTGTGGCCCACCGGGATCGGCTCGTCGAGGCGACCGTGAGTGACGCGCAACTCGTCGAGCATCCGGAGCGCCGCCCGGGCGAAGTAGCCGAGCTCGGGGTGGTGCCGCTTGCCCTCCAGCTCGGTGACCACCACGATCGGGAGCACGACCTCGTGCTCGTCGAAGCGGGTCAGCGCCCCGGGGTCGGCCAGCAGGACGCTGGTGTCAACCACGTAGGTGCGGGTGCCGTTGCGCAGCCGGTCGGGCACGAAGGACGACGAGCTCGTCGAGTCGGACATGGGACGCCCCTTCACGGACCGGCACGCGCACCCGCGGCCCCCGGTCCTCAGATTTCTCCGGTGGACCGGGATCGAGCCCGGCGGCCTGGGTGCAGACCTCCGCGGTGCAGCGTTGCCATCGTGCTCGTGATGTTCACGAACGGGCCTCCCGATACGGCTGGCTTCCCCGCCGGCCGTTGCAGCGACGGTAAGCCGGGCAGCGGACCGGTCCGCTCCCGACACGCCCATCCGCGGGGTGAAGCCGCGGTGAACGTCACCGCAGCCGGTCCTCGGCGGGTCGGCCCCCCGTCCGGGGCTCCCGGCGGCGCGCGCGGGTCTGGTCGGCTCAGCCGCCGTAGCGACGCTCGCGGACGGCGTAGGCCCGCAGCGCGCGCAGGAAGTCGACCCGGCGGAAGGCCGGCCAGTACGCCTCGCAGAAGTAGAACTCGCTGTGCGCGCTCTGCCAGAGCAGGAAGCCGCCGAGGCGCTGCTCGCCCGAGGTGCGGATGACCAGGTCCGGGTCGGGCTGGCCGCGGGTGTAGAGGTGCTCGGCAATGTGCTCGACGTCGAGGATCTCGGCCAGCTCCTCGATCGAGGTCCCGCGCGAGGCGTGGTCGTGCAGGAGCGAACGCACCGCGTCGGCGATCTCCCGCCGACCGCCGTACCCGACCGCGACGTTGACGATCAGCCCGTCGATGTCGCGGGTGTCGTCGGCGGCCTCCTTGAGCTTGCGGGCGGTCGCGTCGGGCAGCAGGTCCAGGGCGCCCATCGGGTGCAGCCGCCAGCGTCGCTGCGCTGCGAGGTCGACGACCGCGTCCTCGATGATCTGCAGCAGGCCGTCGAGCTGGTCGGGGGGCCGGCTCAGGTTGTCGGTCGAGAGCAGCCACAAGGTGACGACCTCGACACCGACCTCCTCGCACCATCCGAGCAGCGGGACGATGTTGGCGGCGCCGGCCCGGTAGCCGTGCGCACTGTCCTCGCCCAGCGCCTTGGCCCAACGCCGGTTGCCGTCGAGCATCACCCCCACGTGAGCAGGGCGTCCCTCGCTCGGCAGGCGACGCAGCAGGCGTGCCTCGTAGGCCGGGTAGAGCACCCGCCTGAGACCGTGCTTCCAGTCCACCACGGTGAGTCACCTTACTCGGAGGAACTGCACACCGGCTGGGAATGGGCCGCTACCGTGGAGCGATGGAGCAGCGACGTGACCCGCACGAGGACACCAGTGTGCTCGGGGGCCCGCCGGAGACCGCGGAGTCCGTCACCGAGCGGATCGGCGAGCAGGTCCGCGAGGTCATCGACGAGGTCAAGCCGCAGCTACGCGGCTGGCTGCACGCGGCCACCGCGCCCCTGGCGCTGGCCGCCGGCATCGTCCTCGTCGCGCTCTCGCCCACCCCGTCGACGCGGATCGGATCGGCCATCTTCGCCTTCTCGGCGCTGGCGCTCTTCACCGCCTCGGCCAGCCTGCACCGGGGCACGTGGTCACCGCGGACCAACTTGTGGTTGCGCCGCCTGAATCACTCGAGCATCTTCCTGCTCATCGCGGGCAGCTACACCCCGTTCACCCTGATTCTGCTCGACGGCGCCGAGCGCACCAGCCTGCTGGCCATCGCCTGGGGCGGAGCAGCGCTCGGGATCGCCTTCCGGCTGTTCTGGGCCACCGCGCCCCGGTGGCTCTACACCCCGATCTACATGGCCTTGGGCTGGGCGGCGGTGTTCTACCTCCCCTCGTTCTTCGCCTCGGCCAGCACCGCAGTGATCGCGCTCCTAGTCGCCGGCGGGGTGCTGTACACGGTCGGTGGGGTCATCTACGGCTTCCGCTGGCCGAACCCGTCGCCGCGGTGGTTTGGCTTCCACGAGGTGTTCCACACGCTGACCATCGTGGCCTTCGCGACCCACTACACCGGCATCTCGTTGGCCACCTACGCGCTGCGCTGAGGCACCGACGGCGCCAGCAGGGCGCTCAGCTCCTCCGGTGAGGTGACCGGTCGCTCGCAGACCATGCCTCGGCACACGTACGCCGTCGCCCGGTCCTCGAGCAGGGGTCGCTCGGCCAGCAGGGGTACGCCGCCTTCGGCGTCCGGCTCGCCGACGGCCAGCACCAGCCCGGGGCTCGTCGCGCCCCGGACGAGGTCGGCGAGCTGGATCCGGTAGGGATCCGAGGCGGCGCCGAGGACGGCCACCCCCAGGGGTCCGGCCAGGGCCGACTCTGCGGCGGCCAGGCTCCAGCCCGCGAAGCGGGGCACCCGCTCGGCCAGGGTCCGCACCTGCCGCAGCGCCCCCTCCGCCGCGTCCCGGTGTCGGCCCGAGCCGGTGAGCGCCGCGTGGTGGAGCAGCGCGTGGACCAGCGACGACTGGCCCGACGGGCTGGCGTTGTCGCCGGGGTCCCGAGGGCGGGCGACCAGTGCCTCGGCGTCGGCCGCGGTGTCGTAGAAGCCGCCGTCGTCGGCCGCGAACTCGCTCAGGGCCCGTTCGAGGAGCGACTCTGCGTGCGCCACCCAGCGGGCGTCGCCGGTGGCGGCGTGCAGCAGGAGGAAGCCGTGCGCGACGCAGCCGTAGTCCTCCAGGACCCCCGCGTGCGGTCCGGCCGAGCCGTCCCGGGAGACCCGGAGCAGCCGCGGCCCGTCGAGGTGGACCGCGACCAGCAACTCGGCCGCGGCGACGGCCGCGTCGACGTACCTCGGCTCGTGCAGCAGGGCCCCCGCCTCGGCCAGCGCCCCGAGGGCCAGCCCGTTCCAGGCCGCCACCACCTTGTCGTCGCGGGCGGGGCGCACCCGGGTGGACCGGGCCTGAAGGAGCCGCGTGCGCACCCCCTGCCAGCGGCCCGCGTCCTCGGGCGTACGGGGGTCGACCGGCAGCTGCAGGGTGGAGGCCCCGTGCTCGAAGGTGCCGGACTCGGTCACCGCGAGCAGGCCCGCCGCCCAGGTGCCGTCCTCGTCCCCCAGCACCTCGAGGAGCTCGCCGGACGTCCAGACGTAGAAGCGGCCCTCCACGCCCTCGGTGTCGGCGTCCAGGGCGGAGGCGAAGCCGCCCTCGGGGGTGCCGAGCTCACGGAGCAGGAAGTCCGCGGTCTCACGGGCCACCCGCTCAGCCAGCGCCCCGCCGCCCTGACGGGTCCACCGGGCGTAGACCCCGAGGAGCTGCGCGTTGTCGTAGAGCATCTTCTCGAAGTGCGGGACGACCCAGGCTGCGTCCACGCTGTAGCGGGCGAAGCCGCCGGCGAGCTGGTCGTAGATGCCGCCGCGGGCCATCGCCGTCAACGTCGCGCCGGCCATGTTCGCGGCCTGCGGCGATCCCGTCCGGGCGGCGTGGCGCAGCAGGAACTCCAGCACCATCGAGGGGGGGAACTTCGGTTTGGTGCCGAAGCCGGCCTGCCGGTCGTCGTAGTCGGTGGCCAGGGTCCGCAACGCAGCGGCGAGCACCTCCTCGTCCAGCGGCTCGGTGCCCCCGGGCACGCTCTGCGCGCGCAGGTGGGTGGCCACGTCCTCCGCGACCCGACCGACCTCGTCGCGACGCTGGGTCCAGGCCCCGCTCAACGACTCCAGGATCTGCCGGAAGGACGGCTGCCCGTGGCGCGGCTGGTCGGGGAAGTAGGTGCCGGCGAAGAACGGCTCGCCGTCCGGGGTGAGCAGCACGGTCATCGGCCAGCCGCCCTGACCGGTCATCGCGGTGGTCGCGGCCATGTAGACCGCGTCGACGTCCGGGCGCTCCTCACGGTCGACCTTGACCGCCACGAAGTGCTCGTTGAGATAAGCGGCGGTGGCCTCGTCCTCGAAGGACTCGTGGGCCATCACGTGGCACCAGTGGCAGGCGGAGTAGCCGACGGACAGCAATACTGGTGTATCACGACGCCTGGCTTCGGCAAACGCTTCGGGTCCCCACTCCCACCAATCCACCGGATTTTCCGCGTGTTGGAGCAAATACGGGCTTGTTGCGCTGGCAAGGCGATTGGCCATTTCCCATGACTCCTAAACAGT
>JBBPYL010000081.1:0-4108 GCA_038199935.1 Propionibacteriales bacterium | reverse complement strand
TGACCCCCGGCCAGGACGTCGACTCCTCGGCAATCGTGACGATGCCGGGAACCCGCTTGTAGGCCGTGGCGTTGGTCTCCTGGAGCAACCCGATCGCCTCGAGGTGCTCGCGTCCGCCGTGAATGTTGGGGAGCCACTCACCGTCGTTGCGGGAGTAGTCGAGATAGAGCATTGAGGCGACGGCGTCGACCCGCAGCCCGTCGATGTGGAACTCCTCGAGCCAATAGAGAGCGTTGGCGACGAGGAAGTTGCGGACCTCCAGCTTGCCGAAGTCGAAGATGTGGGTGCCCCAGTCGGGCTGGTCACCCCGCCGGGGGTCTGGGTGCTCATAGAGCGGCAGGCCGTCGAAGCGAGCCAGTGCCCACTCGTCACGCGGGAAGTGGCCCGGCACCCAGTCGAGGATGACGCCGATGCCGGCCTGGTGCAGACGGTCGATGAGCAGGCGGAGGCCGTCGGGGTCACCGAAGCGGGAGTCGGCAGCGAAGTACGACGTGACGTGGTAACCCCACGAGCCGCCGAAGGGGTGCTGCATGACGGGCATCAGCTCGACGTGGGTGAACCCGAGGTCGGCGACGTAGCCGACCAGGTCCTCGGCCAGCTCGGCGTAGGAGTACATGCCGCCACCGAAGTGCTTCTTCCACGAGCCCAGGTGCAACTCGTAGACCGACATCGGCTGCGCGTGGGCGCCGGTGGACTCCGCCCGGGCGGTCATCCACGCGTCGTCGCCCCAGGTGTACGCCGACTCGTGGACCACCGAGGAGGTCAGCGGCGGGATCTCGGAGGCGAAGGCCATCGGGTCGGCCTTCTCGCGCCAGACCTCGTCACCGCCCAGGACCACGAACTTGTAGCGGTTGCCGTCGCCCACCTCGGGCACGAAGAGCTCCCACACGCCGGAGACGCCCATCTGACGCATCGGGTGCTCGCGACCGTCCCAGTGGTTGAAGTCGCCCTTGACCCGCACGCCGCGGGCGTGCGGCGCCCACACCGCGAAGGAGGTGCCGGTGATCGGGCCGGCCACCGAGTCGTAATGCCGCACGTGGGCGCCCAGGACGGCCCAGAGCTGCTCGTGGCGACCCTCGTTGATCAGGTGCAGGTCCGTCTCGCCCAGCGTGGGCAGATAGCGGTAGGCATCGTCGACGACCTGCGGCTCGCCACCGGCGTAGCCAACCTCGAGGCGGTAGTCAGGCGGCGAGGGGACCTCGAGCACGCCGACCCAGATCCCCTCGTGCTCGTGCGCGAGCTCGGTGCGCGATCCACCGTGCAGCACGACCACGGACTCGGCCAGCGGCCGGAGGACCCGCACGGTCGTCGCCCCCTCGTAAGGGTGGGCTCCGAGCACGCTGTGCGGGTCGCCGTGCCGGCCGGCCACCACCTGGTCGAGGACGCTGGCGTCGAGGGGGAGGGCGGTCGTGGTCACGAGGTCTCCTGGTGGGTGTCCGACCCCGAGGGGTCGGCCGGGCCGGCCGGCGCGTCGGGGGCGGAAGAGCCGGTCAGACGGGCGATGGCGCCGAGCGGGATGCCGATCCAGCTCGGTCGGTTGCGCGCCTCGTAGACGGTCTCGTAGACCGCCTTGTCGGCGGTATAGGCCTCCAGCAGCACGGTCTGCTGCTCGCTCAACGAGCCCGAGGTGGTGCGGTCACACGCCTCGACGTACCCGGCGAGGAACTCCTGCTGGTTGCGGGCGGCCCACTCCGCGGCCCGGTAGGCGATCTGGGTCTCACCCTCGCCCGGCTCGACGTCCGCGCTCACCGCGTGGGCCGCGTAGTCGAAAGAGCGGAGCATCCCGGCGACGTCGCGCCACGGCGAGTCGGCCAGGACCCGCTCGGCCAGCGTCTTCGCCGGCTCGCCCTCGAAGTCGACGATCTTCCAGCCCCGGGTGGTACGCAGCGTCTGCCCGAGGTGGAAGTCCCCGTGCACGCGCTGGACCTGGACCTCGGCGTGCACCGAGGCGACGGCCTCGAACGTCGCGGTCAGGGCCGCACGGTAGGGCTCGAGCTCGGGTACAGCGGCGGCGGCGCGGTGGAGCCGGCCGCGGAAGGTCTCGGCCAGCCTGACCAGGTCGGCAGACTCCCAGGTGGCGGTCGGGAAGCTCTGGGCCAGGGAATCGTGCACCTCGGCGGTGGCCACCCCGAGCCGGTGCGATTCGCCGCCGAAGTCGCCGCCCACCTCGTAGGCGTGCAGGTCGGCCTCGGCGAACAGGTCGCGCACGCTGGCCAGGGCGAGCTCCCAGCCATCGCTCGCTGTCCGGAGGAACTGCTGAAGCATGGCGAGCTGCAGAGGCTCCCCAGGGTGCTCCCTGGGCTGATCCTTGGACTGATCCCCGGGCTCCGCAGCCGTCCCGGCCACGCCGGGGGCCTCGGCCTCCAGCCAGCCGAAGAGCGCGGCGACGTGCGGGGTACCGGCCTCGGTGAGCGCCGCGTGGATCTCGATGTCGGGGTTGTGGCCCGGGGTCACCTTGCGGAACACCTTCATCAGGCTGTCCTCGCCGAAGGCGATCGAGGAGTTGCTCTGCTCACCGGAGAAGAGTGTGGAGTGGGTGTCGAGGTCCAGGTCGTGGCCCGGGAGCCGGTGAAAGACCAGCCCGTCGGCGCGACGACCCTCGTCGAAGGCGCGCAGCCACAAGATGGTGACCTCGCGGTCGTGGACGGCGTCGTAGGCGTGCACCGTCGTACCGAGCTCGGGGTCGGTCCAGACCCCGATCGCGGCGTGCTCGAGGCGTTCCTGCTCCTCGGCGTAGTAGGCCACCGGGACCTGGTAGGTCTCGGTGCCGCCCTCCGCGTAGGAGACGGTGACCAGCTCGATGCCGACGTAGGGGGTGCCGTCCAGCGCGGTCGAGCCGAGGGAGCCGGCGCGGCGCACCTCGGTCACCGACCAGCTCAGACCCTTGCCGCCGAACCAGCGGGCGGAGGACAGGAACTCCTCGAAGTCGGTGTTCATGGGGCCTCGCTCTCGGAGACGTCGTTCCCCACGGCGCCGAGACCAGTCGCGGTCTCGTTCTCGCTGCGTGGAGTCGCCCGGGGCGGTGGGACCGCGCCGGTCGACCGCTCGCCGGCGGGCTCGGGTAGGCGGAACCAGTAGAAGCCGTAGGCACCCAGGGTGAGCAGGTAGGGCAGCTCGCCGACCACGGGGAAGCGGACCCCGCCGAGGAGCTCGACGGGCGCCACGCCCTCGAAGCGCCGCAGGTCCAGCTCGACGGGCTGGGGGAAGCGGGAGAGGTTGTTCACGCACAGCACCCGGTCGGTGGTCACGGTCCCGTCGGCCGCGGTGCTGGTGTGCTCCCGGACGTAGCTGAGCACGCTCGGGTTCGAGCCGCCGAGGTCGGTGAAGGTACCCAGGCCGAAGGCGGGGTGCTTGCGGCGGGCGTGGATCATCCGCCGCGTCCAGTGCAGCAGCGAGGACGCGTTCTCCATCTCCGTCTCCACGTTGACCCGCTGGTAGCCGAAGACCGGGTCCTGGATGACAGGCAGGGCCAGCCGACCCGGTGTGGCGTGAGAGAACCCGCCGTTGCGGTCCGGTGTCCACTGCATCGGGGTCCGCACCCCGTCGCGGTCACCGAGCCAGATGTTGTCGCCCATGCCGATCTCGTCGCCGTAGTAGAGCACCGGCGAGCCGGGCAGCGAGAGCAGGATCGCGGTGAACAGCTCCATCTGGTTGATGTCGTTGTCCAGCAGAGGGGCCAGGCGGCGACGGATGCCGATGTTCGCCTTCATCCGGGGGTCCTTGGCGTACTCGCCCCACATGTAGTCGCGGTCCTCGTCGGTGACCATCTCCAGGCTCAGCTCGTCGTGGTTGCGCAGGAAGATGCCCCACTGGCAGTTCTCCGGGATGGCGGGCGTCTGCTCGAGGATCTCCGAGATCGGGAAGCGCGACTCGCGGCGCACGGCCATGAAGATGCGCGGCATGACGGGGAAGTGAAAGCACATGTGGCACTCGTCGCCGACCCACTCGCCGGCCTGTGTCGTGGTCCCGCCGAAGTAGTCGACGACGTCGGAGGGCCACTGGTTGGCCTCGGCCAGCAGGATCTTGCCGGGGTACTTCTCGTCGACGAAGCGACGGACCTTGCGCAGGAACTCGTGGGTCTCGGGAAGATTCTCGCCGTTGGTGCCTG
>JBBPYL010000080.1:0-3200 GCA_038199935.1 Propionibacteriales bacterium | reverse complement strand
TCCTCGGGACCACGCTGCTCGACCACGTCGAGCCGGCCATGTCGGTCTACACCGACGAGATCTTCGGTCCGGTCCTCAGCGTGGTCAGGACCGAGACCTACGACGAGGCCCTGGAGCTGGTGAACTCGCACGAGTTCGCCAACGGTACGGCGATCTTCACCCGCGACGGGGGCGCCGCCCGCCGCTTCGAGCTCGACGTCGAGGTGGGCATGGTCGGGGTGAACGTGCCGATCCCGGTCCCCGTCGCCTCGTACTCCTTCGGTGGGTGGCGCTCCTCCCTGTTCGGCGACGCGCACATGTACGGACCCGACGGTGTCGCCTTCTACACCCGCGGCAAGGTGGTCACGACCCGGTGGCCGGATCCGGCGACCTCCTCGGTCGACCTCGGCTTCCCCCGGACCCGGTGACCGCCGTGACCGCGACGAGCAGCACGCCGACCTCCCCGACCACACCGACCGCTGCGTCGGGGACGCGTCCCCGACTGACCGAGTCCGAGGTTCGCCGCCTGGACCGGGCTCACGTCCTGCACTCCTGGTCCGCCCAGGCCGCCATCGACCCGATGCCCGTCGCCGGCGCACTGGGCTCGCACTTCTGGGACCACACGGGCCGCCGGTGGCTCGACTTCTCCTCGCAGCTCGTCAACGTCAACATCGGCTACCAGCACCCCCGGCTAGTGGCCGCCATCCAGGAGCAGGCCGGCCGGATGCTCACCGTCTCGCCCGCCTTCGCCGACGAGGCGCGCAGCGAGGCAGCGGCCATGATCGTCGAGCGGGCACCCTCGCGGATGGCCAAGGTCTTCTTCACCAACGGTGGCGCCGAGGCGGTGGAGAACGCGGTCCGGATGGCGCGGCTGCACACCGGGCGACACAAGGTGATGGCGGCCTATCGCAGCTACCACGGAGCCACCGCGGGAGCCATCGCCCTGACCGGCGACCCGCGTCGCTGGGCCTCCGAACCCGGGGCGAGCGGGGTCGTGCGCTACTGGGGCCCCTACCTCTACCGGTCCGCCTTCTACGCGACCACCGAGGCCGAGGAGTGCGCCCGGTCCCTCCAGCACCTGCGGGACACCCTGATGGTCGAGGGGGCGCACACCGTGGCGGCGATCCTGCTGGAGTCCGTGGTCGGCACCAACGGCATCCTGGTCCCCCCCGAGGGCTACCTCGCGGGCGTCCGGGAGATCTGCGACGAGCACGGCATCGTGATGGTGGCCGACGAGGTGATGGCCGGGTTCGGCCGCTGCGGCGAGTGGTTCGCCGTCGACCGCTGGGGGGTGGAGCCGGACCTGATCACCTTCGCCAAGGGCGTGAACTCGGGTTACGTGCCGCTGGGCGGGGTGGTGATCAGCGGCGAGATCGCCGCCACGTTCGACGAGCGCGCCTTCCCGGGCGGGCTGACCTACTCCGGACATCCGCTGGCCTGCGCGTCGGCCGTGGCCTCGATGCGGATCTTCGAGGACGAGGGGATTCTCGACCATGCCCGGCACCTCGGCGACGACGTGATCGGGCCCGCCCTGACCGGGATGGCCGAGCGCCACCCGAGCGTGGGCGAGGTGCGGGGGCTGGGCGTGTTCTGGGCCGTCGAGCTGGTCCGCGACAAGGCCACGCGCGAACCCCTGGTGCCCTACAACGCCTCCGGTGCGGACGCCGCACCGATGGCCGCCCTGGCCGCGGCGTGCAAGGACCGCGGTCTGTGGCCGTTCGTCCACTTCAACCGGCTGCACGTGGTCCCGCCCTGCACCACTACCGACGTGGAGGTCGCCGAGGGACTGGGCATCCTCGACGAGGCGCTGGCCGTCGCCGACGAGCACACCGCGTGAGCTCGCGGCTGCTGTCGGCCGACGTGCTGGCCGAGCGGTTGCCCGAGGAGCTGCCGGCCGGCGACACGGTGCTCTCGGGCGAGCCCGGCGCGCGGCTCTGTGCGCTGCTCGACACCGCGGCCGGCGGCGTGGGGCTGTGGGAGATGACGCCCGGCACGGCGCAGGACGTGGAGGACGACGAGGCGTTCCTGGTCCTGTCCGGGTCCGGGTCCGTGGCGTTCGAGGACGGGGAGGTGCTTGCGCTGCGGCCCGGGGTACTGGTCCGGCTCACCGCGGGCCAACGGACGACGTGGACGGTGGACGTCCGGCTGCGCAAGCTCTACGTGGCGATCTGACCTCTAGGTCGGACGGGGGTGGGTCAGTTTGCCCTGACGGCGCTGCGGATCGCCCGGGCCACCACCTCGACGGCCGCCGTCTCCAGGACCAGGGTCTCCTCACTCGCCGCTCCGGTGCTCACCGTGAAGACCGTGTCGCCGTCGTAGGAGGTGTGCACGGGCCGGATCGCCTGCGCCAGCCCGTCGTGCGCGACGACCGCGAGTCGCGCCGCCTGCTCCTTGCTCAGCCCCACGTCGGTCGCGACGACGACCAGGGTGGTGTTCGTCCCGGCCAGAGGCGGGATGGTGACGCCCTCGGTCAACAGCCGCTCGACGGCTCCGCCACCGGCCAGGACCGTACCGTCGGTGTCGACGACGTCCCCCATCGCGTTGACCACGGCGAGGGCAGCGACGACGCCTCCGCAGGGGAGCTCCCGCGAGGCGGTGCCCACGCCGCCGGGTGCGGTGTGGTGCGGGCCGAGAGCCTTGCCGACGCTCGCGCCGGTGCCTGCCCCGAACCGGCCGTTGCCACAGGGCGATCCGGGCTCCGCATCCACGCAGGCATGCCGTCCCGCTGCTGCGTCCGGCCAGGCTCCCGCGGATCCGCTGCCGAGGTCGTAGAGCACCGCGGCAGGCACGAGGGGTACGACGGCGTCGCCGGTCGCCAGCCCGACGCCTCGCTCGGCCAGATAGTGCATCACCCCGTCGGCCGCAGCCAGGCCGAACGCCGACCCGCCGCACAGCAGGATCGCGTGCACCCTCTCGACGAGCCGACCGGTCTGCAGCAGGTCGGTCTCGCGGGTTCCCGGCGCAGCCCCTCGGACGTCGACCGACGCGACGGCACCCTCGTCGGGCAGCAGCACCACGGTGCAGCCGGTGAGGCCCACGGGGTCGGTCCAGTGGCCCACCCGGATCCCGGGCACGTCGCTCACGTCGTCCATCCGCCGAGGCTAATATGGCGGGCTCTTTGTCAAGTGGGCAGGGCGAAGCGGCGCCCAGAACCGTCGTCCCGGGCGCCGCCTCTTTTGTTGACCGGCCAGTTGGTCGTTGTGGCGACGAGCGTGTCGTGG
>JBBPYL010000079.1:0-35342 GCA_038199935.1 Propionibacteriales bacterium | reverse complement strand
CTCCGCCCCCGCCCGCCCGGCGGCCCGCGCGCGGCGCCCTGAGCGCCGTGCTGCCCCACCCCCCCGGCCGGTGGGCGCCCGCCCCCCCCACGACCCGGCTCCGCGCCGACCTGCTCGTCGAGGCCGAGAACACCCTCGGGACCGGCGACGGACGCGCCGTGCCGGCACGCACCCCGCGCCCTGGTCCGCGCGCGCGGTCTCGGCGACCGCGGGTGTTGGTCGCGGCTGCGAGTGCCGTCCTGCTCGTCGTGGCCACCGCGGCCACCGCGAACGCGTCGCGGGACGCGATGCCCGGCGATGCCCTGTACGCGGTCAAGCGTGGCGTGGAGAGCGCCCGCGCCGGGCTCACCTTCGACGCCGCCAGCCGCGGTCGGCTGCTCCTCACGCAGGCGGGAGGCCGTCTCGACGAGCTCGAGGGACTGGTCTCGCAGGCCCCTCCGGCGCGCCTGCCGACCGTGCTGAGGGACTTCACCGTCCAGGCCGGGGGCGGCTCGAGGCTGCTGCTGGACGCCTACCGGGAGACGGGCGAGGAGGCCGACGTGGTCGCGGTGCGGGACTTCACCAGCTCGTCGACCCAGCGGCTGGGGGAGCTCGCCGCCACGGCGCCCCCCGCGTCCCAGGCCGGGTTCACTCTCGCCGCGGACGCCCTTGCGACCATCGAGGCCAGTGCCCGGACCCTGTGCGTCGAGTGCGTCCCAGAGGTCGGCCCAGAGATCGGCTCAGAGATCGGCGGGGAGGCCGCCGGGACCCAGGATCCCGCGGGTTCTGACTCAGGAGACACACCGGGCACCGCCAGCACAACGGACCCAGAAGACACCGAGGTCGAGCGCACCGAGGGCGACGGCGGGCCCAAGAGCGGCGACCCGACGTCCCGGGGGCAGGGTCCCCGTGTCACGACGGGTCCGACGCGTGCGACCTCCCGAGGGTCGAGCCCGACGCGGAGCGCCACGGCCCAGCCGCCCTCTCCCTCATCCACGGACGGCACCCCGTCTGCCTCGCCACAGAGCAGCGAGACCCCCTCCGACCCGGAGCCCACCGGCAAGAAGACGACCCAGGGGTCCACGCCACAGGCCTCCCCGACTCTGACCCCCTCCGCGCCCGGGGTCGCGCCTTAGGCGCCGACCGCTCCCGCGGCCAGCGCAGAGGGGCGCTCGCCCAGCGGACCGGACAGCAGCAGCCGAACGGCCTCGAGCGCGACCGGACGGGACCACACGAAGCCCTGCCCGAGATCGCAGCCAGGGGCGGAGAGCCACTCCCACTGCTCGGCGGACTCGACTCCCTCGCCGACGGTGACCAGGCCCATGCTCCGCCCCATGGCGAGGATGGCCTCCACGAGCGAGGGTCTCGGGTCGTCCCGCAGATCCGGTCGACGAAGGACTTGTCCACCTTGAGGATGTCCACGGGCAGCTGGGAGAGGTAGGAGAGCGAGCTGTAGCCGGTGCCGAAGTCGTCGATGGCCACCCGGACGCCCTGCTCGCGCAGACGCTGGAGGCTTCGCACGGCGGAGTCGAGGTCGTCGAGGACCGCGCTCTCGGTGATCTCGACGACCAGGCGACCCGTCGGCATGCCGGTCTCGGCCAGGACGCCCATCACGTGGCGTGGATGATCGCGGCCGTGATGTCGTCGCGGCGCTGGGCCTCGATCTCGGCGGTGCTCAGCCGCGCGGCCGCCTCGCGCAGCGGCCGCACCGCGACGGCGCTCGGAGCCGCCGCCCAGGCACGGGAGAGCGCGACGATCGCACCGGCCCCAGGGACCTCGCTCCCACTCAGCACAGCCACCCGGTTCGTCACCGGCTCGGTGCTCTGCCCCGGCGCCCAGGCCCCGAGCGCCGCAGAGAAGGCAGCCCGGTCGCCACCGCCCGACGACGCGCCGCGGCGGTGGTCGAGGGCCTCGGTGCAGGCGCGTGTATCCGGATCCCAGGCTAAGCAAAGTTGGGAGGAAAAGGAGGATTTGTCCAACTCTGTGTATGCGCGGCGCAACTACCGCCCCATCGGACCAGGCGCCGTGGCCCCATCGGACTATGCCCCGGGACCGCAGTCCAGCACGGCAGGAGCGCGTGACCGCGTCGTCGTCAGTGGAAGACCGAGCGGCGCTGCATCAGCAGCGAGTACAGCGTCTGCTGGACGTTCTCGCGAACCTGGTCGGTGACGTTGAAGACCAGCATCGGGTCGTCCGCGGCTCCGACGTCGTACGCGTCGGTCCGGATCGGCTCACCGAACTCGATCAGCCACTTCGACGGCAGGGGGACGAGCCCGAGTGGGCCGAGCAGCGGGAAGAACGGGGTGATCGGGATGTAGGGCACGCCGAGCAGGCGGGCCAGCGACGGCACGTTGCCCACCAGCGGGAAGATCTCCTCCGCGCCAACCACCGAGCAGGGGACGATCGGCACGCCGGTCCTCATCGCGGCGGAGACGAAGCCACCCCGACCGAAGCGCTGGAGCTTGTACCGCTCGGAGTAGGGCTTGCCGATCCCCTTGAAACCCTCGGGCCAGACCCCGACGAGCTCCCCCGAGCTCAGCATCCGCTCGGCGTCCTCGGTGCAGGCCAACGTCGCTCCGCTTCGGCGAGCCAGGCTGGCCACAACCGGCAGGCGGAAGACGAGGTCGGCCCCGAGAGGACGAAGATGTCTGCCGGTGTGGTCGTGGACCGAGACCATCGTCATCAGCCCGTCCATCGGGACGGTGCCGGAGTGGTTGGAGACGACCAGTGCGCCCCCCTGGGCCGGGATGTTCTCCGCCCCGCGGACCTCGACGCGGAACCACTTCTCCTTCAGGGGCCGGGCCGCAGCCAGGAAGAAACGCTCGGTGACCTCTCGGTCGAAGCCGAAGTCGTCGACCTCGTAGTCACCGACCAGGCGGCGGCGCAGGAAGGCGAGCATCTCGGCCAGGCGCGGCTCCCAGCTGTCACCGAAGACCTCGTGCGCGGCGGTGGTGAATGCGCTCAGCCAGTCCCCCGGCGGGATCCCCGAGGACTCCTCGCGCTCCCGGACCTCGGTGCCGGCCGAGGCGGGGGACTGCTCCTCGACCGCCTCCGACGAGGTGCTGGCGGGCGTCCCCGGGCTCGTCCCCGGCTTCTCGGGCACAGGGGTCTCGGTCTCGGTCTCGTCGACCAGATCCGGCGGCGGGAGCGGGCCACGCTGGGCAGGAGCGGTCGGGACGGCTGGCGCGAGGCTGCGGACCGCCGACGAGGGCCGACGGCTGTTGGTGCCCCGGCCCGGGCGACCACGCGTGCCCAACGCAATGACCTCGGCGTCAGACATGCCCACCGCCCACCGACGGGACGAGGGTGGCGGCCGGACGCCCTGGTAGCCATCCGGGGCTGGTGGTGCGCACGAAGTCGGCGAACGCGGTCTCGGTGGTGTACGTCGGCTCGAAGCCGAGCCCGCGGCGCATCGCGGTGGTGTCCAGGCCGCGCCCGAAGGTCAGGTACTCCACGAGCTCGCGGTCGGGTCCGCGTACGCCGACCGATCCCAGGACGGACCCGAGACCGTGCAGGGCCGTCAGCGGAAGGGACACACTCGGCCGGCCGAGCCGGCGTACGGCCTGGGACAGCATCAGCACGCCGTCCCCGGAGAGGTTGAAGGTGCCCGCGACGCCGCGCAGGGCCGCGTGCCGCATCGCGGCGAGGAAGTCGTCCTCGTGCAGGAACTGCAGGCGCGCGTCGAAGCCCAGGGGGCGCGGGACCACCGAGAGCCGGAAGTAGTCGGCGAGGGGGGAGCTGACGCGTGGGCCCACCAGGTTCGAGGTGCGCAGCGTGGTGACCGCGACGTCAGGTCGGCGCCGGGAGAACCCACGGACGTAGCCCTCCACCTCCAAGACGTCCTTGCCGAAGCCGGACCGGGGCAGCCGTCGTGCCGACATCTGCTCGCTGAACTTGGCCGGGTCGTGGCTCGAGGAGCCGTAGACCGCTGCCGAGGAGCGCACGACCAGACGCTCGAGGCCCGGCGCCTTCTGGCACGCGGCCAGCAGCTGCATCGACCCGATGACGTTGTGCTCCTTGGCCGAGGCGCGTCCACCGCCGGGCTCGGCAGCCTGCACGCTCATGTGCACCACGGTGTCCACCGCGCGACCGGCGATCACCTTGGCGATCACCGGGTTGCGGATGTCCGCGCGCACGAAGTCGACGTGTCCGAGGTCGCGAGGAGGCGGCACGACGTCGACTCCGACCACCCGGTCGACGTCCGGGTCGTCGGCCAGCCGACGCGCGAAGCGTCCGCCGAGGCCTTGGGAGACACCGGTGACGAGGACGACGCGACCCACTCAGGCCCCCTGCGCGGTCGGCGTGGCTACTTGCCGGCGCGACGACGCTGGATGCGCGTCTTCTTCAAGAGCTTGCGGTGCTTCTTCTTGGCCATACGCTTACGACGCTTCTTGATGACGGAGCCCACTACGGTCCTTCTCTGCTGGGGGAGTGCTGCGCGGAGGCCACGCGGCGGATGCGCGCGCGGCCCGAACGCTCAGCCTATCCGCCCTCGCGTCGCGGGGCGAACGGCGCCTCCCCCGTGATCGGGACCGGGCTCAGCCGGTCTGGAAGAAGCTCTTGCGCAGGTAGTCGTTGACAGCGTCCTCGGGGACCCGGAAGGAGCGTCCGACCCGCACTGCGTCGAGCTCACCGGAGTGCACGAGCCGATAGACCGTCATTTTCGAGACCCTCATCACCGCGGCCACTTCGGCCACGGTCAAGAACCTCACCTCGGAGATGTCCCCAGTGGTGTGAGACGCCATGATGCACCGCTTTCTCGCAGCACATTCGGCCCCCCCGGCTTCCCCGCCGAAGACCCAAAGCGTATGTGCTTGTCGTGAGAGTAGAGCCTAGAGTGACAAGTGGGAAGAACGCGATGCTTGACTGGGATTTTACTTTCGCCTCCGCGTGTCGGCTGGACTTACGGATCGAGGGCGCCGAGTCGGGGCTGACCCGCCCGTGCGGACGGGCTCGATCAGGGCAGCGGGTCGAGTCCGTGGCGGTCGAAGACCGCCTCCCGGGTGGCGTGCACCGCACGGTCCAGCCACACCGACGGGTCGTAGCCCTCGCGCCAGTCCCGGTAGGCCGGGGTCCGCCCGTCGGTCATCAGCAGCGGCCCTGGCCGTCCGACCAGGGCCTCCACGTGCGCCCGCCAGGCTGCAGGCAGCTCGGTGCCCGGGTCGACCGGGCGGCCCGCGACGATCCCGAGCAGGTGGGCCCAGGCCCGCGGCACCACGTCGACCACGGCGTACCCGCCACCGCCGGTGGCCACCCACTTCCCTCCGCACACCTCGTGCGCCAGCTCGTGCAACGCCTCGTAGGACGCCCGCTGACCGTCCACGGTGAGCATCAGGTGGGCGAGGGGGTCCTCGATGTGCGAGTCGCAGCCGTGCTGGGTGACCAGGACGTCCGGGGCGAACTCGCGCAGCAGCGGCGGCACCACGGCGTGGAAGGCGCGCAGCCAGCCGCCGTCGGAGGTGCCCGGCGGCAGGGCGACGTTGACCGCCGTGCCCTCAGCTCCAGGCCCCCCGTTGTCCTTCGGGAACCCGGTGCCCGGGAAGAGCATCTGACCGGTCTCGTGCAGGCTGATCGTCAGCACCCTCGGGTCGTCGTAGAAGACGCTCTCGACCCCGTCCCCGTGGTGCACGTCCACGTCGACGTAGGCGACCTTGCCTGCGCCCTGGTTCAGCAGCCAGCGGATGGCCACGGCCACGTCGTTGTAGATGCAGAAGCCACTGGCGCGGTCCGGCATGGCGTGGTGCAGGCCGCCGGTGATGTTCGCCGCGTGCAGCCCCTCCCCCGACCAGATCCGACGCGCCGCCTCGACGGTGGCGCCGACGACGAGCGCCGAGGCCTCGTGCATCCCCTCGAAGACCGGGTTGTCCGACGTACCGAGGCCGTGCACCTCGTCGACCTGTTCGGGGTCACCGGTCATCGCCTTGACCGCGGCCAGGAACTCCCGCCCGTGCACCGTGGCCAGCAGGTCGTCGGAGGCTGCCGCGGCGCCCACGCACGGGACCTCGTCGTCGACCACGCCGAGCTGCTCGGCCAGCATCATCGCCAGATCCACCCGGACCGGGGACATCGGATGGCTGAGGCCGAAGTCGTAGCCGGTCAGGGACGGGTCGTAGACGACACACGCGGCACCGGTCATGGACCGGAGCGTACCGGCGTCGCTAACCGGTCCCCTCGGCCAGCGCGCGGGAGCGGTCCCGGGCCGCCTCCAGGGCACCGAGGAAGGCGGCCCGGACGGCGTGGTCCTCCAGCTCGCGCACGGCGGCGGCGGTCGTACCCCCGGGCGAGGTGACCTGCTCGCGGAGCACCGTCGGGTGCTCACCGGTCTCGCGGAGCAGCTTGGCCGAGCCAACGACCGTCTGCACCACCAGCTCGGAGGCGGTCGAGCGCGGGAGGCCGAGGTGCACCCCAGCCTCGATCATCGCCTCCACGACGAAGAACAGGTACGCCGGACCGGAGCCGCTCACCGCGGTGACCGCGTCCTGCTGCTTCTCGGGCACCCGCAGGACCCGCCCCGTCGAGGCCATCAGCGACTCGGCCTCGGCCAGATGCGACTCGTCGCAGTGGGAGCCGCGGGAGATGGCGGCCATTCCCTCGTCCACCAGAGCAGGCGTGTTGGGCATCACCCGGACCACGGCCACACCCTCGGGCAGCCGCGACTCGATGAAGGCCGTGGTGATCCCGGCGGCCAGCGAGACCACGAGCTGACCGGGTCGCACCGTGGCGCTGACCTCGGCCAGCAGGTCGCCCATGTCCTGTGGCTTCACGACCAGGACCAGGACGTCCGCCCGGCGAGCCGCCTCGGTGTTGGAGAGGACGTCGACGCCGTACCGCTCCCTGAGCTCCTGGGCCCGCTCGGAGCGCTTCTCCCCGACCAGGAGCCGCTCGACGGGTCGGCCGGCGCGGACCAGGCCGGAGAGCAGGGTCTCGCCCATCACCCCGGCCCCGAGGACCGCGACGGTGGGGAACTGCGGCGTGGACTCCACGCCCTACTTCTTCGAGACCAGGGAACGCAAGAAGAAGGCCAGGTTGGCCGGACGCTCGGCCAGTCGGCGCATCAGGTAGCCGTACCACTCCTGCCCGTAGGGCAGGTAGACGCGCACCTTCTCCCCCGACTCGACCAGACGACGCTGCTCGTCGGGGCGGATGCCGTAGAGCATCTGGTACTCGTAGCTGCCCTGCACCCGGTTGAAGCGGGTGGCCAGCGCGCCGGCGATGTCGACCATCCGTGGGTCGTGTGAGGCGATCATCGGGTAGCCCTCGCCGGCCATCAGCACCTTCAGGCAGCGGACGTAGGACTTGTCCACCTCGAGGCGCTCGGCGAAGGCCACCGACTCCGGCTCGTTGTAGGCCCCCTTGCAGAGCCGGACCCGGGAACCCTCGTAGGCCAGGTCACGGCAGTCCGCCTCGGTGCGGTGCAGGTAGGCCTGCAGGACGCCGCCGGTCTCGGGGAAGTCCTGACGCAGCTCCCGCAGGATGCCAAGGGTGGAGTCGGTGGTGGTGTGGTCCTCCATGTCGAGGGTGACCGTCGTCCCGGCGTTGCGCGCGGCCTGGCAGATGATTCGGGCGTTGTCGACGGCGACCTTCTCCCCGGAGTCGGGGAGCGCCTGCCCCACCGCGGAACACTTCACCGACACCTCGGTGTTGCGCGCGAGGTCGTGCTCGGCCAGCGAGGAGAGCACGTCGAGGTACGCCGCGACCGTCTCGTCGGCCTGGGCGCGGTCCTCGGTGTCCTCGCCGAGGAAGTCCAGGCTGACGTGCAGGCCGTCCCCGACGAGCCCGCGGGTCGCCTCCACGGCGGTGTCGGTGGACTCACCCGGCACGTAGCGGGTGACGATCGCGCTCGAGATGGGCATCGCGGTCACCATGGACTTGACCTGGTCGCTGCGCGAGAGCATCAGCAGTGGCTGACGTAACACGGTGGGTACTCCTCCTGCTCCAGCTCCGGCCGCTGTGCCGGCTCGGGGCAAAGCGTACGCCGCGCCGCCGACGCCCGGCGCGTGCGCTCAGGCAGTCCGACGTCGCAGGGTCGACGCCCCCAGGGCGAGGCCGACCAGGGCGAAGCCGGCCACCACGGCCACGTCCCCCCACACGCCGGCCTCGACATGCCCCAGTGCGGTGCCCGTCGTCCCCGAGAGGCTCGACATCGCGTCGACGGCGTAAGACAGCGGGAGCAGGTCGGAGATCGTCGACAGGACGCCGGGCATGGCGTCGCGGGAGACGAAGAGCCCGCAGAGCAGGATCTGGGGGATGACCAGGGCAGGCATGAACTGCACGGCCTGGAACTCCGTGCGGGCGAAGGCGGAGACGAAGAGCCCGAGCGCCGTGCCCAGTACGGCGTCGGCGACGGCGACCACGAGCAGGGTCCAGACGTCGCCGGCCACCTCGAGGTCGAGCAGCGAGACCGAGAGCAGCACGGCCAGCCCGGACTGCAAGGCGGCCAGCAGACCGAAGGCCAGGGCGTAGCCGCCGATCAGGTCCAGCTTGTGGGTCGGCATGGTTAGCAGCCGCTCCAGCGTGCCCGAGGAACGTTCCCGCAGGGTGGTCACCGAGGTGACCAGGAACATCACGATGAACGGGATGATGGCCAAGAGCGCCGGCCCCAGCGCGCCGAACCCGCTGCCCGGGCTGGCGGGCTGGGCCTCGAACATCCACCAGAGCAGGGCGAGGATCGCGCAGGGCAGTACCAGCAGCAGGGCCAGGGTGCGGCGGTCCCCGCGGAGCTGGGCGAGCACACGCACCGCGACCGCGAGGGTGATCCGCGGGCTCACGACGCCACCGCCTCGACCAGCGCGAGGAACGCCGACTCCACGTCGCGGGCCCCCGTGCGCGCGAGCAGGCCAGACGGGGTGTCGTCGGCGATCAGTGCTCCCTCGCGCATCAGCAGCAGGCGGTCGCAGCGCTCGGCTTCGTCCATGACGTGGCTGGTCACGAGCAGGGTGACCCCCTCGTCGGCCAGTCGGTGGAAGAGCGCCCAGAGGTCGCGACGCAAGACGGGGTCCAGGCCGACCGTGGGCTCGTCGAGAACCAGCACCTCCGGCGTCCCGAGCAGCGCGACGGCCAGCGACACCCGCGAGCGCTGACCGCCCGAGAGGCGGGAGACCACGCTGTCGCGCCGAGACCCCAGGCCCACGGTCTCCAAACAGGCCTCGGCCTGGTCGCCGGGGACGCCCAGCACCCGGCTGAAGAACCGCAGGTTCTCCGCCACGGTCAGGTCGCCGTAGACGCTCGGAGCCTGGGTGACGTACCCCACGCGGCGACGCAGCGAGGCCGAGCCGGCCGGCTCGCCGAGCATGCGGACCTCCCCGGCGGCGACGACCTGTACCCCGACCAGGCTGCGCAGCAGGCTGCTCTTGCCGCAGCCGGAGGGTCCCAGGAGGCCGGTCACCTGACCGGCGGCGATCGTGAAGCTCACGGAGTCGACCGCGACCGTGCCGCCGCGGACCACGCGCAGGTCACGCACTTCGATGCCGGACGTTTTCATCACTTGATGAATTATTCTCCCGCGCACGGAGCGACGTCAACCCCTGGCCGGGGCCACCACCCCGTCGAAGTAGCGCTGCAGCGTCGGTCCGACCCGCGCCACCACCTCCTCGGTGCTGAGCGAGGCCAGCGGCTCGAGCACCAGCAGGTAGCGGGCCACGACCAGGCCGATCAGCTGGCTGGCGACCAGCTGGACCCGCCGGTGCGCCTCGGGCTCCCCCACCACCGGGGCCAGGGCGTCGGCCAGCGGGGTGAAGACCAGCCGGAACATCCCGTCCCGCAGCAGGTCGACCGGCCCCTCGGCGCCCAGCGAGGTCCGGACCAGGGTGAGCAGCGGGAGCCGGACCACCGGGTCGTCCCAGACGGCCAGGAAGGTGCGCAGCATCCGCTCCCCGGCCCCGTCGATGCCCTCCTCGACCAGCCGCGGGACGAGCTCGCGGGGGTCGACCGGCACCTCCAGCGAGGCGAGGAACAAGCCGTCCTTGCCATCGAAGTAGTGGTGCACCAGGGCCGGGTCCACTCCGGCCTCGGCGGCCACCCCGCGCATCGACGTCGCGCCGTACCCCTTGGTCGCGAAGGCCGCCCGGGCCGCGGCCAGGATCTCGCCGCGGGTGTCCGGACCCCCGGGCCGACGTCCGCGGGCTGTGCTCACCGGGATCCCGGGGCTGCGGCGAAGTTCAGCCGGGCGAAGGCCAGCGACTCCAGCAGGTCCAGCTCGCGCTCCTCCCGGTTCGCCGCCTTGCGGGTGTTGATCTCCGCCACGATGTGACCCGAGAAGCCGACGCCCGCGAGGTGCTCGAGCAGCTCGGCAACCGGCTGGGTGCCCCGGCCGGGGACCAGGTGCTCGTCCTTGGCCGAGCCGCTGCCGTCGGTGAGGTGGATGTGCCGCAGTCGGTCGGCGAGCCGCACGGCCATCGCCACCGGGTCCGACCGCGAGGTCGCGGAGTGCGAGAGGTCGATCGTGGTGTTGGCGTAGTCCTGCTCGGAGGGGTCCCAGCCCGGGGCGTAGGCCTCCAGCTCGCGCCGCGGCGCCCGCCAGGGGTACATGTTCTCGACCGCGAAGGCGATGCCCGTACGTCGTTCCAGTTCGGCTATCCCGGCCACGAACCCGCGTGCGTAGTCCCGCTGCCAGCGGAAGGGCGGGTGGACCACCACCACGTCGGCGCCGACCCGTCGGGCCATCTCGGCGCTCTTCTCGAGCTTGCCCCACGGCTCGGTGCCCCAGACTCGCTGGGTGAGCAGCAGGCATGGCGCGTGCACCGCGCACACCGGCACCCGGTGGTGGTCGGAGAGGTGCCGCACCGCGTCGATCTCCTGGCTGGTCTGATCGAGCCCGACCATCACCTCCACGGCGTCGAAGTCGAGTCGCGCCGCGAGCTCGAACCCCTGGGCCGTGGTCTCGGGGTACGCCGAGGAGGTGGACAGCGCGATCACGCTGTTGAGCCTACCGAGAACCGATCCGACGCCCTCGGACGATCCCGATACGGTCCAGCCGCTCGAGGATGATCCCCTCGCGCAGCGCCCACGGACAGATCTCCAGCTGCGGCAGGTCGAAGATGTCCATCACCGCGTCGGCGACCAGGGCCCCGGCCACGACCTGGTGGGCTCGGCTCGCCGAGACTCCGGGCAGGCCGGCCAGCTTCTCCGGGGACATCCGCATCAGGTCGGGGAGCCTGTCGGCGAGCACGCGGGCCGGCAGCATCCGCCGGACCAGCGGGCCGTCCGAGGACGGCGCGGCGCCGCAGATCCGGGCCAGCGAGCGGAACGTCTTGGAGGTCGCCACGGCCTGGTCGGGGACTCCCGAGCGCAGCACCGAGCCGGCGTCGCGGGCGATGTCGGCGCGAATCCGCAGCCTCAGCTCGCGGGCCGCGCCGGCGTCCGCCCCGTCGCCGAGGAACTCCCGGGTCAGCCGTCCCGCGCCCAACGGCAGCGACTGCGCCACATCGGGCCCCTCGTCGGAGCCGACCGCGATCTCCAGGGAGCCGCCGCCGATGTCGAAGACGGCGAGCCGTCCGGTCGACCAGCCGAACCACCGTCGTACGGCCAGGAACGTCAGCCGGGCCTCGTCCTCACCGGGCAGGACCTCGATCTCCCCGCCGGTCCGGGCCCGGACGTGCTCGAGCACCGCCTCGGAGTTGGCCGCGTCCCGCACCGCGGAGGTGGCGAAGCCGAGCATCTCCTCGCAGCCCTTGTCCCGGGCGACCAGCAGCGCGTCGGCCACGAAGCGGGTGAGCGCGTCGATCCCGGTGTCCGAGACGGCGCCACCAGCGTCGAGGTGCTCGGCCAGCCGCAACGGCTCCTTGTAGGAGAAGGCGGGCAGCGGAGCCGCACCACCGCGCGCGTCGACGACCAGCAGGTGACCCGTGTTCGAGCCGATGTCGAGCACACCCCAGCGCATGGTCGTGAGGCTATCGGCCCCACCCGTAGGGTGTGCGCGTGCCCGAAGCCGACCTCGTGTTCCCGCGTGCCTGGGTGGAGTTCGCCGACCCGGCCTCCGAGCAGATGTTCCGCTGCGACCTGACCTGGCTGACCTCGCGCTGGAGCTGCATCTTCGGGGCGGGTTGCCAGGGCATCTACGCCGACCGGCCCGACGACGGCTGCTGCACCCTCGGGGCGCACTTCTCCGACAAGGCCGACGAGAAGCGCGTCCGGCGGCAGGTCGAGGAGCTGGAGCCCGAGCACTGGCAGTTCCACGCGCAGGGTCGTGGCTCGGCCTGGGTCGAGGTCGACGAGGACGGCGCCCGCAAGACCGCCGTCCACGAGGGCGCCTGCATCTTCTTGAACCGGCCCGGCTTCGGCGGCGGTGAGGGCTGCGCGCTGCACGGTCTCGCCCTGCGGACCGATCGGCACTTCGTGGAGACCAAGCCCGACGTCTGCTGGCAGCTGCCCATCCGGCGCAGCTACCGCGAGGTCGAGCTCCCCGACGGGGAGACCTACACCGAGGTGTCGATCGCGGAGTACGACCGGCGCGGCTGGGGGGCCGGCGGGCACGACCTGGACTGGTACTGCTCGGGCAACACCGAGGCCCACCTCGCGGCCGAGCCGGTCTACGTCTCCAACGCGCGCGAGCTGGTCGAGCTGATGGGCCAGGACGGCTACGACGAGCTCGTCGAGCACTGCGAGCGTCATCTCGCCTCCCGATCCGCCCTCGCGGTGCATCCGGCCGACCCGCGGCCCTGAGCGCGACCCCGCTGACCGGGTCCTGCGCGGCTGGGTGAGAATGACCTGCATGCACTTGGACCATCTGTCGTACGCAGCGGGGCCCGACGGCCTCGTGGGGACTGCACAGCGCCTGGGTCAGCTGCTCGGGGAGGATTTCCGCGACGGCGGGATCCACCCCCGGTTCGGCACCCGCAACATGGTGCTGCCGCTCACGGAGGGGACCTATCTGGAGGTCGTCGAGGTCCTCGACCACCCGGCCTCGGACAAGGCGCCCTTCGGCCAGGCCGTGCGCGCCCGGTCGTCGCTCGGCGGAGGCTGGCTGGGCTGGGTCGTGGCCGTGGACGACCTCGCTCCGGTCGAGGAGCGGCTGGGGCGACCCGCCGCGGTGGGCAACCGCCACCGACCCGACGGCGTGGAGCTCCGCTGGCGACAGATCGGGGTCACCGGGCTCCAGAGCGACCCCCAGCTCCCGTTCTACGTCCAGTGGGAGTCCCCCGCGGACCTGCACCCCTCCACGGGAGCGACAGGCGGCGTGCACCTGGACGCGCTGGAGATCGCGGGTGACCCCAACCGGGTGCGCGACTGGCTCGGGGACCCCGACACCGACCCGCTCGAGGACGTCCGGGTGGAGTGGGCGGCCCCGCACGGCACCCCCGGCGTGATCGCCGCCCTCTTCGCCACCGCCGCGGGACCCGTCCGGATCTGACCGGTCGTACCCGGTGCCCCCTGCCTCTCGCGGCCCGCTCGCCGGGGCGGTGCCCAGCCCCAACATCTGGCACCACCCGCGCACCTACGAGATCGAGAACCTCGCCCTCGACCCCCAGGGACGGATCGACGCCGCGATCCGCGAGCTGACCGACTGGTCCGGCCACACGGTCCTCGACCTGGGCTGCGGCACCGGCTTCCACCTGCCGCGGTGGGCCCGGGAGGCACGTGAGGTGGTCGGTGTCGAGCCGCATCGTGACCTCGCCCGGCTAGCGGCCCGTCGGACCCGGCGGCTGGGCAACGTCGAGGTCCGGACCGGGACGGCCCAGGACCTCCCGGTGGCCGAGAACGGCGTCGACCTCGTGCACGCCCGCTGGGCGGACTTCTTCGGTCCCGGCTGTGAGCCGGGCCTGGCCGAGTTGGCGCGCGTGGTGCGCCCGGGTGGGACGGCCGTGGTGCTGGACACCGACGCCGCCCGGTCCACCTACGGCCGCTGGTTCGCGCAGGGGAACCCCTCGGTGGACCCCGTGGCCGTCGAGCGCTTCTGGTCCACCCAGGGCTGGGGCCGTCGCGCCCTGGACGTGGTCATGCACTTCGAGGCCCGGACCGACCTGGAGGCCGTACTACGGATCGAGCTGCCCCCCGAGGTGGCCGACGCCGCCGTGCGCGAGCACCGGGGGCTGGAGATCGACCACGCGGTCAACCTGTGGTGGCGCCGGTACTGACCGCTACCCGGCTCAACTTGTGCCGCGCACCGAGAGAGTCGGCGGCAGCGTGCGCCCGCAGCGGGCCACCGGACGGTGCGCCAGCAGGTCCTCGAGACACTGGACGATCTCGACCGCCACCTCCTCCAGGGGCTGCCGGACCGACGTCAGGCCGGGCGTGCAGACCTGGGCCGCCAGCGAGTCGTCGAAGCCCACCACCGCCAGGTCGCGGCCGGGCGCCCGGCCCCGCTCGGGGAGGGCACGCCGCACACCCATGGCCAGGGTGTCGCTGGCGCAGGCGAACGCGGTCGGGCCCTCGGTGTCGAGCAGGGCGTGCGCGGCCCGCCGACCGAAGTCCACGCTGTCCTCGCCGCGCGCACTCAGCCGTGAGGTCGGCAGGTCGTGCGCGTGCATCTGGTCGGTCCAGCCGCTGCGACGGTCCTCCCCGATGAAGGACCCGCGCTGCCAGCCGACCCAGGCGATGCGCTGGTGGCCACGTTCCACGAGGTGGTCCACGACGAGCTGGACCCCAGCGCGGCCGTCGACGTCCACCCACGGGTGACGAGCACGCGGGTCGTCCCACGGACGGCCGAAGGCGACCACCGGCACGTCGCGCTCACGCAGGAACGCGGCCTGGGGGTTGCCCCGATAGGTGTCGGTGACGATGAAGGCGTCGACGGCGGCGGAGCGAAGCAGCTCGGAGTAGCCCTCCAGGGCGTCGGCCGGCACCACGATGTCACTCTCGGGCGCCGAGCCGGTGAACAGCAGCACGTGGTAGCCGACCTCGCCCGTGCTCTCCACCAGCGAGTGCAGGAAGCGGTCCATCAGGGCGTTGGCGCTGTCCTCGAGGGCCGGCTCGATGCGCAGACCGATCAGGTGCGAGGCGCGGGTACGCAGGCTGCGGGCGGCCCGGTTCGGCGAGTAGCCGAGCGTCGCTATGACCTCCTGGACCCGCTGGAGCGTCTCGGGCCGCAGGAGCTCGGGGGAGTTCAACGCGTTGGACACCGTCTGGCGGGAGACACCCGCGGCAGCGGCAACCGTGGTCAGCGTCGGAGGACCTGCGTCGTCGGCGGGCACGACCCCCCCTCTCCTGGCGTGGATCGATCCAAGGGTAACCGGCCGCCTCGGCGCAGGGCGACGGACGTGCCTGCGCCGCCCTGTCGGAGTCCTGGCCTACGTTCGGCCCATGAGCACTCGCAGCAAGGCCAGGCCCCGCGCGTCGTACCAGTGCGCGGAGTGCGGCTGGGAGACGGGCAAGTGGGTCGGACGCTGCGGTGAGTGCCAGGCCTGGGGCAGCGTGGCCGAGGTGGCCGCGACGCCGACCGGACGCACCACCCCGGGTCCGGTCAGCGCCCCGGCCCGTCCGATCGGCGAAGTGCCGGTCGAGGCCTCGACGGCCCGGAGCAGCGGCATCCCCGAGCTCGACCGAGTGCTGGGCGGCGGGGTGGTGCCGGGCGCGGCCGTGCTGCTCGCCGGCGAACCGGGCGTGGGCAAGTCCACCCTGCTGCTCGAGGTGGCGGCCCAGACGGCCCGGACCGGTCTGCGCACCCTCTACGTCACCGGGGAGGAGTCCGCCTCGCAAGTCCGGCTGCGCGCCGATCGGACTCACGCGGTCGTGGACTCGCTCTACCTCGCCGCGGAGACCGACCTCGGCGCACTGCTCTCCCACGTGCACGAGGTGCGGCCCGACCTGCTCGTGGTCGACTCGGTCCAGACGATCAGCGCTCCCGACGTCGAGGGCACGCCCGGAGGGGTCACCCAGGTCAGGGAGGTCGCCGCGGCTCTGGTCCGGGTGGCCAAGACCCAGAACATCGCCACGATGATGGTCGGGCACGTGACCAAGGACGGTTCGATCGCCGGTCCGCGGGTCCTCGAGCACCTCGTCGACGTGGTGCTGCACTTCGAGGGCGAGCGCAGCTCCCGGCTGCGGATGGTCCGGGCGGTGAAGAACCGCTTCGGGCCAGTCGACGAGGTGGGCTGCTTCGACCTGTCCGGCGAGGGGATCGTCGCCGTGACCGACCCGACCGGCCTGTTCGTGGCCCGCCACCACCACCCGGTCACCGGCACCTGCGTCAGCGTGGTGATGGAGGGCCGACGACCGATCCTGGCCGAGGTGCAGGCGCTGGTGACGCCCTCGGCGGCCGAGCGACCGCGCCGGACCACCTCGGGCCTGGACGGGTCCCGGATGGCGATGCTGGTGGCCGTCCTGCACCAGCGCTGCCGGATCAGCCTCCACCACCAAGACGTCTTCGCTTCCACGGTGGGCGGGGTGCGCATCCAGGAGTCCTCGGCCGACCTCGCCAGCGCGATCGCGATCGCGTCGGCCTGGAAGGCGCGCGAGGTCCCGACCGATGTGGTGGCCATCGGCGAGATCGGCTTGGCCGGCGAGATCCGACGAGTCCGCGACATGCCGCAGCGGATCGCCGAGGCAGCCAGGCTGGGCTTCCGTGGCGCGATCGTGCCCATGGAGGCGGCCGAGGGCAGCGGTGTCCACTCGCGTCGGGTGGGCGAGATGGAGGTGGTCGGCGTCCCCGACCTCGACGCGGCCCTGCGGGTCCTCGACCTGGCCAAGGCCGACAGCACCCCGGTGTTCCGGACCCAGGGGCGCCGGCCGGACCGGCCGACCCTCGGGGTGGTCTGAGCGCGGGAGGACAGGGACGACGTCCACCTCCCCTAGACTTCCGACCAGGTGGATCGACCTCAGGGGTCGACACATCCGAGAGGGGGCACAGTGGCAGCGAGCGAACGGTCTGAGGACACCCAGCGTCTGCGGACCACACTGGCCAGCATCGCCCCGGGCACCGTGCTGCGTGAGGGGCTCGAACGCATCCTCCGCGGCCGTACCGGGGCGTTGATCGTGCTCGGCTCGGACAAGGTCGTCGACTCGATCTCCACCGGTGGCTTCAGCCTCGACGTGCCGTTCACCGACACCGGGCTCCGTGAGCTGGCCAAGATGGACGGCGCGATCATCCTGGATCGGGACGCGGTCCGCATCCTGCACGCCGCAGTGCACCTGATGCCGGACCCGTCGATCTACTCCGAGGAGACCGGCACCCGGCACCGCACCGCCGACCGGGTGGCCCGACAGAGCGGCTACCCCGTCATCTCGGTCTCCCAGTCGATGCAGATCATCGCGGTCTACGTCGGGGAGATCCGCTACGTGCTGGAGGACTCCGGCTCGATCCTGTCCCGGGCCAACCAGGCGCTGGCCACCCTCGAGCGCTACAAGATGCGCCTCGACGAGGTCTCCAGCACTCTGTCCGCGCTGGAGATCGAGGACCTGGTCACCCACCGCGACGTCGCGGTGGTGGCGCAGCGCCTGGAGATGGTCACCCGCATCGCCCGGGAGATCGAGGACTACGTGCTCGAGCTGGGCACGGACGGCCGGCTGCTGTCCCTCCAGCTCGACGAGCTCGTCACCGGCGTGGACCTGGAGCGCGAGCTGGTGATCCGGGACTACCTGCCGACCACCCGGCGCAACCGGAGCCCCGACGACGTCCTGCGCGACCTGGGCGGCCTGTCCCCCACCGACCTGGTCGACGTCGCCGCGGTCTCCCGCTCGCTCGGCCTGGGCGCCAGCGAGAGCCTCGACTCGGCCGCGACCCCGCGGGGCTTCCGCCTGCTGGCCAAGGTCCCCCGGCTTCCCGCCACCGTCGTCGAACGCCTCGTGGACCACTTCGGCAGCCTACAGAAGCTGCTCTCGGCGAGCACCGAGGACCTCCAGGCCGTCGAGGGCGTGGGCGAGCTGCGGGCCCGCAGCGTGCGCGAGGGGCTCTCCCGGCTGGCGGAGTCCAGCATCCTCGAGCGCTACGTCTGAGGGTTCTCGGCGCTAGGCGGAAAGGCGGAGCATGACCGCGCGGAGACTCTCCTCGAGTCGCGTGATCGGTCGGGTCGAGGGTCCTCAGGATCGGCGGGGTCGGTCGGGGTGCCTGGGTCGGCTGGGCCGGTCGACTTTTCTGTCGATGCGAGAGGCTACAGTCGAACGTATGTTCGACATTCTCGATCGCGACGCAGCAGAAGCACTGAGCGCGCGCGGCGTTCTGGCCGCGGCGGCGCAGGCCCGCCGGGTGGCGGACCGGAGCGAGGCGGACCTGCTCGTGCTGGCGGGCCAGCTGGCCGACCTGAGCCCGGGCGAGGAGGTGGGTGCGCACGGACACGGCCGGACCGCCGGGAGGTCTGCCCGGGGCGGTGAGCCGGTGCTGGGTGGGGAGCAGGCGGTCCAGCTGGCCGGTCCGGGAGCGCCGTCGGTGGCCGAGTTCGCCCCGGAGGACCTCGCGGTCACGCTCGGCATCAGTGGGGACGCGGCCCGACGCCTGGTCGGCGACGCTCTCGAGCTGCGACACCGGCTGCCCCGACTGTGGGCCCTGGTGCTCGCCGGTCACCTGCAACCGTGGCGGGCCCGCCAGGTCACGACCGCCACCCGTGACCTGCCCGCACCGGTGGCCGCGTTCGTCGACCGACACCTCGCCGTCGCAGCCCGCCGCAACCGCGTCCCGAACCTCGCCGCCTTGGTGCACGACGCGTTGCTCCAGCACGCCCCCGAGGTTGCCGAGGCCCGCGAGCAGGTCGCACTCGCGGCCCGCGGCGTGTGGACCGACCACCGTGAGTCCACCGCGACCAGCCGGGTCACGATCTTGGCCGACACCCATGACGCTCTCGCCTTCGACGCGACCATTACGGACCTCGCTGCCGCTCTGGCGACGTACGGCGACGCCGATCCGCTCGATCTCCGTCGGGCCCGCGCGGTCGGGGTGCTGGCGGACCCCCAGCGCACTCTCGACCTCGTCGCCGCCACCACGCCCGCCACGCTCAGCGGCGCCACGGCACTCGGTGCGGACCAGATGAACGCACACGGGGCCGTTCCTGCGCCGGTGGCGGGGTCGGCGTCATCCTCGGCTCACCGGGTGTCGTGGTCGCCTCGGGTGGGCGAGACCACGCTCTACCTGCACCTCGACGCCACGACGAGCCTCGTCCACGCCGAGCAGCACGGCGCGATGACCCTCGCTCTGCTCCAGCGCTGGCTGGGTCGCACCGACCACGTGACCGTGCGGCCGGTGCTCGACCTGGCCGAGAACCCCGAGCGGCGGGTCGGTACCGAGACCCGTGTGCCTCCGACGTGGGTGCGCGAGGCGGTGGTCCTGCGGGATCCCCGCTGCGTCTTCCCTGGCTGCACGCAGCGTTCTCGTGGCTGTGACCTCGACCACATCACCCCCTACCGACCGCCCGACGCTCCTCCCCCGGAGGTGTCGTGGTCCCCTCAACCGCCTGACGCACCCGAACCGCAGACGCGACCTGAGAATCTCGCGCCGCTCTGCCGGCGGCACCACCGGATGAAGACCCACGGCCACTGGAGCTACACCCGCAACCGGGACGGCACCTACACCTGGAGCAGCCCGCTGCTCGGCCCCGCCCCGACCATCACCGTCGATCACCACGGCGCGAGACACCCCTCACCGACCCACCACGGCTAGTCCCCGTCGCTCGTATCCTGGCCGGATGGACGTCCCTGCTCGCACCGCTGCCAACCGCGTCCTGCTGGCCGACTTCTTCGACCGTCTCGACGAGCACCAGCTCGAGACCGCCAGCCTGTGCGAGGCCTGGACGGTGCGTGAGGTTCTCGGCCACCTAGTGATGCCGATGGCCGGAAGCCTGGGCGGCTTCGTCCGACAGCTCGTCCGCGCCCGCGGCTCGGTCGACCGAGCCAACGAGGCGGTCGCGCGAGAGCTCGCGCTGCGACCGGTCGGAGACCTCACGACGCTGCTGCGCGACCAGGCGCACGTCCAGGTCAAGGCCCCAGGGGTCGGACCCATGGGTCAGATGACCGACGGGTGTGTCCACCTCCGAGACTGTGCGCGACCGCTCGGCCTGGCCGACGACGTCAGCCTCGACGACTGGCGGATGGTCCTCGACTGGCTGCCCTCGGGCGTCCCCGGCCTCGTCCCCACGCGTCGGCTCGCGGGTCTGCACCTGCGCGCGACAGACCAGGACTGGGCCTGGGGAGAGGGACCGGAGGTTGCCGGCCCCAGCGAGGCCCTCGCCCTTACTGCGTCCGGCCGCTCCACCGCGCTCGGGGAGCTTCACGGGCCGGGCCTCGAGCAGCTGCGTGATCGTCTCGCCGCGCGCCGATGACCGACGACCGACGACCAGCCAGGTCCACCGCTAGTCGGCGGACGTCCCCTGGTCAGCCTTCTTCTGGGCCGCCTTCTTCTGGTCAGTCTTCGTGTCCTCACCCGTCGCGGCGTCGGACTTCTTCGGGCGGGCGGGGAGCGTGATCGTGGGTCGCGGCGGCGTACGCAACTCAAACTGGAGGTCGGCCGCCTCGCCCCCGTAGACCGCGCTGTCGACGTGGTACCACCCCGGCTCGGCCCACTCCGCGGACCGGGTGCAGCCCTCGTTGGAGCGCTGACCTCGCCAGATCACCTCGATGTAGGACCCGGCCTTCGGGCGTACGACGACGTTGCGCGTCGGGATCGCGGCCAGACACTCCTGCGTCGTCCAGATCGGGTCCGACCCCGAGGTCACCCTGACCACCAGCGAGGTCTTCGACGCGGTCCACGTGCAGGCGGGATTGGTCAGCGTGGTCAGGGTGATCCGGAAGCGCACCGGCCCGCCAGCGTAGGAGTCGCCCCGCACCTCCGGGGTGGCCACCAAGTCGCTGGTCGTGCAGGTCCCCGACGGGGGTGTCCGGGCGGCCTCGCGCGCCTGCTCGAGCCGAGCCTCCTCAGCCGCCCGGTCGCGGGCCGCGGCCCTCTTCGTCCGTCGCGCCTTTCGCGCCGCCCTGGCCTCGGCCTTCTCCGCGGCGGTCTTCTCCCTCGCGCTGGGGCTCGCCTGAGGCGAGCCCGCCGACGACGGTGAGGCTCCCCCCGCCGTTCCTCCGGCGACCGTCGCGGCCTGCTCGCCCGGGCCGCCGGCAGCCCCCAGTACGTGGGCGAGGCCGAAGACCAGGGCCAGCGCAAGGGTGAGGACGAGGACGCGGCGGGTCCAGTACACCCGGGCCGGGAGCGGGCCGCGAGGGCGGTACACAGGCGTCATGCCGCTCACGCTAACGGCGGTCCGCAGCCTCTCGAGGGAGGCTCTCCGTGGCTGGTGTGACTGGTGGGGTCGATATCCTGGCCACACCATGTCCGAACTCCACGATCGCGTCCTGGAGTGGTACGCCGACCACGCGCGCACGCTCCCCTGGCGCGACCCCGACGCCCCCGCCTGGGGGGTGCTGGTCAGCGAGTTCATGCTCCAGCAGACGCCAGTGGCGCGGGTGCTCCCGGTCTACACCCAGTGGCTCGCGACCTGGCCCCGCCCGAGTGACCTGGCCGCGGTCGGGACCGGTGAGGCCGTGCGCGCCTGGGGGCGCCTGGGCTACCCCCGGCGCGCGTTGCGGCTGCACGCGGCGGCGACCGAGATCGTCACCCACCATGCGGGAGAGGTGCCTGCGAGCTACGACGTGCTCCGCACCCTGCCCGGCGTCGGCGACTACACCGCCGCGGCGGTGGCCTCCTTCGCCTACGGCCGACGCCACGTCGTGCTCGACACCAACGTCCGCCGCGTGCTCGGTCGTCTGCTGGCCGGGGCCGAGCTGCCCGGCCCCTCGGTCACCCGCGCGGAGCGCGACCTGGCCCTCTCGGTGCTGCCCGAGGACGACACGGAGGTCGCCACCTGGGCCGCGGCCACCATGGAGCTCGGCGCCCTGGTCTGCATCGCCCGGAACCCGGCCTGCCCACGGTGCCCGGTCCGGGACCTCTGCGCCTGGCGGGCCGCAGGCTCCCCCGCCTACGACGGACCTCCGCGCCGCGCCCAGGCCTTCGCCGGGACCGACCGCCAGTGCCGCGGCCGGCTGCTGGGCCTGGTCCGCGACAACACCGGCCCCGTGCACCGGCGCTCACTCGACGGCGTGTGGCCCGCGGCCGAGCAGCGTGAGCGCTGCCTGTCCTCGCTGCTCACCGACGGGCTGCTCGCCCAGGTCGGTCCGCAGACCTACGCCCTGCCCTGATCGGGGCCGGCACTACATTCGGGGGACGTCTCGCACCCACCACCGCTTCGGAGAGGACCCCTTTGTGATCACCGCCTGGGTGCTGCTGGTCTCGGCCATCGTGGTCGAGGTCGCGGCCACCGCCGCTCTGCCCCGGACCAACTCCTTCCGTGACCCGGTGTGGACGGCGCTGGTGCTCGGCGGCTACGCGCTGTCGATCTGGCTGCTCGCGGTCGTGATCCGCGACATCCCCGTCTCCGTGGCGTACGCGGTCTGGTCGGGCCTGGGCACCGCCGGGATCGCCCTGGTGGGTGTCCTGGTGCTCCAGGACCCGTGGGACGTGCAGAAGTCGTTCGCCCTGGGCCTGATCATCGCCGGCGTGCTGATGCTCAACCTGCACAGCGCGCACTGACAGCACAAGACAGCCGGGACAACACAGACCCCGATCCGCTGGAGGCCGATCGGGGTCTGCTGGGTCCTGCGTGCTGCCTGCTGAGTGCTACTCGCCGTCCCCGGTGGTGGCGGGCTCCTCGATCGGCTCCTCGAGAGCGTCCTCGATCAGCGGGAGGTCGTCGAGCTCGTTCTTCGAGGTTCCTTCGAAGGTGAACTTCGCCTCGACGCCTTCGCCCTCGACGCCGACCAGCACGATCTGGCCGGGACCGACCTCGCCGAACAGCATCTTTTCGGCCAGGTTGTCCTCGATCTCGCGCTGCACCGTGCGTCGCAGCGGCCGCGCACCGAGGACCGGGTCGAACCCCCGGGTGGCGAGCAGGTCCTTGGCGTCCTGGGTGAGCTCCATCGACATGTCGCGATCGCGCAGCCGCAGGTCCACGCCGGCGACCATGTTGTCGACCATGGAGACGATCTGGGCCTTGGTCAGCGGCGGGAAGACGACGATCTCGTCGACACGGTTGAGGAACTCGGGCCGGAAGTGCTGCTTGAGCTCCTCGGTGACCTTCGCCTTCATCCGGTCGTAGCTGCCCTGGACGTCGCTGCCCTGCTGGAAGCCCAGGTTGACGCCCTTGCTGATGTCCCGGGTCCCCAGGTTCGTGGTCATGATGATGACGGTGTTCTTGAAGTCGATCACCCGACCCTGGGAGTCGGTGAGCCGACCCTCCTCGAGGATCTGCAGCAGCGAGTTGAAGATGTCCGGGTGCGCCTTCTCGACCTCATCGAACAACACGACCGAGAACGGCTTGCGGCGGACCTTCTCGGTCAGCTGGCCACCCTCCTCGTAGCCGACGTAGCCCGGAGGCGAGCCGAACAGGCGGGAGACGGTGTGCTTCTCGCTGAACTCGCTCATGTCAAGCTGGATGAGCGCGTCCTCGTCACCGAAGAGGAACTCGGCCAGCGTCTTGGACAGCCAGGTCTTCCCGACGCCGGACGGGCCGGCGAAGATGAACGAGCCGCCGGGACGCTTGGGGTCCTTCAGGCCGGCGCGGGTACGACGGATCGCCCGGCTCAGCGCCCTGACGGCCTCCTCCTGGCCGATGACCCTCTTGTGCAGCTCGTCCTCCATCTTGAGCAGCCGCGTCGACTCCTCCTCGGAGAGCTTGACGATCGGGATGCCGGTGGCCACGGCAAGGACCTCGGCGATGAGCTCCTCGTCGACCTCGGCCACGACGTCCATGTCGCCGGCCTTCCACTGCTTCTCCCGCTCGCCCTTGGCGAGGATCAGCTTCTTCTCCTCGTCACGCAGGGACGCGGCCAGCTCGAAGTCCTGGCTGTCGATCGCCCCCTCCTTGCGCATGCGAACGTCGGCGATCTTGTCGTCGAAGTCGCGCAGGTCCGGCGGGGCGGTCATCCGACGGATCCGCAGGCGCGAACCCGCCTCGTCGATCAGGTCGATCGCCTTGTCGGGGAGGAAGCGGTCCGAGACGTACCGGTCGGCCAGCGTCGCCGCGGCGACGAGCGCCTCATCGGTGATCGTCACCCGGTGGTGCGCCTCGTACCGGTCCCGCAGGCCTTTGAGGATCTCGATCGTGTGCGCGATCGAGGGCTCCTGGACCTGGATCGGCTGGAAGCGCCGCTCGAGGGCGGCGTCCTTCTCCAGGTGCTTGCGGTACTCGTCGAGCGTCGTCGCGCCGATGGTCTGCAGCTCGCCCCGCGCCAGCATCGGCTTGAGGATGGAGGCGGCGTCGATCGCGCCCTCGGCCGCGCCGGCACCCACCAGGGTGTGCAGCTCGTCGATGAACAAGATGATGTCGCCGCGGGTCTTGATCTCCTTGAGCACCTTCTTCAGGCGCTCCTCGAAGTCACCGCGGTAGCGCGACCCGGCGACCAGAGAACCGAGGTCGAGGGAGTAGATCTGCTTGTCCTTGAGCGTCTCCGGCACGTCGCCGCGGACGATGGCCTGCGCCAGGCCCTCGACGCACGCCGTCTTGCCGACACCGGGCTCGCCGATCAGCACCGGGTTGTTCTTGGTGCGCCGGGAGAGCACCTGCATGACCCGCTCGATCTCCTTCTCGCGACCGATGACCGGATCGAGCTTCCCCTCGCGGGCGGCCTGGGTGTAGTTGCGACCGAACTGGTCGAGCACGAGCGAGGACGACGGCGCGCCCTCGGCCGGAGCGCCGGCGGTGGCGGTCTCCTTGCCCTGGAAGCCGGAGAGCAGCTGAATGACCTGTTGGCGGACCCGGTTCAGGTCCGCGCCGAGCTTGACCAGGACCTGTGCGGCGACGCCTTCGCCCTCACGGATCAGGCCGAGCAGGATGTGCTCGGTGCCGATGTAGTTGTGGCCGAGCTGGAGGGCCTCGCGCAGCGAGAGCTCGAGGACCTTCTTGGCCCGGGGGGTGAAGGGGATGTGGCCGCTGGGCGCCTGCTGGCCCTGGCCGATGATCTCCTCGACCTGAGCGCGTACGGCCTCCAGGGAGATGCCGAGGCTCTCCAGCGCCTTGGCCGCGACACCCTCGCCCTCGTGGATCAGGCCCAGGAGGATGTGCTCGGTGCCGATGTAGTTGTGGCTGAGCATGCGGGCTTCTTCCTGCGCCAGCACGACCACCCGACGGGCCCGGTCTGTGAACCGCTCGAACATATGCATCGCTCCTCGCACTGTGCTCCGCTCGGCGGCGGAACCGTGTCGCAGGACCTTCGTGGCCCCACCCAACTGGTCAATCTGGGTGTGACCACCGGGCGGTGGTCACGTCAGGCTCAACTCCTGGCTCAGCCTACGTGTTCCGCCCACGGGCCGTGAGGGCCTTCGCCCACAGCGAACACGCCGGGGGCCAGGGCGGCGCGGCGACGACCTGCCCGGCCGTCGCCGCCTGCCCTAGGGGCCCCACGTCAGTTCGCGGCGTCGTACGCCTCACGCACGTCGGCTGAGACGCGGCCACGCTCGGGCACGTCCCAGCCGTTCTCGCGCGCCCAGGCGCGGACCTCGGCCGCGCTGGCCCCGCCTGCGGTGGACTTCGGAGCGGCGGCGGAGGCCGACTTGCGGCGCCCACCGGTACGTCGGCCGTGGCCGATGTAGAGGGAGAGGGCCTCACGCAGCTGGGCCGCGTGCTCGTCGCTGAGGTCGATCTCGTAGTCCACCCCGTCGAGGCCGAAGGTCACGGTCTCGGTCGCGTCGGAGTCGTCGAGATCGTCGACCAGAACGACATTGACTCGCTGTGCCATGGAGGAGCCTTTCGTACGCGAGGAATCGAATTCCTCCGTGGAGAATGCAGACAGTCTCCGCACGATAGTGCCGCGGATCAACCCAGGGCTAATCGGTCTAGCTATCCGAGCGCGGCCCTGCCCAGTGGCCTACCCGCACGACGTAATCGCAGGTCACCGTGATCGTGGGCAGGTACGGCGAACTCGCGCTCATTCGGGCCGCAGCAGCGGAAAAAGAATCGTCTCGCGAATACCCGCGCCGGTGAGCAACATCACGAGACGGTCCACCCCGAGACCCATTCCGCCGGCCGGCGGCATGCCGTATTCCATGGCTTTGAGAAAGGCCTCGTCCAGGTCCATCGCCTCAGCGTCACCGGCCGCGGCGAGCAGCGACTGGGCCTCGAGCCGATGGCGCTGGATCACCGGGTCGTTGAGCTCGGTGTAGGCAGGGGACAGCTCGACCCCGTTGATGATGAGGTCGAAGGCCTCGACCAGACCGGGCTTGTCCCGGTGCGGCTTGGCCAGCGGACGGACCGCCGCGGGGTAGTCCTCGACGAAGGTCGGCGTGAGCAGGGTGTGCTCGACGAGCTGCTCGTAGAGCTCGAGGACGATCTCGGCGTCGTTCCACTGCGGCTGGAGCTCGACGTCCCTCTCCGCCCCCAGCCGGAGCAGGACCTCCCTCGTGGTGTCGGTGCCCACCGGCTCCCCGACCGCCTCGCTGACCAGATCCAGCACGCTGGCCGAGCGCCAGGGCACCTCCAGGTCGATCTCGCCGCCATCGCGGGCGGGGACGACGGTGCGGCCCACGGCCCGGGCGGCGTCGAGCACCAGCGCCCGGACCAGGTCCTTCATCGTGGCGATGTCACCGTAGGCCTGGTAGGCCTCCAGCATGGAGAACTCGGCGGCGTGGGTGGAGTCGAGGCCCTCGTTGCGGAAGGTCCGGCCGATCTCGTAGACCCGGTCGACCCCGCCGATCATCGCCTTCTTCAGGTCCAGCTCGAGCGCGATCCGCAGCAGCATCGGCTGGTCGAAGGCGTTGAGGTGGGTGCGGAAGGGACGCGCCGCGGCCCCGCCGTTGGTCAACTGGAGGATCGGGGTCTCCACCTCGACGAACTCCCGCGAGTCCAAGGTAGCGCGCAGCGACCTGAGCACCGTCGCCTTGGTCCGGACCATCTCCCGGGCCTGGGGGCTGACGATCATGTCCAGGTAGCGCAGCCGCACCCGTGCCTCGTCGGAGAGCGGGCGGTGCTCGTTGGGCAGGGGCCGCAGCGTCTTGGCCGCCATCGACCACGACGTGGCCCGCACCGAGAGCTCGCCCCGGCGGCTGGTGACCACCTCGCCCTCGACCGCCAACAGGTCACCGAGGTCGACCAGGGCCTTGAACTCGGCCAGCTCCTCCTCGCCGACGTCGGCCAGCGAGAGCATGACCTGGAGCTCGGTGCCGTCGCCCTCGCGCAGGCGGACGAAGCACAGCTTGCCGGTGTTGCGCAGGAAGATCACCCGACCGGCGACGGCGACCAGGTCCTCGGTACGGGTGTCGGGCGCAAGGTCGCCGGCCTCCAGCGGCGCGTCGTACTGCCCCCGGATCGCGGCCAAGGTGCGATCGCGCGGGACGCCGACCGGGTAGGCGCCGCGCCCAGACTCCACCAGTCGCATCCGCTTCTCCAGCCGGACCCGCATCTGCTCGGAGACGTCGTCGTTCGCCGAGGCCACGGGGGGCGGTTCACTCATGCGCGCACCCTATCGACCGCGCGGCCCGCTCCCGGTCAGCAGTTGCGGTGGTAGACGATCTCGAGGCCCAGCAGCGTCAGCCACGGCTCGTGCGCGGTGAAGCACCCGCACTCCTCGAGCACCAGCGGCGCCAGCCCGCCGGTCGCGACCACCTGGACCTGGGCCGACTGGAGCCCAAGCTCGGCCACCATCCGCGCGACCAGCCCGTCCACCTGGCTGGCCACGCCGTAGAGGACGCCGGACTGCAGAGCCTCGACCGTGTTCTTGGCGATGACCGAGCGCGGCCGGACCAGCTCGACGCTGCGCAGCTGCGCCCCTCGTCGACCGAGCGCTTGCAGGGAGATCTCGATGCCCGGCGCGATCGCCCCGCCGACGTACTGCCCAGCCGCGGTGACCACGTCGAAGGTCGTCGCGGTGCCGAAGTCCACCACGATCGTGGGCCCGACGAAGAGCTGGGCGGCGGCGAGGGCGTTGACGATCCGGTCGGCACCGACCTCGCGCGGGTTGTCCATCAGCACTGGCACACCGGTGCGGACGCCGGGCTCCACCACGATGTGCCGGACGTCGCCGTGGTAGGCGCGGAGCATCGCCCGCCACTCGCCGAGGACCGAGGGCACCGTCGCGCACATGGCCACCCCGTCGAGGGGAGCCTCGACTGGGGAGCTGAGGAGCAGGCCGCCGAGCAGCACGCCCCACTCGTCGGCCGTCCGCCGCTCGTCGGTGGCCAGCCGCCAGTGGTCCAGCACCTCGCCGTTCTCGACGAGACCGACGACCGTGTGGCTGTTGCCGATGTCGGCGCACAGCAGCATCAGGAGTCCCGCAGGTCCATCGCCACGTCGAGCACCGGGGACGAGTGCGTGAGGCCACCCACGGCCAGGAAGTCGACGCCGGTCGACCCGACCTCCTCCGCGCGGTCCAGCGTCAACGCACCGGAGGCCTCCAGCCGGGACCGCCCCGCGGTGACCCGGACCGCCTCAGCCATCTGCTCGGTGGTCATGTTGTCCAGCAGGATGTCCTCCGCGCCGACCGCGAGGAGCTCGCCCAGCTGGTCGAGCGTGGTCACCTCGACCTGGCAGGGCAGTCCGGGGTAGCGCGCCTGCACCGCCCGGTACGCCGGGACCACCCCGCCGGCGGCGAGCACGTGGTTGTCCTTGACCAGCGCCTGGTCCGAGAGGCTGGTGCGGTGGTTCACCCCGCCACCGCACCGCACCGCGTACTTCTCCAGCACGCGGAAGCCGGGCGTCGTCTTGCGCGTGTCGCGCACCCGGGCGCCGGTCCCCTCCAGGGCGGAGACCCACCGGGCGGTCGCGGTGGCCACGCCGGAGAGGTGGCACAGGTAGTTCAGCGCCGTGCGCTCGGCGGTGAGCAGCAGGCTCACCGGGCCGGTGACGCTCATCAGCACCTCACCCCGGGTCACCGTCGCTCCGTCGGCGACGGGACGGTCCAGCTGGAGGCCGGTGCCGACGACCAGCCGGAACGCGAGCTCGGCCACGGCCAACCCCGCCACCACGCCGTCGGCACGCGCCACCAGGTCGGCGGTGTCCACCGCGGCGGGGTCGATGGTCGCGGCGCTGGTCACGTCCTCGCCGGGCAGGTCCTCCTCCAGCGCAGCCAGGACGTCGGCGTAGACGCGGGCGGGGTCGAGGCCGGCCGACTCAAGGTCGGCGACGAGGTCGGCGGGCAACTGCTCGGGCGCGGTGCGGACGTTCATGCGCGGTCTCCTGCCGGGGTGGCCCACGCGACGGTTGCGTCGCGTGGAGTGCTGACCAGCCGCGGTACGCCGGAGGCCATGGTCACGTCGAGGTGGACCAGCCACTCCTCGTCGTCGCGGCCGGGGAAGTCCTCGCGCCAGTGCGAGCCCCGGGTCTCCTCGCGGGCCAGCGCGGCGGCGACCAGCGCCCGGCTGACCGTGAGCAGGTTCGTGGTCTCCCACGCCGTCACGCCGGCTGTGGCCCCGGACGAGCCGGCGATCCCCTCAAGGGCGATGACGGCCTCGCTGAGACCCTCGCGCGAGCGCAGGACGCCGACCTGCTCGGTCATCACGGCCTGGAGGCTGGTGCGGACGCCACCGTCCACCAGCCCCGTCGCACGGTCCTCGTGCGCGGGCTCACGACGCTCGGGCAGGCCCTCGACGAGGTGCCCGGCGATCCGCTGGGAGAAGACCAGGCCCTCCAGCAGGGAGTTCGAGGCCAGCCGGTTGGCGCCGTGCACGCCCGAACACGCCACCTCGCCGCAGGCGAAGAGCCCCGGGACCGAGCTCTGGCCGACCATGTCGGTGGCCACCCCGCCCGACGCGTAGTGGCAGGCCGGTGCGACGGGGAGCAGGTCGGTCACCGGGTCGATCCCGTGCGCGCGGCAGGTGGCCAGGATGGTGGGGAAGCGCCGCTCCCACTTCTGGGCCCCGAAACCCCGGGCGTCGAGCCACACGTGCTCGACGCCGCCCTCGCGCATCCGACGCATGATGGCCTTGGCCACGACGTCACGCGGAGCGAGGTCGGCGAGCTCGTGCTGACCCTGCATGAACCGCACCCCGCCGTCGTCGACGAGGAACGCCCCTTCGCCCCGCACGGCCTCGGAGATCAGCGGCTGCTGGCCGACCGAGTCCGCGCCCAGCCACATCACTGTGGGGTGGAACTGCACGAACTCGAGGTCGCGGAGGACCGCTCCGGCCCGCAGGGCCAGCGCCATGCCGTCCCCGGTCGAGACCGAGGGGTTGGTGGTCGCGGAGTAGACCTGGCCCAGCCCGCCGGAGGCGAGCACGACGGCCCGGCAGTGCACCGCGCCGACGCCGTCGCGCTGCCCCTCGCCCATCACGTGCAAGGTCACTCCGGCGATCCCGCCACCCTCACCAGGGATCAGGTCGAGGACCAGGGCGTGCTCGATCACCTCCACGTCGGGTGCGGCGTGCACCGCCGCGACCAGTGCCCGCTGGATCTCCGCGCCTGTCGCGTCACCACCGGCGTGCGCGATGCGGTCGCGCAGGTGCCCACCCTCCCGGGTCAGCGAGAGCTCCCCGCCGTCGGTGTGGTCGAAGTGGGTGCCAAGCGCGATGAGCCCGCGGACGGCGTCCGGGCCCTCGGTGACCAACGCCCGCACTGCAGTCTCCTCGCACAGGCCGGCACCGGCGACGAGCGTGTCCTGCAGGTGCTGCTCGGGGGTGTCGCCCGGCCCGAGGGCGGCGGCGATCCCGCCCTGGGCCCATCGGGTCGAGCCGGCGCTGAGGATGTCCTTGGTCACGACCATGACCGACCCGGCCTCGCGCAGCCGGAGCGCGGCGGTCAGACCGGCGATGCCCGAGCCGATGACGACCACGTCGGCGTACGTCGTCCAGCCGGGGGTGGACGCGCTCAACCGCGCCGGGAGGGTGCTCATCCGCTGAGACTATGACCTGGGTGGAGCAGGCGGATCCTCATCCCCGCTCGCTCAGGTACAGCGCCCGGTTGTCGATGAGCCGGGTCGATCCCACCCTTACCGCTGTGAGGAGCCGGGCCGGCCCGACCGCGGGAGCGGCGGTCAGGGCCGGGGAGGTCAGGGCAAGGTAGTCGACCTCGTCGATGCCGGCGTCGCGCAGCACCGCGCCGCCGGCCTCCAGCACCGCCTCGGCGCCGTGCGACCCCGCCGCCTGCCCGGCCCCCAGGGCACGGGCCACGGCCGCTGCCGTGCTGCGGCGTGACTCGTCGAGGTAGCGGTTGCGGGAGGAGAGGGCCAGGCCGTCGTCCTCGCGGACCGTGGGGACCGCCAGGACCTCTACGGGCAGAAACAGGTCCTCGACCATCCTCCGGATCAGCACGAGCTGCTGGTAGTCCTTCTCACCGAACGTCGCCAGCTCGGGCCGCACCAGGCCGATGAGCTTGGCCACCACGGTGAGCACCCCGCGGAAGTGCCCGGGGCGCGAGGCTCCCTCCAGCACCTCGCCCAGCGGGCCGGGGTCCACGCTGACCCGGGCATCCCCGCCGGGGTAGACCGTCTGCACCGACGGGGAGAAGACGACGTCCACACCGTGGTCGGCGCACAGCGCCAGGTCCCCCTCCTCGGTGCGGGGGTAGCGGTCGAGGTCCTCCCCGGCCCCGAACTGCAGCGGGTTGACGAAGACCGAGACCACGACGAGCCCGTGCTCGCCTACGGCCTCGCGGGCCTGGGTCATCAGGGCCCCGTGGCCGCGGTGCAGGGCACCCATGGTCGGCACCAGCGCGACCCGCTCGCCGGCGAGCCGGGTGCCGGCCAGGGCCGCGTCGAGCTCGGCAGGGGTGAGAGTGGGTTGCGGCGCGGACGATCCGCTCACGCGTCGGTCCGTGCGGCCGGCACGGCGTCGTCGAGCACGCCGCGCAGTGCGCGGGCCCGCATCGGCAGCAGGCGGCCGTCGGCCTCGGCCCGCTCCACGGTGGCCCGGGCCATCGCGACGTAGGTGGGCAGGACCGCCGGCTCGGCGGCGGAGACGTCGACCAGGTGAGCCGCCACGGTGGTGACGTCTCCCCGCCCGATCGGACCGGTCAGCGCCGCGTCGCCGTAGGCCAGCGCGTTCTCCAGCGTCGCACCCAGGAGCGGGCGCAGGGTGGCCGCCGGGTCCTCGGCCCCCGCGGCCCGGAGCAGGTCCATGGCCTGCGCGACCAGCGTGACCAAGTGGTTCGCGCCGTGCGCCAGGCCGGCGTGGTAGAGCACGCGGCGCTCCTCGGGGACCACGACCAGTGTGCCGCCCAGGTCGGCCACCAGGCGCTCGGCGACCGGCTGCGTCCGCTCCGTGCTGGTCACCCCGACGTGGCAGCCGGCCAGCCGGGCGAGGTCGACGTCGGTGCCGGTGAAGGTCATCGCCGGATGCATGGCCAGCCCGTGCGCGCCCACCTCCACGGCAGGCGCAAGCACGGCCAGACCGTGCTTGCCGGAGGTGTGCACGACCAGCTGTCCCGGGTGGAGGGCACCGCTCGCGGCCAGCATGGCGACCACGTTGGGCAGCATGTCGTCGGGCACGGTGAGCAACAGCAGGTCGCACGACCTCGCCACCGCGGTGGGCTTGGACACCATCACCCCGGGCAGCAGTGTCTCGATGCGCGTCATGGACGCCGCAGACTCTCCGGCGACGGCGGAGATCGTGTGCCCGGCGTCGCGCAGGGCCGCGGCCAGGACAGAGCCGACGCGACCGGCGCCGACGACACCGACCCGCAGTGGCGCGGAGGTCTCCCCAGTGGCAGGTCCCCGAGCAAGTACGGCCATCCGACTCTCCCCTTCGTTCCAGTCCACGAGGGGTACCGGACGGTGCGGTGACGTGTGTCCTGCCAGGTTACGGCGACGACCGGCGCGCAGTAACCCCCCGCCCGGTGTCGTGGGTCACAGGCCGAGCAGGGTCCGATCCCCGACGCCCCGCTAGCCTCGTCGCGATGAACAGCCTGACCCCGCTCGGCATCCCGGCGCTGCCGCCGCCCAGCCCCGACCCGTCCTGGCGCACAGCGTGGGACGCCGCGCTGTACGGCGAGGCGGGCTTCTTCCGCCGGGAGTCGCCTCGAGCCCACTTCCGGACCTCGGTGCACGCCTCGCCGCTCTTCGCCCAGGCCCTGCTGCGGCTGGTCCGTGCCTGTGACCTGGACACGGTGGTGGACATCGGTGCCGGCGGGGGCGAGCTGCTGCGTACGTTGGCCGACCTGGCCCCTGACCTCGACCTGCTGGGGGTGGAGGTGGCCCCGCGACCGGTGGACCTGCCGGGCTCGGTCGACTGGACCACGGCGCTGCCCACCGCCGTCGACGGCCTGGTGGTGGCCAACGAGTGGCTGGACAACATCCCCTGCCACATCGCGGAGGTCGCTCCGGACGGCCACCCGCACCTGCTGCACGTGGACCCGGCCACCGGTCGGGAGTCACGGGGACGTCGCCTCGACCACTCCAGCGTCCCGGCCTCCCTGGCGGCGTGGCTGGAGCGCTGGTGGCCCCTGGACGGGGCGGAGCCGGGCACCCGGGCCGAGATCGGCTCCTCGCGGGACCAGGCCTGGTCCGACGTCGTCTCCCGGGTCGACCGCGGTCTGGCGCTCGCGGTGGACTACGGACACACCGCTGCCGACCGGCCTCCGCTCGGGTCGATGGCGTCCTACCGCTCCGGGAGCCGCGTCGAGGTCCTGCCCGACGGCTCGCGCGACGTCACCGCGCACGTGGCCGTCGACTCCGTGGCACAGGTGACGGGGGCCGCACTGGTCGGCCAGCGCACCGCCCTGCGTCGGCTGGGGGTCTCGGGCGCACGCCCCGACCTCGGCCTGGCCCGCACCGATCCGGCCGGCTACGTCCGCGCCCTCGCGCGCGCCACGCAGGCCGCCGAGCTCGCCGACCCCTCGGGGCTGGGCGCGTTCTGGTGGGTGGTCGGCGCCGCCGGGGACGTCGATCCCGGTCTGCTCACCGGACCCCGCGACTGACCCCACTCACCGCGACGCGCGGCCGAGTTCCCGCGCGCGCTGGAGGAGATCCAGGGCCTCCACTGCGGATCGGTGGCGCCAGACGACCTGGGTCGGACCGGGGGGGCTGTCCAGGTGCACGTCGGCCAGGCCGAGCCGTCGTTGCCACGGCCCCTGGCTCAGGCGCAGGGACTGGATGCGGGCGTGCCGGGCCACGTGGGTCCGCCGGGTGAACCGGCCCGTTCGGGACACTACGACGTCCGGCCCCATCCCCGCACCGGTGAACCGGCGACCCACCGGGTCGAGCCAGCGGGCCTGACGGGGAGGCGCACTGAGCTCGACCGCGTCCGGATCGACCTCGAGGCCGGTCTCGTCGTCGCCGTGCAGGAGGTACCTGGCCAGTGCGAAGGCAGCCGCCCGCTCCGCCACCGGCAGCACCGTGGTGGCGGCCGGCGCACCGTCGGACTCGCCTCCGGTCCCGTAGCCGGCGATGGACACGTCGAGCCGGGTCCAGCCCCAGTGCCGCCAGAGGAACGGCTCGGTGAGCACGACGCCCTGCACCCGGGCCAGCGCGATGCTCTGGGTGTTGCGCTCCAACAGTCCGCGACGGACCTGCAGGCCGGATTCGCCGGCCGCGACGGTGAATCCGTAGTACCCCGAGAGCCGACGGAGCTGGAGGAGCACCGACGCCAAGGCCGCAGGCAGGACGGTGACCACGAGGCCCCTCCCGTCCGCGGACACGGCGACGACGACGGCGAGCGCACCGACGAGGAGTAAGACGGTGGCCGGCGCGAAGAGGAGACTGAGCAGCAGCGTGCGCAGGTCGAGCACGGCCAAGACCTGCTCTGGCGCCCGCCAACTCTCCGCACCCTCGGGAGGCGGCGGACCCTCGGTCGAGGACTGTGCGGTGTCGCGACGACGCAGCAGCTCGTCGCGCAGCCGGTTCGCCTCCCCGAGTGAGACGAAGCGCAGCGCCCCCTCCCGGTCGGCGCCGGCCGTGTCCATCCGCACCTCGGCCACCCCGAACAGCCGGGCCGCCACAGGCTGGACGACATCGACTCCCTGGAGCCGGTCGATGCGGATCTTGCGGGACTGGCGCGAGACCACCCCGGTGTCGATGCGCAGCTCGTCCCCCTCGATCCAGTACGTCGTCCGTAGCCACGAGACGACGCCGGCCAACGCCCCGAGGACCACGACGCCAAGCAGGAAGAGCCCGACGATGCCGAGGTTGCCGGAGAGCAGGCGCTGCCAGGTCGCGGCCAGGGTGGCGGCCAGGAAGATCCCGCCCCGCACCACGGGGCTCAACGGGGAGAGCCTCCGGGGGACGGAGACCGGAGGGCCGGAGGCCGGAGGGATGGAGGCCGGAGGGATGGAGCCCAAAGACCCGACGGGATCGTGCACAGGCACGGATTGCTCACTCGGGCGCTCGCTCGTGCCTCGCTCGGCTTCCTCGCTCACAGGACTGGATTGCTCACTCGGGCGCTCGCTCGTGCCTCGCTCGGCTTCCTCGCTCACAGGCCGGCGGCCTGAGCCTCGCCGAGCGAGGTCAGCCGGTCCCGCAATCGGGTCGCCTCGGCGGCGGGCAGCCCCGGCAGGGAGGCGGACGTGGCCGGGCTGGCGGTGTGCAGTTGAATGCGGGCGTAGCCGACG
>JBBPYL010000078.1:0-13852 GCA_038199935.1 Propionibacteriales bacterium | reverse complement strand
GATGAACTTGATCCGGGCGCCGGTACGCCGGATCTCCTCGGCCAGCGCCTCGTGGAGGGGCCGGTCGAGCAGGACGACGGTGACGTCCTCGGCGCTGCTGCCCTTGGCCTTCGCCACCCGACGGATGTTCTCCGCCGCGGGCAACCGGATGTCCACAACGTCGACGGCGTCCGGGCCTGCGACGAGCTTCTCCATGTAGAACACGGCCGAGGGGTCGTACATCGAGCCGCGCGGAGCGACCGCCATCACGGCGATGGCGTTGGCCATCCCCTTCGCCGCCAGCGTCGTCCCGTCGATCGGGTCCACCGCGACGTCGCACTCCGGCCCGGTCCCGTCGCCGACCTCCTCGCCGTTGAAGAGCATCGGCGCGTCGTCCTTCTCGCCCTCCCCGATCACGACCACGCCGCGCATGCCGACGGTGGAGATCAGCGCGCGCATCGCGTTCACCGCGACGCCGTCGGCGCCGTTCTTGTCACCTCGACCGACCCAGCGACCCGCAGACATCGCGGCGGCCTCGGTGACCCGGACGAGCTCCAGCGCCAGGTTCCGGTCCGGGGCCTCGTGGGCGGCGTTAAGGCCGGGGGGCAGTGGGGGGTCCGCAGACATGGGCCGAGGGTAGCGGGTCAGCCGGACGCGCCGTAGACCCTGACCTCGGTCGCCTTGACCGAGGCCCAGACCGCTCGGCCCGGCACCAGGCCGAGCGTGGCGGCCGAGCCGGGGGTGACGTCGGCGATCAGCCCGCCGACGCAGTCGAGCTGGACCCGGACGGCGGCACCGTGCGGGGAGAGGGAGGCGACACGCCCCGCCCAGTGGTTACGGGCGGAGCCGGCGGGCTCCTGGAGAGTGAGCGTGACCGCGGCCGGGCTGAAGCAGGCGTTGACCAGGCCGTAAACCGAGCTCACGGAGGTCAGCCGCGACCCGTCCGCCAGCTCCACGACGGTGCCGGCGCTGGTCCCGTGCAGGACGTTCAGCCCGACCAGCCGGGCCACGTGCTCGGTGCGGGGCCGGGCCGAGACCTCCTCGGGGGTGCCCTCCTGGGCCAGGAGACCCTGGTCCAGCACGAGCACCCGGTTGGCGATCGTCATCGCGTCCAGGGCGTCGTGGGTGACCAGTACGGCGATGCCGCCGAACGTCGCGAGGTGCCCGGCGAGCTCGATGCGTAGGGCCGTGGCCACCGAGACGTCGAGCGCGGACAGCGGCTCGTCGAGCAGGAGCAGGTCCGGGTCCACGACCAGCGCCCGGGCCAGGGAGACCCGCTGGGCCTGGCCGCCCGAGAGCTGGTGCGGGCGTCGCTCGGCCAGGTCCCCGATGCCCAGCCGGTCGAGCCATCCCCGGGCCGCACGCTCGGCCGCGCGTCGGGGCACCCCGCGGCTGCGGGGCCCGAAGGCGACGTTGCCCAACGCGCTCAGGTGCGGGAACAGCAACTCGGACTGGAAGACCATCCCGACCCCCCGCTGCCGGGCCAGCAGCCGTCGGCCCGGGGGGGCCTCCCAGGTACGGGTGCCCACGCGCACCGACCCGGCACTCAACGGCACGATCCCGGCCAGGGCCCGGACGAACGTCGACTTGCCGGTCCCGTTGGGCCCGATCAGCGCGATGACGTCCCCCGGCTCCGCGTGCAGCCGCACGTCGAGCGTGTGCGCCGGGCGTCGTACGACGACCTCGGCCTCGAGGTGGCTCACCGGGCACCACCTCCTCGGAGCGCCTGGTCGAACCAGCGCTCCCGGAGCAGGGCCAGGGCGGCGACGGAGACGACCATCAGGACGACGCTGAGCAGCACCGCGGCCTCGGGGTCGTCCTGGAGCTCGACGTAGATGGCGTTGGGCATCGTCCGAGTGGTGCCAGGGTAGTTGCCGGCAAAAGTGATCGTGGCCCCGAACTCGCCGAGCGCGCGGGCCCAGGCCAGTACCAGCCCGGCCAGGACCCCCGGTCCGGCCAGCGGGAGGGAGATCGTCCAGAACGTCCTCCAGCGGCCGGCTCCCAGGGTGGCTGCCACCACGTCGTACTCCCTGTTGGTGGCCCGCAGGGCGCCCTCCACGCTGAGCACGAAGAACGGCAGGGCCACGAAGGCGTGCGCGATCACGACAGCGAGGGTGGTGTACGGCAGGGAGACGCCGAACGCGTCGCGCAGCGGTCCGCCCACGAGTCCGCGACGCCCGAAGGCGGAGAGCAGGGCGACGCCGCCCACCACCGGGGGCAGGACGAGCGGGACGATGACCAGGGCGCGCAGGACCGAACGCCCGGGGAAGTCCACCCGGGCCAGGGTCCAGGCCAACGGGATACCGATCACCGTCACCACCGCGACGGCGGCCAGCGAGGTCTCCAGCGAGAGCCGCAGGGCGTCGAGCACGGCCGGGTCGCGAAGCCGGGTGGTCAGACCGGTCAACGGGGTACGGGCGAGGAGAGCGACCAGGGGCACGAGGAGGAAGGCCGCGGCCAGCACCGCGGGCACCAGCAGCGCCAGCGGCGCCCGACCCAGCGCGGGGCCCGAGGAGGCGGGGCGGGGTGGTCGTGGCCGGCTGACCCGGGGGCTCACGGCGCTCCGAAGCCCGCCTCGGTGAGGATCCGCTGGCCCTGCGCCGAGCGCACCAGGTCCACCCACTCCTGGGCCAGGGCGGGTACCGAGGACTCGCTGAGCACCGCGATCGGGTACGGGTTCTCGGTCGTGGCGGCGCCGGGAACGGGCAGGCTGCGGACCTCGGACCCCGCCGCTCGCGCGTCGGTGGCGTACACCAGCCCGGCGTCGGCCTCGCCCAGGGCGACCGTGCTGAGCACGGCCTTGACGTCCACCTCCTCGCTAGCCGGCGGCCGCGACACCCCGGCGGAGTCCAGGGCCGCCGTCGCGGCCGCTCCGCACGGCGCCGAGTCGACGCAGACGACGTAGTCGACCCCGCCGGCGTCGAGGTCGGCGAAGGAGGCGATCCCGGCCGGGTTGTCGCGGGGCGTCACCAGGCGGAGCCGGTTGGTGGCGAAGATGCCGGGCGCGCCTGCGGTGCCGTCGGCCGCGACCACCGTGTCCATCGTGCGCTCGTCGGCCGTGGCCAGGACGTCGGCCGGCGCGCCCTGGGCGACCTGCTCGGCCAGGGTGGCGCTGGAGTCGAAGGCCAGGGTGACGTGCACCCCGGGGTGGTCGGCCTCGAACCTCGTGGCCAGGTCGCTGAAGGTCCCGGTCAGTGACGACGCCGCCAGGACGGTGAGCTCCCGGCCGGAGGAGGCGTCGTCGCCCTGGGCGGTGCCGCACCCGGCGGCGAGAACCGCGAGCGCGCTGACGAGCAGTCCGATCGCCGTCGTCCTCATGGCAGCTCCACCACGACGTTCGTCGACTTCACCGAGGCGATCGCGGTGACTCCGGGCTCGAGGCCGAGCTCGGTGGCGGCCTCACTGCTCATCAGCGAGACGATCCGGTAGGGCCCGCAGACCAGCTCGACCTGGGCCATCACCGTGTCCTTGACCACCTCGGTGACGATGCCGCGCATCCGGTTCCGGGCACTGACCGCGGACGCCCGTGGGGCACCGGGGTCGTCGGTGCCGGCCATCGACCGGGCGAGGCGGGCCAGCTCGACTCCGTGCACGCGCATCCCGCCCGCCTCGCCGGTCGGGGCGCTCAGTCGGCCGGCGTCGATCCAGCGTCGCAGCGTGTCGTCGCTGACGCCGAGCAGGTCAGCGGCTTCCGCAACTCGGTAGGTAGGCACCCTGAAAGTATGCCTCATCTGCGGGTCTATGGTCGAAATTGTCATGCACCTGCGGAGTGTGACGGCAGGGTTCAGGCGTGGTTGAACGCCCACAACGTGGTGGTGGCGGCCAGCACGGCCGGGGGAGTGACCAGCAGCGAGAGCCGGTGGAAGTCGACCACGCTCGGGGGCGACCCGGCCGCCGCGAGGCTGCGCCGCCAGAGCAGGTTGGACAAGGACCCCGGCAGCGTCAGCCCGGCGCCGACGTTCAGCCCGACGAGAGCGGCGAGGACGGCGGTGTCACCCAACGGGGCCACCATCGGCACCAGCAGCAGCGTCGTCGGCAGGTTGTTAAGCAGGTTCGCCGTGGCCGTGGCCAGCACGGCCACGAGCAGCAGCGAGAGCAGCCCGGTGTCGGAGGGGAGAAGCCGTCGGACCTGGTCGCCGACCGGACCGCCGGCGAGGGCCTGCACCGTCACTCCCAGGCCCAGGACGTAGACCCCGAAGGACAACTGTGCGGTGGCGACCAGCTCGCTCAGGCGCACCCGGCGACGGGTCAGCGACTCCAGGGCGAGCGCCGCCGCAGCGGTCCCGGCCACCCACGCAGGCGCGATGCCGACGGCGGAGCCTGCGGCGAAGCCGAGCAGCATCACGACCACGACGACCAACGGCCACCGGGGGAGTCCGGCGTGCTGCGGTGCGGACCCGGCCAGCGGCCCGGGAGCCTGTGCGGTTGGCTCGACGACGCGGCTCAGGTCGCGACGGAAGAACCAGCGCAGTCCGGCGTACTCCACCGCCAGCGCGACCAGCCACACCGGCGCCATGGCCACGACGAAGCCGGGGAAGTCGAGTCCGAGCCACGGCAGGGCCAGCAGGTTGGTCAGGTTCGAGACCGGCAGGAGCAGCGAGGCGGAGTTGGCCAGCCGGGCACAGGTGAAGGCCGCGGGACGGGTCGACGTGCCGAGTGCCGAGGCCCCCGCGACCACCACCGGGGTGAGCAGGACGACGGTGGCGTCGAGGCTGAGCGCCGCGGTCACCAGCGCGGCGACCACGAAGACCAGCAGCAACAGCCGTCGGGGACGCCCGCCGGACCGCCGGGTCAGCAGCGCTCCGAGCGCCGCGAAGAGTCCGGCCCGGGCCGAGAGCCCGGCCACGAGCAGGATCGCGGAGAGGAACGCGACCACGGGCAGCAGACGCAGGACCTGGCTCCCGGCGGACCCGAGGGACTCCCCACCCAGGGTGAGCATCGCCACGACCGCGAGAGCAGCCGCACCCGCCTCGATCGGGGGCGTCGGGTGCCGGAAGGCGACGATCAGCAGGGCGACCAGCCCTCCGAGGGCGACAAGGGGAGCGAGCACCGAGGGCACTGGGTCAGCCTAGGACCCACCTCCGAGGCAGACTGGAGGGGTGAGCGGGCAGGCGGGCAGGTACACACGGTCGGCGAGCGGGATGGTCGGAGCGATGCTCGTGCTCGTGGCGATCGTGATCGCCTTCGTCATCTTCCGGGCGGTCAACCGCGACGACCCGCCGGACCCGGTGCAGACCGTGGACTACGTCAAGGTGGCCGACTATGCGCGCGACCAGGCGCCGTTCAGCCTGCTCGCACCGACCCGGCTGCCGACCGGCTGGCGAGCGACGACCGTGAACTACCTCGACGGCGCCCGGCCCCGGTGGCACGTCGGGCTGCTCACCGACCGGGACCGCTACGTCGGGCTGGAGCAGTCCACGTCGTCGGCGGGGTCGATGGTGGAGACCTATGTGGACGAGGCCGCCGTCGCCGGGGATCCGGTCACGGTGGGCGATGCGACCTGGGAGACCTGGACCGACGAGGGGGGCGACCTCGCCTTCGTGCGCGAGGACGGGGACACCACCACCCTGGTGGTCGGGCACCAGGTCCCGCAGGCCGAGCTGGTCGGCTTCGCCTCCTCGTTGCGCTGAGCCGGCGCTGAACCGGCGACGAAGCCGACAGACGGGGCCGTGGTCTGTGCTCAGTCGGCGTCGCGCTCGGCCGCCGCCGCGTCCAGCCGCCGCCGGGCACCGTCCAGCCAGCGCTGGCACGTGGTGGCCAGCGACTCGCCCCGCTCCCACACCGCGAGCGACTCCTCCAGCGTGGTGCCCCCGGACTCGAGGCGGCGGACCACGTCGACCAGCTCCTCGCGGGCCTCCTCGTAGGTCAGCGACTCGGTGTCGGGTCCGGTCTCAGGCATCGGGGTTCTCCTCGGGCTGGTTCTGGGTCGGGGGCTCGGTCTCCGCCTCCGTTTCGGGCTCGGACGGCGGCTGGTCCAGGTGCTGTTCGACGACGTGGTCGGGGGTGGTGGCGGTGACCTGGGCGCCCAGGCGGCCGTCGACCACCCGGATGTCCAGCACGGAGCCGGGATCGGCCTGGGCCAGGAAGGTCACGACGTGACCGTGGTCATCCTGGACGACGGCGTAGCCGCGGCGCAGGGTGGCCAGCGGGGAGAGACCGCGCACCCGCGCGAGCTGGTGGCCCAGGTCGTCCGCGGCACGGTCCAGTCGGTGCCGGGTCGCCCGGTGGGCGCGAGCGGTGAGGTCCTCGACCTCGCGTCCACGGTCCGCCAGCTGGTGCGACGGGTCGGCCAGGCTGGGCCGCTGCCGTACGGCGTCGAGACGGGTCTGCTCGCGGTCCAGCCATCCCCCGAGGTGCGACCGGAGCCGGGAGCGGGCGTGCGCGATCCGCTCGGTCTCCTCGGCCACGTCGGGCACGACCATCTTGGCCGCGTCGGTCGGAGTGGCTGCCCGTACGTCGGCGACGAGGTCCAGCAGGGGACTGTCCGGCTCGTGACCGATGGCCGAGACCACCGGAGTACGGGCCGCGGCCACCGCCCGCAGCAGACCCTCGTCGCTGAAGGGCAGCAGGTCCTCCACCGAGCCGCCGCCCCGGGAGATCACGATGACGTCGACCTCACCGTCCCGGTCGAGCCGGCCCAGGGCGGCCATCACCTCACCGGCGGCCGCGGGCCCCTGCACGGCGGTGTGCACGACCCGGAAGCCGACGGCCGGCCAGCGGCGGCGCGCCACCTCCAGGACGTCGCGCTCGGCCGCGGACCCCGCGCCGGTGATCACGCCGATCCGACGCGGAAGAAACGGCAGCCGGCGCTTCCGCTCGGCGGCGAAGAGGCCCTCGGCGGCCAGCAGCTGACGGCGCCGCTCGATCCGGGCCAGCAGCTCGCCGAGACCGACCATCCGGATGTCATCGGCGCGCAACGACAGCGTGCCGCGGTTGGCGTAGTAGGAGGGCTTGGCGTGCACGACGACCCCCGCGCCCTCGACCAGCGGCGGGTTGAGCGAGTCGAAGAGGACACGCGAGCAGGTCACGGCGACCGAGACGTCGGCCACTGGGTCGCGCAGGGTGAGGAAGACCGTGTTCATCCCCTGACGACGAGACATCTGGGCGACCTGTCCTTCGACCCAAACGGACCCGAGCCGGTCGATCCAGCCCGCCAGGAGGTTGGCGATCTGACGCACCGGAGCCGGAGCCTCCACCGAGGTCTCGAGGCTCACGAGGCCACCTCCGCCGCCTGGTCGTCCACCATGCCCGGCACCCTACGGGCCAGCGCCTACGATGGGACCATGACCACCGCCGACCTGGGGATGCCTCCCGTGCTCGACGCCTCCGCACGGGCTGAGGGCTCCGACCGTGCCGTCCTGCTCGCCGCCCCCCGGGGCTACTGCGCCGGGGTGGACCGCGCCGTGATCACTGTGGAGAAGGCACTGGACCTCTACGGCGCGCCGGTCTACGTCCGCAAGCAGATCGTGCACAACAAGCACGTCGTGGCCGACCTCGAGGCGCGCGGGGCGGTCTTCGTCGAGGAGATCGCCGAGGTGCCCGAGGGCGCGACGGTGGTGTTCTCCGCCCACGGCGTCTCCCCCCAGGTCCACGTGGAGTCGCAGGAACGCTCCCTGCGCACCATCGACGCCACCTGCCCCCTGGTGACCAAGGTCCACCACGAGGCGCGCCGGTTCGCCGCCGACGACTACGACATCCTGCTCATCGGCCACGCCGGCCACGAGGAGGTTGAGGGGACCGCGGGGGAGGCCCCTGAGCGCACCATGCTGGTGCAGACGCCGCAGGACGTGGACACGCTTGAGGTGCGCGACCCCAGCCGGGTGGCCTGGCTCTCCCAGACCACCTTGTCGGTCGACGAGACGATGACCATCGTCGACGCGCTGCGGGCCCGCTTCCCGTTGCTGCTGGACCCGCCCTCGGACGACATCTGCTACGCCACCCAGAACCGCCAGGTCGCGGTCAAGGAGATCTCCGCCCGAGCCGACCTGCTCATCGTGGTGGGGTCGGCCAACTCCTCGAACTCGGTGCGGCTGGTCGAGGTCGCCCTGGAGGCCGGTGCGGATGCGGCGTACCGGGTGGACGACGCCTCGGAGATCGACGAGGCCTGGCTGGAGGGCGTTCAGCGGGTCAGCGTGACCTCGGGAGCCTCCGTGCCGGAGTCCCTGGTCGACGGGGTGCTGGCCTTCCTGAGTGAGCGTGGCTACCCAGACGCCGAGGCGGTGCGTACGGCGGAGGAGTCGCTGATCTTCGCTCTGCCGCCCGAGCTGCGCCGTGACCTCAAGGCCGCCGAGGCCGCGCGTCGCTGAACTGCCGGGTGACCCGTCTCACCGGTATTCGTGCCGGAGCATCGGGCCGGAGCCGCTAGAGTGGGACCCGTAGCGGCCCCATCAGTTCTGCCTCGGGCCGCCTCGTGACTCGTCATCCACCGAGCGCCGCGGGCCAGATCCGCGCCGGGCAGGACGACCATCCCCCATCTTCTGGAGTACCCCACCATGGCGGCCAAGCCTGCCTCCCTTCATGCCTCCACGCCCTCTGCCTCCCATGCGTCTGCCGCGACCTCCTTCGCTGAGCTCGGTCTGCCCGACTCGCTGGTCGCCCAGCTCGCCGCGGAGGGCATCACCTCCCCCTTCCTGATCCAGCGCGCCACGCTGCCCGACTCGCTGGCCGGGCGCGACGTGCTCGGCCGCGGCCAGACGGGATCGGGCAAGACCTACGCCTTCCTGCTCCCGCTCGTCACCCGGCTCTCCGCCTCCCGCGGTGCCCGTGGCTCCAAGACGCCCCGAGCGCTGATCCTGGCGCCGACCCGCGAGCTCGTCTCGCAGATCGAGGCGTCCCTCGCGCCGCTGGCCCGCTCGGCGAACCTGCGCACGCTGACCGTCTTCGGTGGGGTCAAGCCCGGACCGCAGATCACCTCGCTGCGCAACGGCGTCGACGTCGTCATCGCCTGCCCCGGCCGGCTCGAGGACCACCTGCGCTCGGGTCACGTCGACCTGTCGAAGGTCGAGGTGACCGTCCTCGACGAGGCCGACCACATGGCCGACCTCGGCTTCCTTCCCGCCGTGCGGCGGATCCTCGACCGGACGCCGGGCAACGCCCAGCGCCTGCTCTTCTCGGCCACGCTCGACGCCGGGGTCGATGTCTTGGTCAAGCGCTTCCTGACCAACCCGGTCGTGCACAGCGTCGACTCGGCCCAGTCCTCGGTCTCGACCATGACCCACCACGTGCTGCATGTGGACAAGGACTCGCGCCTCCCGGTGATCTCCGACCTCGCCTCCGCGCCCGGTCGCACCCTGATGTTCACCCGCACCAAGCGCGGCGCGAAGAACCTGGCCAAGCAGCTCAACGCCCGCGGCGTCCCCGCGGTCGAGCTGCACGGTGACCTGTCTCAGGGCGCCCGCACGCGGAACCTGGCCTCGTTCTCCCAGGGGCGCGCGACCACGCTGGTGGCCACGGACATCGCCGCCCGCGGCATCCACATCGACGACGTCGGCCTGGTCGTGCACGCTGACCCGCCGGTCGAGCACAAGGCCTACTTGCACCGCTCCGGGCGCACCGCCCGGGCCGGCAACGACGGCACCGTGGTGACGATGATGCTCGACGCACAGGTCTCCGACGTCCGCGACCTCACGCGCAAGGCCGGGATCAAGCCGACCATCACCCGCGTGCGCCCGGGCCACCCCATGTTGGAGACCATCGCTCCGGGTGAGCGGGTCGTCCTCGAGCCGATCATCACCCGCAGCGAGCCCGAGCAGCCGCGCCGTCAGCGTGCCGGCGGTGGAGGCGGTCAGCGCTCCGGCGGTGGCGGCCGAGGTCGCGGCGCCGCCGGTCAGGGTGGGGGCCAGCGTCGCGGTCGCGGGCCGGACGGTGCCTCGGGCTCTGGCGGCTCGACGTCGTCGCGCGGCTCGGGTCGCGCCGCACCGAGCCGTGGTGGCTCGCGGGTCATGCACTCCTCGTCCACCGGCTCGCACAGCGCCGCCGGATTCTCCTCACGTCGAGGCTAAGCAACCGACTACCGCCTGGACGCTGCTCCGGCCCCGGGGTCGGCGGCGACCGTGTCGGGCACGTCCCAGGTCGAGTCCGCGAGGACCGGCCCGGGCGTGGACGCCGGTGCCGTGGGCGCGGCAGGCGTCTGGCCGGAGTCAATGTCTGCCGTCGGCTCCTCGGAGGAGGCGCGCTCGGGCCGCAAGCGGCCCGCGTTGCGCAGAGCCACCTGTCGGAGCGCGAGGACGACGAGCGCGAGGGCGTACCCGGTGACCAGTGTGCCGGCGTGGTGGGCCAGCCCGGACACGATCGCCTGACCGAGACCGTCGCCGGGTTCGGCGACCATCGGTGGCGACACAGCGGCCAGGAGCACGATCACCCCCAGCATGGTCAACGGGGGCAGCACACCGACCACGAAGAAGTCCCGCGGTCGCACCGCGAGCGAGGCCGCGAGCGAGACCAGCACGAAGACCACGTCGAAGACCCAGGTCAGCCGATCGAAGGCGAGCACGTCGAGGGTCGCCGCGAGCAGCAGGGCGAGCACCACGACCGTCCGGACCAGAGGCCCGCGGAAGCAGCCCTCTTCCCAGAGGGTCTTCTTCCGAGTCGAGCGCGCGGTGCTCACGAGCCCCACCGTAGGGCGGCCCTCGCGTCGTCCGGTGGCGGCGCGCCGTTTCGCGCCGGCCGCTGATCACGCCGAGCGCGACCCCCTGGAGTCGCGCTCGGGCGCTGTACGCCCTGCCGGGAGATCTCCGGGCAGCTCCTCACGGTGCTCGGCGACAGCGTCGAGCAGCTCGGCGGCGCTCAGCGGCCGGATGCCGTCGGTGACGGCGACGGGGGTGGGGAGCTCCTCGGTGCTGCCCTGGAGGTCGGCGAACCGCCGGCCGGTGACCAGCACCCGGGTCTCCAGGGAGCCGACCGCCTTGTTGTAGGCGCCGACCGAGGCCGTCAGCGATCGGCCGAGTCGGTCGAGGTGCCCGCCCATTGAGGACAACCGCCCGGTCAGCTCGCGGCCCAGCGCGTGGATCTCCGCGGCCTGCCCGGCCAGCACCTGCTGCGTCCAGGCGTGCGAGACCGTGCGCAGCAGCGCGATCATGGTGGTCGGAGTGGCCAGCACGACCCGTCGTTCCGCGGCGTACTCCAGCAGCGTCGGCTCGGCGTCCAGCGCAGCGGAGAGGAACGACTCGCCGGGCACGAAGAGGACCACGAACTCCGGGGTGGCCGGCAGCGCGCGCCAGTAGGCCTTGGCCCCGAGCTCGTCGACGTGGTGGCGCAGCTGGCGCGCGTGCCGGGCGAGATGTGCCTCGCGCTGGTCGGGGTCGTCGGTCCCGGTCGCGTCGAGGAACGCGTCGAGCGGCACCTTCGCGTCCACCACGACCTGCTTGCCCCCGGCCAGGCGGACGACCATGTCGGGGCGGCGCAGGCCGTCGTCGGTGGCCACCGACCTCTGCTCGTCGAAGTCGCAGCGCGAGACCATGCCCGCCAGCTCGACGACGCGACGCAGGTGCAGCTCGCCCCAGCGTCCGCGCACCTGGGGCTTGCGCAGCGCCGTGGACAACGATGTGGTCTCGCGCCGCAGCGTGTCGGTGGAGTGCCGCACCTCGTCGACCTGCTGGCGCAGCTGGCTCTGCCAGGAGACCCGGTGCTGCTCGAGGTCGCGGAGCTGGTCGTGCAGGCGGTCGAGGCTGTCGCGGACGACGGCCTGGTCCGCGGCGCGCGTCTCCAGCGCCCGCTCTGAGCGGGCCGCATCGTGCCCGCGAGACCGTCCTCGCGCCAGCAGCCACCCGCCGACCGCGCCGAGCAGGACACCGGTCAGCAGCACGACCAACAGGGAGAGCGTGGTGTCGAGGTCCATGCCACCAGCGTGCCCTGGCCCGCCGACAGTGCTCGGCTCCCGGGCCGCACCTCAGTCGTCGAGCTCGACGATGACCGGTGCGTGGTCACTGGCTCCGGTGCCGGCGCGCTCGTCGCGGTCGATCCAGGCCGTGCTGACCCGTGAGGCCAGTGCGGCGGACCCGAGCACGAAGTCGATGCGCATGCCGCGGTTGCGCTCGAAGCGCTGACGGTAGTAGTCCCAGTAGGTGTAGACCTCCGGACCGGGCGCGTGCGGGCGGACCACGTCGGCGTACCCGGCGGCCAGCACGGCCTCGAAGGCCGCGCGCTCCGGCGCCGTCACGTGGGTGCTCCTGGCGAAGGCCGCGATGTCGTAGACGTCCTCGTCGTGGGGGGCGATGTTCCAGTCGCCGGTCAGGGCGACCTGGGCCGTGGGGTCCCCGTTCAACAGTCCGGCGGCGTGGTCGCGTAGGGCAGCCAACCAGGAGAGCTTGTAGTCCAGGTGCGGGTCGCCGACGGCGCGGCCGTTGGGCACGTAGAGCGACCAGACCTGGACGCCCGCACAGGTAGCCCCGTTCGCGCGCGCCTCGGCCACCGGCGGGTCTCCCCACGACGGCAGCTCCGGAAAGCCGCGGTGGACGTCGTCGAGCCCGACCCGGGAGGCGATGGCCACCCCGTTCCACTGGTTGTAGCCCGAGGTGGCGATCTCGTAGCCCATCGCCTCCAGGCCCATCACCGGCCACTGGTCCTCGCGGGCCTTCGTCTCCTGAAGGCACAGCACGTCGATGTCGTGGCGGGCGATGAAGGCCTCGACCCGGGCGATGCGGGAGCGGACCGAGTTGACGTTCCAGGTGGCCAGGCGCAGGCCACTCACCGGGTCAGCCCCCCCACCGCGTCGAGGAGACGCGCGACGTCCTCGGCGTCGGTGTAGGGCGCCAGGCCGGCCCGGACGGCGCCGGTCTCGCCCAGACCCAGCCAGCGACTGGCCTCGATCGCGTAGAAGTGGCCACCGGGAGCGTTCACGTCGTGCTCGGCCAGGGAGGCGTGGACCTCGCGGGGGGAGTGCCCCGCGACCGAGAAGAGCGCGGTCGGCGTACGACGGGCCGGCGAGCCGTGCACGGTCACGCCGTCGAGGGCGCCGAGCCCGCTCAGCAACCTCGCGAACAGCGCGTCCTCGTGCTCCTCCACCGCGGCCATCGAGGCGAGGATCCGCTCCCGACGCGACGCCCCCGGTGCCGAGGCCAGGCCCGCGATGACGTCGACGGCCGCCGTCGTCCCGGCCAGCAGCTCGTAGGGGAGCGTGCCCAGCTCGAAGCGCTCGGGGACGGCGTCGCTCGAGGGGAGCAGCTTGGCCGGGCTCAGCCGCTCCCACAACGCCGGGTCGGCCAGGGTGGCGCCCAGGTGCGGGCCGAAGAACTTGTAGGGCGAGCAGGCCACGAAGTCGGCGCCGAGCGCGGCCGCGTCGACCGGAGCGTGCGGGGTCAGGTGCACGGCGTCGACGTGGACCAGGGCCCCGACGGCGTGCGCGGCCTCAGCGATCGAGGCGACATCGGGACGCGTGCCGAGCAGGTTGCTGGCGGCGGTGAGGGCGACCAGCCTCGTCCGGTCGGTGAGCAGACCGGCCACGTCGTCCAGGGACAGCTCGCCGGACTCCGGGTCGAAGCCGGCCCAGCGGACGGTCGCGCCGACGGCCTCGGCGGCCGCGACCCAGGGGCGGATGTTGGCGTCGTGGTCGAGTCGGGTGACCAGGACCTCGTCGCCGGGACCCCACCCGGCTGAGAGGGTCCGGGCCAGGTCGAAGGTGGCCTGGGTCATCGACCGCGAGAAGACGACGCCGCGTGCCTGTCCGCCGAGCAGGTCGGCCACGGCCGCACGCGCCGCGGTGACAACCTCGTCCGCGCGCCGTTCGCCGAGGGTGACCGTGCCCCGGTTGGCCAGCCCCGCGGTCATCGTCGCGGCTACCGCCTGGGCCACCGCGGCCGGGACCTGGGAGCCACCCGGGCCGTCGAAGTACGCGACCCCCGAGGAGAGGGCGGGGAAGGCCGCGCGGACGGCGGCG
>JBBPYL010000077.1:0-12736 GCA_038199935.1 Propionibacteriales bacterium | reverse complement strand
TCTTCTTCGGGTTGCCCAGCACCGGCGCAGCCTCGCGGGTCTTCTTCGGGCTGCCCAGCACCGGCGCAGCCTCACGGGTCTTCTTCGGGCTGCCCAGGACGTGGGCGGACTCTCCTGAGCCGGTGTCGGCAGCGACCGCGGCGCCGACGGTGACCATGCCGAGGACGACGGCACCGGCCGCGATGGCGCCGACGAGGCGCAGAAGGGTGTGGCGATGGACGGTGGACACGTTGCGGGTCATGTGATCTCCCAGATTCACAGAACGGGCGGGGGGGTAGTTAAACCGTAAAGCGCCCGTTCCTACTGGGGGAGGAAACGGATACGGATCCCCCTATTTCCCCCGAAAGGAGCGTGTCCATAGTCAGTCCGGGTCAGGCCATGTGGTCGGAACCATGGCCCAAAGGCCCCAGGTCCGCACTCGATTGCGGTCGCGCCGTCTCAGAGGGCGGCGATCACGAAGAAACCGACCATGGCGACGATCAGCACGATTGCCACCATCCGCACCCAGGTGGGGAAGGCCGAGCGGATCTGGTCGTCCTCGGGCGGCTGACTCATGCGGGCAGGCTACCCGTTGGCCGGGTCGATACCCTTCGATGTGTGAGCGCGACGTGTCCTGACCTGACGACCCACGTCAGCCGAAGGGCACGTCGATGAGCTCGGACGTCGTCTATCTCCTCTTCGGCCTCTCCATGCTGGTGGCGGTCGTGCTCCCCTCGGCGGTGAACCGTCGCGCGGTCTCGGCCCCGATCATCCTGCTGCTCCTCGGGGCCCTGATCGGACTCCTGCCCCTGCCCGAGGGGTTCTTTCCCTCCCCCATCGAGCACCGGGAGTTTCTCGAGCACCTGACCGAGCTCGCGGTTGTGGTCGCCCTGATGGGCGTCGGCCTGGCTCTGGACCGTCCGCTCAGCTGGCGACCCTCCTCATGGTCACGCTGGGGCGCGACCTGGAGGCTGCTCGCCTTCGCGATGCCGCTGTGCATCGCCGGCGTGGCGGTCCTGGGCTGGTGGGTGATGGGCCTGGCCCCCGCTGCGGCGCTCCTCCTGGGTGCGGTCCTGGCCCCCACCGACCCGGTTCTCGCCTCGGACGTCCAGGTGGCCGGTCCGACCGCCCTCGGCGACGACGACCCCACCGAGGACCTGGACGAGCCCGACGAGGTGCGGTTCGCGCTGACCTCGGAGGCAGGGCTGAACGACGGTCTGGCCTTTCCCTTCGTCTACGCGGCGATCTACCTGGCCACCCTGGGCAGCGTGAGCACCTGGGGACTGACCTGGCTGGCCTGGGACCTCGTCGGGCGCGTAGCCATCGGCGTCCTCGCCGGGGTCGCGGTCGGGTGGGTGCTGGCCCGGGTCGCGTTCCGTGCCCGTACCCGGTCACTGCGGCTGGCCGACACGGGCGAGCCGCTGCTGGCCATCGCCGCAGTCCTGGTCGCCTACGGCACCGCCGAGGTGGCTCACGGCTACGGCTTCCTCGCCGTGTTCGCCTGCGCGGTGATGCTCCGCTCGGCCGAGCGCGGCCACGGTTACCACACCGCGATGCACCAGGTCGTCGAGCGGCTGGAGCGCCTTCTGACGCTCATCGTGCTGCTGCTGCTCGGGGTCTCGATGACCAACGGGCTCCTGTCCCAGCTGACCTGGCGCGGAGCCCTGGTCGCGGCACTGCTGATCCTGGTCCTACGACCGTTGTCCGGGCTCGTCTCGCTGCGGGTCCACCGGGACACCTGCCAGGTCGGGGAGCACGTGCTGGCCTCGCGTGAGCGCTACGCCACCGCCTTCTTCGGCGTCCGCGGAGTGGGCTCGCTGTACTACCTGGCCTACGCGACGGGGCAGGCCGACTTCGGGTTCACCGGAGAGCTGTGGGCGACCGTCGCCTTCGCCATCACCCTGTCGGTGCTCGTCCACGGCGTGGCCGCGACCCCGGCGATGAGCCGGCTGGACCTGATCCGCTCCGAGCAGCTCGAGGAGGTCGAGTGACCTCTCGACTGTCCCGAGGCACCTGGTCCCAGGGCGGGCAGGAGCCCGATCCCCGGTTCACCATGGCCAACGAACGTACCTTCCTGGCCTGGCTGCGCACCTCGCTGGCGTTCCTGGCCGCGGCGGTGGCCCTCGAGGCCGTCCAGCTCCCGTGGCCGGATGCCGTGCGGACCTCCCTCGCCGTGCTGCTGGTCCTGATAGCGACCGGGTGTGCCCTGCACGCCTGGCTCAGCTGGGCCAGGACCCAGCGCGCGCTGCGCCACGGCGAGCCCCTGCCCGGCCCGCGGGCGTCCCGGACGGTGGTGGCCGCACTCGTGTTGGTCGGCCTGGTCGTCCTCGTCGCCGTGCTCACCGGGGCCTGAGCCGGTGCCGAGTCCGCGGGCCGACGCCGTGGACCGACCGGGGCTCCCGGCCGAGAGGACCAGCCTGTCCTGGCGGCGTACCGGCTTGTCCCTGGGCGTCGCCGGACTGCTGGTCAGCAGGGGGCTGCTGGGCGCAGGACCGGGGTGGGCGCTGGGCACCGTGGTGCTCTGGCTCGGTGTCGCGCTCGCCGTCTCGGCCCTCCCGGCGTCCGGGCGCGGTGAGGATCCGTCCTCCGGCGCGTGGGCCCCGGGACGGATCCTCGCCGCGACCAGCCTGGCGCTGGTCCTGTGTGCCGTCGAGCTGACCCTGATTCTGAGCTGAGGCTCAGCCGCCGCTGACGCCGGCGGTGCGCAACCGCAGAAACTCCAGGTGTCGCTCGTACTGGTCGAGCACATCGTCGATGAGCTGGGTGTAGGTGTAGCCCATCACGTCGTAGCCCTGACCTCCGTCGCTGAGATGGACCTCGAGCCGGGCGTAGACGTCTTCGCCCCGCGGGACCCGTCCACCGTAGGCCGGAGTCGGCACCTCACGCAGGTGCACTGCGTAGCGGAACACGCTCTCGCCCTCGGCGTCGGCGAGCAACTCGACCTCGAACGGCTCGGCGTCCTCGCCGTGATGGACGCGCGCGTCGATCCCCTGGCTGGTGAGCTCGGCCACCACCTCCTCCAGTGCCGGCGCGACGACCTCGCCGAGGAACTCACGTCCCCGGGCCACCTCGGGGAAGGCCAGCGCCCGGGACAGCCGCTGACGCCAGGGGCGTGGGTCGGAGGCCGGCCCGCTGCCGCCGGCGTCGGAGGCGCTCCGGCCCGAGAGGGCACCGGGCAGGCTGTGCCGGAGGCTGTCGGCGCGGTAGGCCTCCACCCGCAGCGCGCGGTAGAGCCCGATCATCACCGGGACCATCACGAACGCGAACGGCAGCCCGACGATGACGGTGGCGTACTGGAGCGCGAAGACCCCGCCGGCGGCGAGGATCGACAGGGTCAGCGCCCCGGTGGCCAACGCCCAGAAGATCCTCAGCCGGGGCCCGGCGTCGTCGTTGGCGGTGCGCAGCCGAGAGGACAGGTTGGCCATCACCAGCGCGCCGGAGTCGGCGGAGGTGACGTAGAAGAGCAGGCCGACCACGATGGCCAGGCCGGCGACGAAGGTGAAGGTCGGGTAGTCCTGGAGGAGTGCCCACAGACCGTCCTGCGGTCCCTGCGCGGCCGAGGCCACGTTCGTGAAGCGGACGTTGCCGCTGCGGATCTCGTCCAGCGCCGCGTTGCCGAAGATCGAGACCCACATGACGATGTAGCTGAACGGGATGATCATCGTCCCGGCCACGAACTGCCGGATGGTGCGGCCACGGGAGATCCTGGCCAGGAACAGCCCGACGAAGGCCGCCCAGGCGATCCACCAGGCCCAGAAGAACAGGGTCCAGAAGCTCATCCAGTCCCCGGTGTCCTCGTAGGCGAAGGTCTGCATCGTCATGCCCGGGAACAGCCGGACGAAGTCACCCACGTTGAGGACCAGGGCGTTGAGCAGGTACGCCGTACGCCCGGTGACCAGCACGAAGAGCGCCAGCCCGATGGCCAGGAGCACGTTGAGCTGGGAGATGATCTTGATGCCCTTGTCCACGCCGCTGACCGCCGACAGCGTGGCGATGACGACGGCCAGCGCGATCAGGCCGCTCTGGGCCGCGAGCCCGTTGGGGATACCGAAGACCAGGTTCAGTCCGATGTTCAGGCTCACGACGCCGATGCCGAGCGAGGTGGCCACGCCGAAGATCGTGCCGATGACGGCAGCGGTGTCCACGGTGTGCCCGATCGGGCCTTCGACCCGCTTGCCGATGATCGGATAGAGCGCAGAACGCACGGCCAGCGGGAGGTGCATCCGGTAGGCGAAGTAGGCCAGCGCCATCCCCATCAGCGAGTACATCCCCCAGCCGCTGATCCCGTAGTGGAACAGAGTCCACACGGTCGCCTCGCGCGCGGCCTCCACCGTCCCGCCCCGGATCGAGGGCGGGCTGAGGTACTGCACCACCGGCTCGTAGACCGAGTAGAACATCAGGTCGGTGCCGATGCCGGCCGCGAAGAGCATCGAGGCCCAGGCCATCGTGCTGAACTCGGGCCGGGAGTGCTCGGGGCCCAGCTTGACCGCGCCGTAGCGGGAGAAGCCAAGGAAGAGCACGAACACCAGCACCGAGGTGGTGAGCAGGATGTAGTACCAGCCGAACCAGGTCGCCACCCAGCCCACGACCTGCCCCAGCACCGACTCGGCGTTGCCGGGTGCGATCACGCACCACAGGGTCACCGCCAAGGTGATGGTCGCCGAGGCGATGAAGACCGGGCGGTTGAGCACCGCCGCCGGCCCGGAGTCCGGGTCGGGTCCCGACGCGGCCGTCCGCGGCCTCGTGTCCAGCTCACTCATCGCTGTCGTCCTCTCGGCTGGTCACGCTCGGGCGCTCGGGTGCCCGGAGTCGTGATGGCGCTGGTCGTGCTGGTGCTCGACGTCGTCCTCGTCCGTGGGTCGGTGCAGCGCACGCTCGTCGGTCGTGGTGTTCCGCGCGTCTCCGGGCGGGTAGAGCGGGAGGCCCGCCCCGTAGCGGTACCAGGGCACGTCCAGCGGCGCCAGGGGCGTGTTGCCCGCGATCAGGTCGGCCGCCTTCTCCGCGACCATCATCACCGGGGCGTAGATGTTGCCGTTGGTCACGAAGGGCATCACCGACGCGTCCACGACCCGCAGCCCCTCGACGCCGTGCACCCGCATCGTGCAGGGGTCCACCACCGCGGCCGGGTCAGTGCCCATCTTGGCCGTGCACGAGGGGTGCAGGGCGGTCTCGGCGTCCCGGGCCACCCAGTCGAGGATGTCCTGGTCGGTCTCCACCGACGGTCCCGGAGAGATCTCGCCCGCGCTGAACGCGGCGAAGGCCGGCTGCTCGAGGATCGTCCGCGCCGCCCGGACCATCTCGATCCACTCCTGACGGTCACGCTCGGTGGAGAGGTAGTTGAAGCGCAGGGCCGGGTGCTCCAGCGGGTCCCGCGAGCGGATCTTCACGCTGCCCCGGACGTCGGAGTACATTGGGCCGATGTGCACCTGGTAGCCGTGCTCGGCCGCGGGGCGCGACCCGTCGTAGCGGATGGCGATGGGCAGGAAGTGGAACATCAGGTTCGGATAGGCGACCTCGTTGTTGCTGCGGATGAACCCGCCGGCCTCGAAGTGGTTGGAGGCGCCGACCCCCCGGCGCAGGAACATCCATTCGGCCCCGATCCGGGGCTTGTGCCGGTGCTTGAGCCAGGGGGCGATGGACACCGGCTGGGTGCAAGCGTGCTGGATGTAGACCTCGAGGTGGTCCTGGAGGTTCTCCCCCACCCCCGGCAGGTCCGCCACCGGATCGATGCCCAGCGCGGTCAGCTCGCTCGCGTTGCCGATCCCCGAGAGCTGGAGCAGCTGCGGGGTGTTGATCGCACCACCGCACAGGATCACCTCCCCGGCCCGCACGCTACGGCGCAGCCGACGGCCTCGCAGGTAGTCGACCCCGACCACCCGGGTGCCCTCGGTGCGCAGCCCGGTCACCTGCGAGAGCGTGTGCACGGTGAGGTTGGGACGGCTGCGGACCGGGTGCAGGTAGGCCCGCGCCGCGCTGAGCCGACGCCCGCGGTGGACGTTCCGGTCGAACTTGGCGAAGCCCTCCTGGCGGTAGCCGTTGACGTCGTCGGTCAGCGGGTGCCCGGCCTGCTGCACGGCCTCGAAGAAGGCCCCGAACAGGGGGCTCTCGGCCGGCCCGCGCTCGAGCACCAGCGGTCCCGACCCTCCGCGCCAGGCGTCCGCCCCGGCGAGAGTGGTCTCCATTCGCTTGTAGTAGGGCAGGCAGTGCGCGAAGTCCCACTCCTCCATGCCCGGCTCCGCGGCCCAGCGCTCGAGGTCCAGCGGGTTGCCGCGCTGGAAGATCATCCCGTTGATGCTCGAGGAGCCGCCCAGCACCTTGCCGCGGGCGTGGAAGACCCGCCGTCCCCCCATGTGCGGCTCGGGCTCGGACTCGTAGCGCCAGTCGTAGAGGGGGTTCCCGATCGGGTACGGCAGCGCAGCGGGCATGTGGATGAAGGGATCGAGGCGGAAGTCGCTGCGGCCGGCCTCGAGGACCAGCACCCGGGTTCCGGGGTCGTTGCTGAGCCGGTTGGCCAGCGCGCAGCCGGCGGAGCCGCCGCCGACGATGACGATGTCGTAGGAGTCCTCGGTGGTCATCGGTCGGCTCCGTCCGCGTCGGGCACCGAGAACCAGCCGGCCGGGGCCGGTCGGGTGTTGTGCCAGATGTGCTTGGTCTCCTGGTACTCCTCGAGACCCGCGCGCCCCAGCTCGCGGCCGATCCCGGACTGCTTGTAGCCGCCCCACTCGGCCTGGGCCACGTAGGGGTGGTAGTCATTGATCCACACCGTGCCCTGACGCAGCCGCGCGGCGACCCGCTCGGCCCGGCCCGCGTTCTCGGTCCACACCGCACCGGCCAGCCCGTAGATGGTGTCGTTGGCCAGGGCCACCGCCGCGTCCTCGGCGTCGTCGCGGGTCTCACCGGAGAAGCGCTCGACGGTGAGCACCGGTCCGAAGGACTCCTCCTGCACGCACCGCATCCGTGCCGTGCAGTCGGCCAGGATCGTGGGCAGGTAGTAGAAGCCGTCCGCGTACGCCGCCCCCTCGGGCCGTCCGCCCCCGACGACCAGCCGGGCACCCTCATCCAGGGCCGCGGCCACGTAGTCCTCGACCTTGCCGCGGTGCTCGGCGCTGATCAGCGGACCCGTCTCGGCCTCCTCGTCGAAGGGACCGCCGAGCCGGATCGCCCGCGCCCGGCGGGTGAGCTCGGCCAGCACCTCGTCGTGCACCGAGTCCTCGACCAGCAACCGGGCCCCGGCGGAGCAGACCTGGCCCGAGTCGAGGAAGACCGCGGTCAGTGCGTTGTCGACCGCGGCCGGGAGATCGGCGTCGGCGAAGATCACGTTGGGGTTCTTCCCGCCCAGCTCGAGGGCCAGGTTCTTCACCGTGGGTGCGGCCGCGGCCATGATCCGCCGCCCGGTGACCACCCCTCCGGTGAACGAGACCAGGTCCACCTCGGGGGACTCGGTCAGGACGGGACCGACCCGGCCCCCGGCCCCCAGGACGAGGTTGGCCACCCCGTTGGGCAGACCGGCCTCGCTCAGCGCCGTCATCAGCCAGATCGCCGTCGACGGCGTGAGCTCGCTGGGCTTGAGGACCAGGGTGTTTCCCGCGGCCAGCGCCGGCGCGACCTTCCAGGAGGTCTGGAGCAGCGGGTAGTTCCAGGGGGTGATCAGGGAGCACACGCCCATCGGCTCGTGCACGATGCGGCTGGCCACGTCGGCCATGCCGGTGTCGACCACCCGGCCCGCCTCCGAGCCGGCCAGCGAGGCGAAGTGCCGGAACACTGCGACGATGTCGTCGACGTCGATCTGTGACTCCACGAAGCGCTTGCCGGTGTCGCGCGACTCCAGGGTGGCGACGTGGTCCCGCTCGGCGACCAGCCGGTCGGCCACCCGCAGCAGCACAGCGGCACGCTCTCCCGCCGGGGTGCTCGGCCACGAGCCCTCGTCGAAGGCTCGGCGCGCCGCCTGTACCGCCTCGAGGGCGTCGGGTGCCGCGCCCTCGGATACCTCCGCGACGTGGGTGCCGTCTCCTGGGCAGGAGATGACCCGGGTGGCGCCGTCAGCGGCGTCGCACCAGCGTCCGTCGATGTAGAGCTCCGGCATGCGTTCCTCTCGATGCCCTCGCAGGCATCCCTACCGCGGTCCCCGTCCTGAGGGGACCCTACTCAGATCGACCCCCCACGTCGCGTGGCTCGACGTGGAGATGTCAGTCGGCGAAGAGCTCTCGGACGTCGTCGGCGTCCATCGCCGTGCTCATCGCGCCCTCACCGTCGACGACCCGGGTGAAGAGGTCCGCCTTGCGCGCCTTGAGCGCCATCACCTTCTCCTCCACGGTGCCCACGGCGACGAGCCGGTAGACGAACACCTGGCGCTGCTGCCCGATCCGGTGGGTGCGGTCGACCGCCTGGGACTCCACGGCCGGGTTCCACCAGGGGTCCAGTACGAAGACGTAGTCCGCCTCGGTCAGGGTGAGCCCCACTCCCCCGGCCTTCAGGCTGATCAGGAACACCGGCTGGTCCCCGCTCCGAAAGCCGTCGACCACCGTGCCCCGGCGGGTGGTCGAGCCGTCGAGGTAGGCCGAGGTGATGCCTTCGCGCTCGAGCCGGTCCCGCACCCGACGCAGGAACGAGGTGAACTGGCTGAACACGAGGGCCCGGTGTCCCTCGGCCGCAAGCTCCACGAGATGGTCGACGAGCACGTCGACCTTCGCCGAGGTGACGTGGTCGTAGGCCTCGTCGACCAGGGCGGCGTCGAGGGCGAGCTGGCGCAGCCGGGTCAACGAGCGGAAGATCGCTATCCGGTGCTTGTCGAGGTCGTCGACCAGCCCGAGCACGGCCTGCCGCTCGCGCTGGAGGTGCGTGTCGTAGAGCGTCTGGTGCTCGGCGGACAACCGGACCTCGAGCACCTGCTCCTGCTTGGGGGGCAGGTCCGCGGCGACGTGTTCCTTGGCCCGACGCAGCAGGAAGGGGGCGATCCGACGCCGGAAGCGTCGCAGCACCTCGGCGTCCCCGAGTCGCTCGACCGGGGTGGCCACCTGGTCGACGAACGCGCGTGGCCACGGGTAGAGGCCGGGGGCGACGATCGAGAGCAGCGACCACAGGTCCAGCAGCCGGTTCTCCAGCGGCGTCCCGGTCAGGGCCAGCCGGAAGGGAACGTCGAGGCGGCGTACGGCCTGGTAGGTCTTGCTCTGGTGGTTCTTCACCATCTGGGCCTCGTCAAGCACCAGCCCGCCCCAGGGCACGGCCAGGTAGCCCTCGACCTCCAGCCGGTAGAGCGTGTACGAGGTGACGACCAGGTCCGCTCCGTCGGCGACGTCGGCCAGCGACCGGCCTCGCCGGGACTGGGACTCGCTCACCTCGGCGACGACCAGGTCGGGGGTGAAGGTCGCGGACTCGCGGACCCAGGTGGAGACCACGCTGGTGGGGGCCACGACCAAGAAGGGACCCGCCCCCCGGGCCCGCGCGTGGGCGACCAGCGCGAGGGTCTGGAGGGTCTTGCCCAGGCCCATGTCGTCCGCCAGGATGCCACCGAGCCGGTGCCGCCACAGGTGGGCCAGCCAGCGGAAGCCGTCGAGCTGGTAGGGCCGCAGCTCGGCCCGGAGGTCGACGGGATGCACGGCCTCCAGGGTGTCCAGCCCGGCCAGCGCCTGGGCCGACTCGACCCACCGAGCCGCCTGCTCGTCGACCAGACCGATCTCGGCGAGCTCCTCCCACAGGCCGAGGTCACCGGGTGCCACCCGGACCCCGTCGACCGGTTGCTCGTGGAGCTCGCCGGCCGCACCGACCAGCGCGACGAGGTGGGAGAACTCGGGACGGTCGATCCCGACGTGGACCCCGGAGCGGAGGATGACCCGGTCCTGCCCCCGCGTCATCGCCTCCAGCAGGTGCGCGAGCGACAGCGACTCCCCGTCCACCGAGATCAGCACCTCGAGGTCCAGCCAGTCGGTGCGGGTCGGGTCCCCCTGTTCCGCCTCGGCTTCGGCGCGGGACGGGGCGGAGGCGAAGCGGACCACCGGCGCCGAGGAGGCCTCCCGGTAGTCGGGCCGACCGCCGGTCTCGCGGACCTCCACCTGGCCGCCGTCGACCAACCCCGGCAGCACGTCGAGCGCGAAGGCGATAGGTGCGGTCCCGGTCAGGACCTGGGTGGGCAGCAGGCCCTGCTCCGGTCGGTGCGAGGCGCAGAGCCGGTAGGTCGCATCCGCGTCCAGGCGCAGCGCGTCGAGCCGCTCCCGCTCCACCTCCGGTCGTCGCAGGCTGCGCAGCCCCCGGGTCTCGTCCAGCGCGTACTCCCGGTCGCGTTCGCCGACCCGGTAGCGCCACCGCCACGCGATGCGCACCTCCTCCACGGAGACCCAGGCGACGTCGAGCCCGAGTCGGGGCTCCACCTCCTCGGGCAGGGTGACCGAGTGGTCCGAGGAGAGGACGGGCACGTAGCGGCGCAGTCGCGGCAGGTAGTCACCGACCAGGTCCTCCCGGTCGCCCGCGGGCACGACCACCGACTCGGCCCGGGCCAGGAGTCGGCGGATCTCGACACCCACGCTCCGGGTCAGCGGCGCCAGCGTGAGGGCCCAGGCCAGCGGCGCCTCGCCGGGTGACCACAGGGACACCCCGTGTCCCCCCGTCGGGCCCTCTCCCAGGACGTCGAGGTTTTCCGCGGCGTGCCAGGAGCCCGCGTGGCGAACCCCGAGCCGAAGGTGCGCCTCCTGCGTGGCCGAGGTGTTGACGTCGAGCTCGAGGGTGACCGCCTCCGCCAGGCCGACCGCGGAGAGGCCGGCGCCGGGCACGAGAGCAAGACCGACGTCGTGGGCGCGCGCCAGCAGCGACCACAGGGACGGACCGAAAGCGGACAACGGCAGGTGTGACTCGGAGCCGAAGTAGGTCTGCCGGGAGGCGGCCCGGTAGGCGGCCAGCAGCTCGGCGAGCACCGAGGCGTGCCCCGCGTCCACTCCTCGTCGACCCGGAAGGTAGGGAACGTCGGACCAGGAGACACCGGACTTCACCCAGTTCTCCCGGGCCCCACGCTGGACCGGGCGGACCCGCAGCGTGCCCCGCGGGGGGCGTGCCGCCGCGGCGACCTCAGCGGAACAGGTCTGGGCCGCGGTGCTCGTGGCCGGCTTCAGCTCGACCTGCAGGGCCAGCGGCCGCGAGGATGGACGGTCTGCTCCCCCGGCCTGGTCGAGCTCGTCGAGCACGTGGCCGAGCTGGCGCTCCCATCGTCGCGAGCCACCAGCGTCCGAGGCGTCCTCCTGCTCCTGGCGGACGACCAGCAGCAGGGCCAGCGCGTGCTTGCAGGACTCCGAGACCGGACAGCTGCACCGGCTGTAGACCCAGGCACCCCGGTCGGCGAGCCCGACCGCGACGTAAGTCTGGTACGGCGAGCCACGGGAGCCGGCCACCTGACCGCGGACGTCAAGGTCACCCTCCCCGTCCACGGTGTGCGTCACGCCCAGGACCTGACCGGTGGCCACGTAGCTCTGCGCCCGCTCGAGCGTCACCGACCCGAACCGTCGGCGCAGGTCCTCGTCGTCGAGGAGCAGGGTCAGGTCCACCACGCCCCCGACCCTACGGCGGGGCGCGGACAGCGGCCCGGTGCTGCGGCGCCGGCGGCGACACGGGCGGCGGGACTGACGCGGTGTCCGCGGATCTGACAGCATCGGACCATGGAGACGATGCGACCGGTCCGCACCTGGCTCTCGGACATGGACGGCGTGCTGGTCCACGAGGAGGAGGCCGTGCCCGGGGCGGCCGAGTTCGTGCGCGCGCTGCGGGACCGGGGTCGCCCCTTCCTGCTCCTGACCAACAACTCGATCTACACCGCCCGTGACCTGCGGGCCCGCCTGGCGCGCAGCGGCATCGACGTCCCCGAGGACTCCATCTGGACCAGTGCGCTGGCCACGGCGCAGTTCCTGAACTCCCAGCGCCCGGGCGGGACGGCGTACGTCATCGGCGAGGCGGGACTGACCACGGCCATGCACTCGATCGGCTACGTGCTCTCCGAGCGCGACCCGGAGTACGTCGTGCTGGGCGAGACCCGGACCTACTCCTTCGAGGCCATCACCACCGCGATCCGGCTGATCGAGAACGGCGCCCGCTTCATCGCCACCAACCCCGACCCGACCGGCCCGTCGCCCCAGGGGTCGATCCCGGCGACCGGCTCCGTCGCGGCCCTGATCACCCGGGCGACCGGCGTCCAGCCCTACTTCGTGGGCAAGCCCAACGCGCTGATGATGCGCTCGGCGCTGAACCGGATCGACGCGCACTCCGAGTCGACGGTGATGGTCGGGGACCGGATGGACACCGACATGGTCTCGGGCCTGGAAGCTGGTCTGCGGACCGTCCTGGTCCTGACCGGGTCGACCCGCGCGGGTGAGGTCGAGCGCTTCCCCTACCGACCCACCTTCGTGAAGAACTCCGTGGCGGACCTGGTCGACCTGGTCGCGCGCTGGGACACCGCGGAGGATGAGGTCGTCGACCTCTGAGGCTCCCCCTGGGCCTCCCCTGCGCCTCCCCCTGGACCTCCGGAGCGCGGGATCGGCTCCGGTCAGCTCCGGGCGGCGCCGTACCCGAGCAGGGCGGCCAGACCCAGGGCGCTGCGCGGTGCGTACGCCGCGCGCCACAGGCCCCCGTGCACCGCGGCGTAGGCCTCGTCCTCCCAGGGGTGGTCGCAAATTGGACCCCCGCCGGTGTGCAGGTCGTGGACCAGCAGCGCCGCCATGAGCACGTTCGACGTCGCCGGGTCGAAGACCTCCACCCCGAACCGGTGGGCCCCGGCGTACGC
>JBBPYL010000076.1:0-10460 GCA_038199935.1 Propionibacteriales bacterium | reverse complement strand
TCCCCACCTCGGCCCCCCGCCGCCGGCGGGCGGGGTGGCGGGCCCCGGGCCCCCGCGCGCGGGCGGGCACAATGCCGGCCGGGCCCGACGCCGCGACGACCGACGAGACCGAGAGCGCGCGGGAGCAGAGACGCTCGCCCTGGTCCCGCTTCCGCTCCTGGCCGCAGCTGGGGCGCTGGGCGACGTACCTGGTCCTGGTCCTGGTCCTGGCCCTGGTGGCCGGGCTCGTCGCCGTCGTGGTGACCGTGCGGTCCTCCTTCCCGCAGATCGACGGGGAAATCGCGGTCCCAGGCCTGGACGCCGAGGTGCGGGTGCTGCGCGACGAGAGTGGGATCCCGCAGATCTACGCCGACAGCGCCCATGACCTGTTCTACGCCCAGGGCTTCGTGCAGGCCCAGGACCGCTTCTACGAGATGGACATCCGCCGCCACATCACCGCCGGCCGGCTCTCCGAGCTGCTGGGCGAGGACGCGCTGGAGACCGACAAGTACATCCGCACGATGGGCTGGCGGCGGGTCGCCGAGCAGGAGCTGTCCCTGCTCGCGCCGGAGACGCTGGACTACCTGGAGGCGTTCAGCGAGGGGGTCAACGCCTACCTCGCGGACCGCAGCCCCTCGCAGCTGTCCGTGGAGTACTCTCTGCTGGCCCTCAACGGCCTCGACTACGCCGTCGAGGACTGGACTCCCGCGGACTCGGTGGCCTGGCTCAAGGCAATGGCCTGGGACCTGCGCGGCAACATGTCCGACGAGATCGAGCGGGGCATCCTCGCGGGTCGCCACTCCGAGCAGAGCATCGACGAGCTGTTCCCGCCGTACCCCTACCGTCGCCACCGGCCGATCGTGGATCAGGGTGCGGTGGTCGACGGTGTCTACGAGTCCCAGGCCCAGGGGCCGGGGACCCGGAAGCCGGAGCGTCCGGCGTACGACGAGGCGGTGGTCGACGCGCTGAGTGACCTGCGGACCTCCCTGCGGGCGATTCCGGAGCTGGTGGGTCACGGCGAGGGGCTCGGCAGCAACTCGTGGGTCGTGGATGGGGAGCACTCCACGACCGGGCAGCCGATCCTGGCCAACGACCCGCACCTCGGGGTCTCGGTGCCGGGAATCTGGTACCAGATGGGGCTGCACTGCACCGACCTCACCGAGGACTGCCCCTTCGACGTCTCGGGCTTCACCTTCGCCGGCCTCCCCGGGGTGGTCATCGGGCACAACCAGCAGGTCGCCTGGGGCTTCACCAACCTCGGCCCCGACGTCGTCGACCTCTACCTCGAGAAGGTGAGGGGCACGACCTATCTGCACGCGGGGCGACGCCGCGAGCTCGTCACCCGCGACGAATCGATCACGGTCCTCGGGCGCGAGGACCCCTTCGTCTTCACGGTCCGCTCAACCCGTCACGGGCCGTTGCTCTCCGATGTCTCCGCCGAGCTCAGCACCGTGGGGGCGAACTCGCCGGTGGGCCAGGACGCGCCACGTCGTGGAAACGGGTACGGCGTCTCGATCGCCTGGACGGCGCTGGAGCCGCGCAACACCGCGGACGCCATCTTCGCCCTCGACAAGGCCACCGACTGGGACGAGTTCCGGGCCGCGGCCAGCGACTTCTCCGTCCCCGCCCAGAACCTCGTCTACGCCGACCGCGACGGCCACATCGGCTACCAGGCGCCGGGCGCGATCCCGATCCGCCAGTCCGGCAACGACGGCCGCTACCCCGCCCAGGGGTGGCTGGCCGAGGACGACTGGACGGGCGACTACGTGCTCTTCGACGCGCTGCCCAGCGTGCTCGACCCCGAGGACGGCCGGGTGGTCACCGCGAACCAGGCGGTGACCGGACGTGAGTATCCCTACTACCTCACCGACTCCTGGGCCTATGGCTACCGCTCCGAACGGATCAACGACCTCCTGGAGCGCAAGGCGCGGCTGAGCGTGGCGGACATGTCGCGGATCCAGCTCGACACCCGGAACGGTTTCGCCCCCACGCTGGTGCCCTACCTGCTCCCGATCCTGCTGCCCTCGGAGTACCTCGGCGCCGGCCAGCGCCTGCTCGAGGACTGGGACTACGGCCAGGGCGCCGACTCGGCCGCGGCGGCGTACTACAACGCCGTGTACGAACGGGTCCTGGCCCTGACCTTCCGCGACGAGCTGCGCGAGGCGGTGTGGCCCGGCGGCGGCGGTCGCTGGTTCGAGGTCCTGCGTCGGCTCCTGGCCGACCCTGAGAGCCACTGGTGGGACGACGTGCAGACCGAGACCGTGGTGGAGAAGCGCGACGACATCCTCAAGCGAGCGCTGGTCGAGGCGCGAGACCAGCTGGTCACCCGTCAGTCGCGGCGCGCCGTCGACTGGACCTGGGGTCACCAGCACACCTTGGACCTGGAGAACCAGACCCTCGGCCAGTCCGACGTCCCCCTGGTCCGCTGGCTGCTCAACCGCGGCGGCTACGAGGTCGGCGGGGGAGCGGAGATCGTCAACGCCACCAGCTGGGACGCGGCCAGCGACTCCTACTCCGTGACCGCCGCGCCGTCGATGCGCATGGTGGTCTCGCTCGCCGACTTCGACGACTCGACCTGGATCAACCTGACCGGGGTGAGCGGGCACGCCTTCTCCTCGCACTACGTCGACCAGACCGATCTGTGGGTCGACGGCGACACCCTTCCGTGGCCGGCGAGCCCGAAGGCGGTGCGGGACGCCGCCGAGGACACCCTTCGGCTGGTCCCAAACGAGTGACCAGACGAGTGACCAGACGAGTGACCAGACGAGTGACCACCCGGTAGATCAGCTCCTGTTCAGCCGGGTGATCCCGCTCGGGGTGGCCACGCCCGAGACGGGTCGGTCGTGCGTTTCGCTCGGGAGCGAGGGCACGACCTCGTCGTCGAAGAGCACGGCCCACACGGCCGTGTCCCGGGGGACCCGGACGAGCGCGCGGTCGTAGTAGCCGCCTCCGCGTCCCAGCCGCGTCCCGTCCCGGTCGACGGCCAGCGCGGGCACCAGAACCACGCTCGCGGTGCTGATCGCCTCCACCCCCAGCGTGCGACCCGACGGCTGGAGCAGGCCGAGGCGCGTCGGGGTCAGGCTGTCGGGACCTTCGTAGGACGCCCAGTCCAACTTCCGGCCCGGCAGCAGCACAGGCAAGATGACCTGCCGTCCCGCTCCGCGCAACGCGTCTAGCAGCGGGAGGGTGATCGGCTCGTGGCCCACCCCGACGTAGGCGGCTACCCACGTCGCGTGTGTCACTTCGTCGCTGGCAAGCAGGTGCTCCGAGATCCGCTGCGACGCGGCGGCGGCCATCAGCGGGGAGCGAGCCGCCCGTGCCGTGAGGAGCCGGTCGCGCAGCGCGGTCTTCTGTGCCTTGACGCTCATCGCACCGACGCTACCGGCTAGATTCGGCGGCATGAGTGACGAGGGACTCCGTCAGGCACGCGAGAAGATGGACGCCGAGGGTGTGGCGGCCACGGCAATCGACGTCTTCACCCACTACTACCGCCTGCTGGAGAGCGGGTCGACGGGCATGGTCGCGGAGTCCGACCTCGACCCGATGGACATGTCCTCGCTGGACGACGCCGAGGTGTCCGACGCACAGGCCCGGGAGGCGATCGCCGCCACGGCCGTGGTGAAGCTCAACGGCGGCCTCGGCACCTCGATGGGCCTGGACCGCGCCAAGTCGCTTCTGGAGGTCCGCGAGGGCACCACCTTCCTGGACGTGATCGTAGAGCAGGTTCTGGCCGTGCGCCGCACGTACGAGTGCCGGCTTCCGCTGGTGTTCATGAACAGCTTCCACACTCGGGAGGACACCCTCGCCGTGCTGGAGCGCTACCCCGAGCTGGCCGTCGAGGGACTGCCGCTGGACTTCCTGCAGAGTATGGAGCCCAAGCTGCGCGCTGACGACCTGACGCCGGTGTCCTGGCCCGGGGACCCGACGATGGAGTGGTGCCCTCCCGGGCACGGCGACCTCTACCCCGCGTTGCGCAGCGCAGGGCTGCTCGACCTGCTCCTCGAGCAGGGCTACCGCCGGGTGTTCGTCTCGAACGCCGACAACCTCGGCGCCACCGCGGACCCGCACGTCGCGGGCTGGTTCGCCGAGTCCGAGGCGCCCTTCGCCATCGAGGCGGTACGGCGTACTCCCTCGGACCGCAAGGGCGGGCACTTCGCGACCCGGAAGGCGGACAGGCGCATCGTGCTGCGCGAGACCGCACAGACCCGCGAGGAGGACAAGGCGGCGCTCGAGGACCTCGAGCGGCACCGCTTCGCCTCCACCAACAACCTGTGGTTCGACCTCGAGGCGATGCGCGACGAGCTCGAGCGATGCGACGGGGTCCTCGGCCTGGCCATGATCAAGAACACCAAGAACGTCGTTCCGGCTGAGCCCTCGAGCCCCGAGGTGATCCAGATCGAGACCGCGATGGGCGCGGCGATCGAGGTCTTCGACGGCGCCACCACCATTGAGGTCGGCCGCGACCGGTTCGTGCCGGTGAAGACGACCAACGACCTGCTCGTCCTGCGCTCGGACTGCTACGAGCTCACCGAGGACTCCCGGCTCGTCCAGCTGGCCCCGGAGGTGCCCTTCGTCGACCTCGATGCGAAGCACTACAAGGTCGTCGCGGATTTCGACGTCCACTTCCCCTCCGGTCCGCCCTCACTGCGCGAGGCGAGCAGGTTCGTGGTCCAGGGCGAGTGGACCTTCGAGGCCGACATCCGCGTCGAGGGCGACGTGCAGGTCGGCGAGCCCGAGTCCAGCGGCACTGTCGAGGCCGGCTCCGTCCTGAGGTGAGCGTTAGGGTCGCCCCATGGTCTCCTCCCTGATGCCCACCGACCGGATGAGTTCGGTCGACGAGCACGTCGAGCGCATCCTGGACGCCTTGGACTCGCTGCCGCCCTACGAGCAGCCGCTGCTCGAGGCGCTCGGACTGCCGGTGTGCGAGACGGTCTCCTCACCGATCGACCTTCCCTCCTTCGACAACTCCGCGATGGACGGCTACGCGGTCTACGCCGCCGACGTGGCTACCGCGACCCCCGACCACCCGGTGCATCTGCCCGTGGTGGGCGAGATGGCCGCCGGTCAGTCGCGGATCTTCGCGCTGTCGCCGGGGACGAGCGTGAAGATCATGACCGGGGCTCCGGTGCCTCAGGGTGCGGATGCGGTGGTCCCCATCGAGTGGACCGACGCCGGAGTGGCGACCGTGGTGATCGGCCGGGCCCCCGAGCCCGGCCAGCACGTGCGCTACCGCGGTGAGGACGTCCGCACCGGAGACGTGCTGCTCGAGGACGGGGTCGTTCTGGGCCCCCGCCAGCTCGGCCTGTTGGCCTCGGTGGGCCGGCCCCAGGTGCGGGCCCGGCCGCGACCCAGAGTGGTGGTGATGTCGACCGGCTCCGAGCTCCGGGAGCCGGGCAGCGGGCTGGGTCACGATTCGATCTACGACGCCAACTCCTACATGCTCGCCGCCGCGGCACGTGCGGCCGGGGCGATCGCCTACCGGGTCGGGATCACCTCCGACAATCCCGGGGAGTTCTCCGATGCGTTGAGCGACCAGCTGGTCCGCGCCGACCTGGTCGTCACCAGCGGTGGCGTGAGCAAGGGTGAGTACGACGTGGTCAAGGAGGTGCTCTCCGAGCTGGGCACGGTGTCCTTCGGCGAGGTCGCCATGCAGCCGGGGAAGCCGCAGGGCTTCGGCTTCGTCGGCGAGGACGACACCCCGATCCTCACCCTGCCGGGGAACCCCGTCTCGTCGTACGTCTCCTTCGAGGTTTTCGTCGTCCCGGCCATCCGCCGGATGATGGGGCGCACCCCCTACCGCCGCCCCCAGATCCGGGCCCGGCTGGACCAGCCGATCTCCTCGGCCCCGGGTCGCACCCAGTTCGTCCGGGCCCGCTTCCACCTCGATGCGCACGGGGCCCGGGCCACGCCGGTGGGCGGCCACGGCTCGCACCTGATGGGCGACCTCTCCGACGCCAACGCGCTGATCGTCGTCCCCGAGCACTCCACCACGCTCGCGATCGACGAGCAGGTCCAGGTGCTCGTGCTGGACCGGGAGTTCTGATGCCCGAGGGGCCGCGACTGACCCATGTCGACGAGAGCGGGGAGGCCCGGATGGTCGACGTCTCCGCGAAGCAGGTGAGCACCCGGGAGGCCGTGGCGAGCGGGCATGTGCACGTCTCGGCCGCGGTGGTCGCCCTGCTCCGCGGTGACGGCGTCCCCAAGGGCGACGCCCTGGGAGTGGCCCGGGTGGCCGGCATCATGGCCGCGAAGCGCACCCCGGACCTGGTGCCGCTGTGTCACCCGCTGGCGATCAGCGGCGTCACCGTCGATCTGGAGGTGACCGACGCCGGGGTGGCGATCAGGGCCACGGTCCGCACCACCGACCGCACCGGCGTCGAGATGGAGGCCCTGACCGCGGTCTCCGTCGCGGCGCTGACTGTCGTGGACATGGTCAAGGCGGTCGACAAGGGTGCGGTGATCACCGACATCCGGGTCGAGACCAAGACCGGGGGAAAGAGCGGCGCCTGGAGCCGGGCCGAGGGCGAAGCCCGGGCAGAGACAGAGGGAGCGGCGGGCGCCGGCCGCGCAAGCGCCGGCGGGACAGGTCGGGCATGAGGGCCGTGGTGATCGCGGCGTCGAACCGGGCGGCTGCGGGCGTCTACGCCGACGAGACCGGCCCGCTCATCGTCGTCGCCCTGCGAGAGCTGGGCTTCGAGGTGGGGGAGCCGGTGGTGGTGCCGGACGGAGCACCCGTGGCCGAGGCGATCGGTGCGGCGGTCGGTCAGGGTGCCAGGGTCGTGATCACTACGGGCGGCACCGGGCTGACCCCGACCGACCTGACGCCGGAGGCCACCGGCCCGTTGCTGGACCGTGAGGTCCCGGGCGTGGCCGAGGCGATCCGTGCGCACGGCGTCGCCCAAGGCGTGCCCACCGCGGCGCTCTCGCGCGGCCTGGCGGGCGTGATCGGCACGACGTTCGTGGTGAACCTGCCCGGGTCGCGAGGCGGCGTGAAGGACGGGCTCAGCGTGATCGCACCCTTGCTTGTCCACGCGGCGGAGCAGATCGTGGGGAGCGACCACTGAACGGCGACTGGCGCACAGAGCTGCGGGCGGGGGAGGTCGGCCTGCGGCCGCTGGCGATGAGCGACGGGCGCGCGTGGAGCGAGGTGCGACGCCGCAACGCGGAGTGGCTGAGACAGTGGGAGGCGACGGTGCCTCCCGGGGACCCGAGTGCGCCGCGCAACTTCAAGGCTCTGGTCCGCGAGCTGCGACACCAGGCGAAGGAGGGCCGGACGCTGCCTTTCGCGGTGACCGTGGGCGACCGCTTCGTCGGGCAGGTGACGGTGAGCAACATCGTGGGCGGCTCGGCGCGATGGGGCCAGATCGGCTACTGGATCGACCGGCGGCACGCCGGCCGCGGGGTGATCCCGACGTCCGTCGCCCTGGCGGTGGACTTCTGCCTGCGTGAGCGGGGGCTCCACCGTGTGGAGGTGGCGATCCGGCCGGAGAACACGGCGAGCCTGCGGGTGGTCGAGAAGCTGGGCTTCACCTTCGTCGGGATGGCTCCTCGCTACCTGCACATCGACGGCGACTGGCGTGACCACAACCTGTACGCCGTCACCGTCGAGGAGTGCCCCGACGGCATGCTGGGCCGGCTGCGGACCCGGGAACGGCCCTGATCACAGCAGTCACACGAGTTACCGTGCGACACACCGCTCCTATTGCGCCTCAGCCCGCTCGCGCGCTTCTATCGTCGGGGCGTGCACCTGTCAGGGATCATCTTCGTGCTGCTCGCGGTGGCCTGGGCCGTCTACCTGATCCCTCAAGCTCTCAGACACCACGACGAGGTGGCGCGGACCCGGTCGATCGAGCGCTTCTCCACCGCGATGCGGGTCCTGGCCCGCCGCGAGCCGGTGAACCGCCGAGACTCCCGCCTCGTGCTGACTCCCGCCCGTCGCGCGGACAACCCTCGGCTGATCGCGCCCTCGACCACGGTCTCGGTCACCGTGAGCGCCGAGTCGCAGACCCTCACCCAGTCCGTGCCCACCCGCGCGCAGCGGGCCGCTGCGCGCACCGCAGCCCGGCGACGTCGTTGCATCCTGTCCGTCCTGCTGCTGTCCACCCTGGTCGTCGTCGGCCTCGCGTATGTCGCCCTGGTGCTCTGGTGGGCGGTGGCAGTCCCCGCGGGGCTGTCGCTGGTGTTCCTGGTCGTGTGCCGGGTTCAGGTCCGGCGCCTCGACCGGGCTCGGGCCGCGAGGATCGGGGCGTCCGTGGAGCACGAGGTCGACACGGTCGAGACCGTGGTCCGGCGTACGGCGACCCGCATCGATGCGCCCTACGGCACGCCGACCGCGTTCCCCCTCCAGCGTGAGGCCCGCGCCGCCGACGAGATCGACGCCGACGGGGACACGATGAGCATCCCGGTCGTCGTGGAAGGTGTGGTGGAGACGCAGGTCGAGACGGTCGTCGAGGAGGTCTCGGCCACCAGCACCCTGTGGGACCCGCTGCCCGTCACCCTGCCGACCTACGTCACCAAGGCCAAGGCCAAGCGGACCGTCCGGACCATCGACCTCGGCGAGCCGGGGACGTGGACCTCGGGGCACACCGCGGAGGACTCCCGGTCCGTCCTCGAGGGGGCGACCGACCCAAAGAACGAGGACGGCGCCACGACGGCCGAGGCCGACGGGACCGCGTCGCGCGCAGTCGGATCCTGATTCGGGCCCGCCGGCCTCAGGTGATACCTTCGGTCCTCGTCGGCTCGCCGACGTAGATGGGGCTGTGGCGCAGTTGGTAGCGCGTCTCGTTCGCAATGAGAAGGTCAGGGGTTCGAATCCCCTCAGCTCCACCAGCCGCACAAACAGCAGCAGGTCATCTCTGACCTGCTGCTTCGTGCTTGCCGCCATGTCACGCGCCGGAGTCACCGAGGCCGGCTCTCAGCCTCCGCTTGGGACCACTCGCTCGCGGGCAGGAGCTCGCGCAGCTGCACGCTGCGCTGCCCTCCCAGGATCACGCTGGTCTCAAGGTTGGCAGGGTCGATCTGACGGATGAACTCGCGGCAGTGTCCGCAGGGAGGCAACACGTACAGGCGGTCTTGCTCGTCTCGCCAGACCGCCACGATGGCTGTGATCCGGTACTCGCCGGCGGTCACCATGGCGGCAATTGCTGCATGTTCGGCGCAGAAGCCGGTCCCGCTACCGGTGTCGATGCACACTCAGCTGAACCGGTGGCCGCTCTCGCTCAGGAGGCTCGCGGCAGCATCTCCTCACGGCGCCCTCCGGCGAGTGTCGGCCCAGGCGGTAGCGGACCTCTCGCGGAGCCAGGAAGTCGTGATCGTGCACAATGGGGGTGGCCGACACCGCCTGGCCCGGCAAGAGTCGTTGGAGATCAGCCGTCCGACTAGCAGATGACGAAGTCGACGTACGAGCGGTGGGTCCAACCCGGGTACTCGGAGCGGGTCGTGCATCACCAGCTGGGACGACTCTTCGGTCCGGTAGCCCTGGAGGAGTCCACGCTGGAGGGCACTCTCCGCCTGGCGGACGAAGACCTGGGCAGCCTGATGTCGGTGTCGTCCTTGAACCAGCGCAGCGCCATCACGGCTTGGGACGTCGTGAGTTTTGCGGTGCTCACGCAGCCAGCCGGGGACCGTGCGGACGGTTTCTGCTCCGATGTCGAGGATGTCGAGCATGTCGAGATAGGTGATCTCTCTGGGGTTCCGCCTGGGAAGACTTCCTTTGGCGAGAACCGACCCTGACGGGCCAGGACCCCGCGCCAGCCCCCGACACGCCGAGACCCCACGAGCCACTGTGGTGAGGAAACCTCATTGTGCTGTCTGCCGGTTACGACCGGATCGGCAGTAGTAACCTGAATAGCACCGGTCAAGCAGAGTGCTGGCTCCAGGGCGGGTAATCTGCGAAGAGGTGGTGGCCGTGGTCGATGTCGCTACCGATAGGCGATTCATCAGGCCACGTCCCCCAGTCGGATCTGCTCACTCCTCCCACACGATGGAGTGGCTGGCCCTCGGCTTCGGAGCGCTTCTCACCGGTTTGGTGCTGGCACGCGTCATCGGCTTCGAGTACCGCAACGCCGCCGCGCATCTAGTCCTCGACACCGTGGACGCCTGCGTCGCCCTGCTGGTGTCCTACCTCTTCTACGGGCGCCTGCTGCGCGGCCGGCGAGTTCAGGACCTGCTCCTGTTGCAGGGACTGCTGCTGCTCGCCTCAGCGAACTTGAGTACATCCGCCGTGCTGTTGTCGGCGTTCGATGGCCGATCTGATCGTCTGGAGGTCTGGCTGCCGCTCACCATCCGGGTTGCCGCGGCGGTGCTCATCGCTAGCGCTGCGCTCATCGGACCCCGCCGCCTGCTGCGCCGGGCATCACCTGTCGGCGTACTGGCCCCGTTGGCCTGCGGCCTAGTGATCACCTACCTGCTCCTCGGCGCCGTGTCCTCGCGGCTGCCTCAGGCGCTGGACTCCGGCGACTCACCCACGTTGCTCAGTGGTC
>JBBPYL010000075.1:0-18372 GCA_038199935.1 Propionibacteriales bacterium | reverse complement strand
GGCCCGATAGGTGAGCAGGCGAGCGGCCTCCAGCATCACCTCGAGGTCGGCGATCGAGAAGGCTACGCCCTGCTTGGCGCCGATGGGCACGCCGAAGGTCGTGCGGGTCCCGGCGTAGTCGACCGACATGTCCAGGCAGGCCTGCAGGCAGCCCACGGCCAGTGCGGCGATGGCCACCCGGCCGTCGTCGAGGGTGGCCAAGAACTGGGCCAGGCCGCGTCCCCGCTCACCGAGCAGGTTGGCCTCCGGGACCCGGGCCCCGGTGAAGGTCAGCGGGTGGGTGTCCGAGGCGTGCCAGCCGAGCTTGTCGTAGGCCGCCTCGGCCACGAAGCCAGGAGTGCCCGCGGGCACGATGATCGTCGACACCTCGGCCTTGCCGTTCTCCCGGGTGCCGGTCCGGGCGGTGACGGTGACCAGCGAGGTGATCTCGGAGCCCGAGTTGGTGATGAACTGCTTGGCCCCGGTCAGCACCCACTCGCCGTCGACGAGCAGTGCCTTGGTCGCCGTGGCGCCCGCGTCGGACCCGGCACCCGGCTCGGTCAGCCCGAAGCCGGCCAGGGTCCGACCGGCCACGAGGTCCGGCAGCCACGTCTCCCGCTGCTCGTCGGTGCCGAAGGTGAGCAGGGGGTTGATCCCGAGGCCCACCCCGGCCTCCAGGGTGATGCCCATCGACTGGTCCACCCGGCCGATCTCCTCGATGGCCAGGCACAGCGAGGTGAAGCCGCCGTCCTCGCCGGTCAGGCCGGCACCGCCGTACGCCTCGGGCGCGGTCAGGCCGAACAGCCCCAGGTCGCCCATCGCGTGGACGACCTCGACGGGGAAGTGGTGCTTGCGATCCCACTCGGCCGCGTGCGGGGCGATCTCGGACTGCGCGAAGTCGCGCACACTGGCGCGGAAGGCTTCGTGCTCGGGTGAGAGCTCGTAGGACGGCACAGGACATCGACTCCTTGGACTCACGCTTACGTTAACGTCAGCAACGTACGCTGGTTCCGCGACGGAAGGACAAGAGGATCGCCTTGACTCCCGACGACCGGATCTGGACCATCTCGCAGTTGGCCCGCGAGCACGCGGTGACGCTGCGGACCCTGCGCCACTACGAGGACGTTGGGCTGCTCTCCCCCGAGCGACGGGGCACAGCCCGTCTCTTCCACCAGCGCGACCGAACCCGGCTGAGGCTCATCCTGCGCGGCCGGCGGCTCGGCTTCACCCTGGGCGAGATCGCCACGATCGTCGACATGTACGACGAGCAGCCCGGCGAGGTCGGCCAGCTGACCTACCTCCTGGAGCAGATCGCCGTCCGCCGCGAGGAGCTCGACCAGCGTCGCCGCGACATCGAGGACACCCTGGCCGAGCTCGCCGAGGTCGAGACGCGCTGCCGCGAGGACCTCGCCCGGCTGGACCGGGCGGAGGACCGGACGGGCCCTCGCGCCGGGGAGGCTTACCCCTAGACTCCCGCGTGATCGCCCCTGACATGCGAAGGAGCCCGCCCGTGGCCAGTGCACCTGAGGTCAAGCCGCTGCAGAAGGTCCTGATCGCCAACCGGGGCGAGATCGCCGTCCGCATCGTCCGGGCCTGCAAGGACGCCGGGATCGGCAGCGTCGCGGTCTACGCCGAGCCCGACCGGGACGCGCTGTTCGTCCGGCTGGCCGACGAGGCGCACAGCCTCCAGGGCAGCACCCCGGCCGACTCCTACCTCGACATCGAGAAGATCATCGCGGTGGCCACCGCCTCCGGAGCGGACTCCGTCCACCCCGGGTACGGCTTCCTGGCCGAGAACTCCGGCTTCGCGCAGGCCGTGCTCGACGCCCGCCTGGTCTGGATCGGTCCGCCGCCCGCCGCGATCGAGAGCCTGGGCGACAAGGTGAAGGCCCGGCACATCGCCGAGAAGGTCGGGGCCCCGCTCGTGGCCGGCACCAAGGACCCGGTGGAGAACGCCGAGCAGGTCGTCGCCTTCGCCCAGGAGAACGGTCTGCCCATCGCGATCAAGGCGGCCTTCGGCGGCGGCGGACGCGGCCTGAAGGTGGCCTGGAGGGAGGAGGAGGTCGCGGAGCTGTACGAGTCCGCGGTGCGCGAGGCCACCTCCGCCTTCGGCCGCGGCGAGTGCTTCGTGGAGAAGTACCTCGATCGCCCCCGTCACGTCGAGACCCAGTGCCTCGCGGACCAGCACGGCAACGTCGTGGTCGTCTCCACCCGGGACTGCTCGCTTCAGCGCCGCCACCAAAAGCTCGTCGAAGAGGCTCCGGCGCCCTTCCTCTCGACCGAGCAGATGACCACGCTCTACGCGTCCTCCAAGGCGATCCTGACCGAGGCCGCCTACGTCGGCGCCGGCACCTGCGAGTTCCTGGTCGGCCAGGACGGCACCATCTCCTTCCTCGAGGTCAACACCCGCCTCCAGGTCGAGCACCCCGTCTCCGAGGAGGTCACCGGCCTCGACCTGGTCCGGGAGATGTTCCGGATCGCGGCCGGGGAGGAGCTCGGGTACGGCGACCCCGAGGTCGTGGGGCACTCCATCGAGTTTCGGATCAACGCCGAGGACGCCGGCAGCAACTTCATGCCTGCGCCCGGCACCCTGACCCGCTGGCACGCCCCCGCCGGCCCCGGCGTCCGGGTCGACGGCGGCTACGACCAGGGCGAGACCGTGCCGGGCGCGTTCGACTCGCTGGTGGCCAAGCTCGTGGTCAGCGGACGCGACCGCACCCAGGCGCTGGAGCGCGCGCGCCGGGCGCTGGACGAGTTCGTGATCGAGGGCATGCCCACCGTGCTCGACTTCCACCGGGTCGTGGTCAACGACCCTGCGTACGTCGCCGCGGGGGGCGAGGCCGCCTTCGCGGTCTTCACCTCGTGGATCGAGACCGGCTTCGACAACCAGATCCCGCCCTACGCGGGCGCAGGCGAGGACGACGCCGACCCGGCGGAGCGGCAGCGGGTCACCGTGGAGGTCGACGGGCGCCGGATCGAGGTGGTCCTCCCGGCCGGTCTCGCCGGAGTGGGGGGTGGCCGCCCCGCCGTCGCCTCGAGGAAGCCGAAGCGGACGACGGGCACCAAGGCCGGGGCCGCGGCCAGTGGTGACTCCGTCACCTCGCCGATGCAGGGCACGATCGTCAAGGTCGCCGTCGAGGAGGGCCAGCAGGTCGGAGAGGGCGACGCGATCGTGGTCCTCGAGGCGATGAAGATGGAGCAGTCCATCAAGGCGCACAGGGCCGGCACGGTCACCGGCCTCCAGGCGGAGGTCGGAGCCACAGTCTCCAGCGGTGCGGTCATCTGCGAGATCACCGACTGACCACCCACTGACCGGCCGGCGGCCATCGGCCGGTCACCCCGGGTTCACCGGGGCAGGACAGGCTCTCGGGCGTGAAGGAGTCACGAGACGTCCCGCGGGTGGTCCTGCACGTCGGCGTTCCCCGGAGCGGGACGACATACCTGCGCTCCGCCCTGACCCAGCACGCCCCCGCGTTGCGCGACCGGGCCGTGCTCGTCCCCACCGACAGCCAGGACGCGATGTTCCACGCTGCCCTCGACGTGCGCGGCCTCCACAAGACGTGGGGACGGAACCGGGCCGAGGTCGAGGGCACCTGGGACGCGCTGTGCCACCAGGCCCGCCACCAGAGCGGGACGACGGTGATCTCCCACGAACTCCTGGCCGCCGCCTCGCGCCGCCAGGTGGTCTACGCGCTGTCGATGCTCACCGGCGTCGAGGTCCACGTCGTCGTCACCGCGCGAGACCTCGGCCGCCAGCTGGTGGCCGAGTGGCAGGAGGGGATCCTGCACGGCCACCGGCTCACCTTCGCGGAGTTCCACGCGCGGGTCGGTCGACTCGACGAGGGAGTCGGACGGGCCTTCCACGACGCCCAGGACCTGCCCGAGGTGCTGCGCCGGTGGGGGCGGGACCTCCCCGCGGACCGCGTCCACGTCGTGGTCTCCCCCACCGGGGGTGCGCGCAGCGACCGGCAGGCCCTCTGGTCCCGCTTCTGTGCCGCCGCGGGCTTCGACCCGGCCTGGTTCCCGGCCCCGATGGACGCCGCGCCACCGCAGCTCGGCGTCGCCGAGACCGACCTGCTGCGCCGGGTGAACCTCGCCCTGGACGGGCGGCTGCGCGAGCCGTCGTACGGGCAGCTGGTCTCGCAGCGGCTCGGGCAGGGACTGCTCGGCACCGCCGACCCCTCGACCGGCACGGGGACCCGCCCCCGACTGCCGGCGCGCCATCACGACTCCGTCGCGATCGTCTCCCAGCGCTGGGTCAAGGAGATCCGGGCCGCCGGCTACGCGGTGCACGGCGACCTCGACACCCTGGTGCCGCTGCCCCCCGATCCGCAGACCCCGGACCCCGACGTTGTCTCGGCGGCCCGGCAGGTCGAGCGGGCCGCCACGGCACTCGCCGAGCTGGTCCTCGACCTCGAACGCGCCGAGGAGAGAGCCCGCGAGCGGGACGCGAAGCGACGCTCCTGGCAGCGGCAGACCACGCTGCTGCGGCGTCGGCTCGCGGAGCTCAACGGCTGAGCCCTCCACGGCGGTGAGACGCCGCCGGGCGGTCCACTAGCCTCGTCCCCATGTTTGCCAAGGTGCTGGTGGCCAACCGCGGCGAGATCGCGATCCGGGCGTTCCGGGCCGCCTACGAGCTCGGGGCGCGCACCGTCGCGGTGTTCCCGCACGAGGACCGCGGCTCCGAGCACCGCCTGAAGGCGGACGAGGCCTACGAGATCGGGGACCGCGGACACCCGGTGCGCGCCTACCTCGACCCCGCGGTGATCGTCGCGGCGGCGCTGCGGTCCGGGGCCGACGCGGTCTACCCCGGCTACGGCTTCCTCTCCGAGAACCCCCAGCTCGCCGAGGCGTGCGCCAACGCCGGGATCACCTTCGTCGGTCCGACCGCCGCGGTCCTCACCCTGACCGGCAACAAGGCACGGGCGATCGCGGCAGCGAAGGCGGCCGGGGTCCCCACCCTGGCGTCGGTGGAGCCGTCCACCGATCCCGACGCCCTGATCGCCAGCGCGGCCGGGATGCCGTTCCCGCTGTTCGTCAAGGCCGTGGCCGGCGGGGGTGGGCGGGGCATGCGTCGCGTCGACCACCCCGAGGGGCTGCGGGAGGCCGTGGAGACCTGCATGCGCGAGGCCGACGGCGCGTTCGGCGACCCGACGGTGTTCATCGAGCAGGCCGTCGTCGAGCCGCGGCACATCGAGGTGCAGATCCTGGCCGACGCCACCGGGGAGGTGATCCACCTCTTCGAGCGGGACTGCTCGGTGCAGCGTCGCCACCAGAAGGTCGTGGAGATCGCGCCGGCGCCCCACCTCGATCCAGAACTGCGCGACCGGATGTGCGCCGACGCCGTCCGCTTCGCCCGGGAGATCGGCTACCGCAACGCCGGCACCGTGGAGTTCCTCCTCGACCCCCAGGGCGCCTACGTCTTCATCGAGATGAACCCCCGGATCCAGGTCGAGCACACCGTCACCGAGGAGGTCACCGACGTCGACCTCGTCCAGGCCCAGCTGCGCATCGCCAGTGGCGAGTCCCTCGCCGACCTTCGCCTGAGCCAGGAGTCCGTCGTCCTGCGCGGCGCCGCCCTGCAGTGCCGGATCACCACCGAGGACCCGGCGAACGGCTTCCGGCCCGACACCGGCCGGATCACCACCTACCGCTCCCCCGGCGGAGCCGGGGTCCGCCTCGACGGTGGCACCACCTACACCGGAGCCGAGGTCTCGGCCCACTTCGACTCGATGCTGGCCAAGCTGACCTGCCGAGGACGCGACTTCGATGCCGCCGTCGACCGCGCCCGCCGTGCCGTGGCCGAGTTCCGCATCCGCGGCGTCTCGACCAACATCCCCTTCCTCTCCGCCGTGCTCGACGACCCGGACTTCCGCGCCGGCCGCGTCACCACCGCCTTCATCGAGACCCACCCCCAGCTGCTGACCGCCCGCTCCAGCGCCGACCGGGGCACCAAGCTGCTCACCTTCCTCGCCGACGTTACGGTGAACCAGCCGCACGGCCCCTCTCCGCACGCGGGCGAGCCCGCGGACAAGCTGCCCGCCCTCGACCTGGCCCTGCCCGCGCCGGACGGCTCGCGCCAGCAGCTACTCGGTCTCGGCCCCGACGAGTTCGCGCGTCGGCTGCGGACCCAGCAGGCGGTGGCGGTGACCGACACGACGTTCCGCGACGCCCACCAGTCCCTGCTCGCCACCCGGGTCCGGACCCGGGACCTGCGCGCCGTCGCCGGCCACGTGGCTCGGTTGACCCCGCAGCTGTGGAGTCTCGAGGCCTGGGGCGGGGCGACCTACGACGTGGCTCTGCGGTTCCTGGCCGAGGATCCCTGGGAGCGGTTGGCCGCGCTGCGCCAGGACGTGCCCAACGTGTGTCTGCAGATGCTGCTCCGGGGCCGGAACACGGTCGGGTACACGCCGTACCCGACCGAGGTGACCGAGGCCTTCGTGCACGAGGCCGCCGAGACCGGCATCGACGTCTTCCGGATCTTCGACGCGCTCAACGACGTCGAGCAGATGCGTCCCGCCATCGAGGCGGTCCGGGCCACCGGCACAGGCGTCGCGGAGGTGGCGCTGTGCTACACCGGCGACCTCTCCGACCCGTCCGAGACGCTCTACACCCTCGACTACTACCTCGCGCTGGCCGAGCGGCTCGCCGAGGCCGGGGCGCACGTCTTCGCCATCAAGGACATGGCCGGGCTGCTCAGGGCACCCGCGGCGCGCACCCTGGTGAGCGCGTTGCGCGAGCGCTTCGACCTGCCGGTGCACCTGCACACCCACGACACCCCGGGGGGACAGCTGGCCACCCTCGTGGCCGCCGTCGAGGCCGGGGTGGACGCCGTGGACGCGGCCTGCGCGTCGATGTCCGGCACCACCAGCCAGCCCGCCCTCTCCGCGCTGGTCGCCGCCACCGACCACACCGACCGCGCCACCGGGCTCGACCTGGGGGCGCTGTGCGACCTGGAGCCCTATTGGGAGGCCGTACGCCGGGTGTACGCCCCGTTCGAGTCGGGGCTGCCCGCGCCGACCGGCCGGGTCTACACCCACGAGATCCCCGGCGGTCAGCTCTCCAACCTGCGCCAGCAGGCCATCGCGCTGGGGCTGGGTGAGAAGTTCGAGCAGATCGAGGACATGTACGCCGCGGCCAACCGGATCCTCGGCAACGTCGTCAAGGTGACCCCGTCCTCGAAGGTGGTCGGCGACCTCGCCCTGCACCTGGTCGCGGTGGGGGCCGACCCGGCCGAGTTCGAGGCCGAGCCTGGCCGCTTCGACGTCCCCGACTCGGTGATCGGCTTCCTGCGCGGCGACCTCGGCGACCCGCCCGGCGGCTGGCCCGAGCCGTTCCGGACCAAGGCCCTGGCCGGACGCACCCTCAAGCCGGTCGCGGTCGAGCTCGACGAGGACCAGCGGGCGGGGCTCGAGCGGGACCCGCGCGGCACCTTGAACACCCTGCTCTTCCCGGGGCCGACCCGCGACTTCCACGAGTCCCGCGAGCGGTTCGGGGACGTCGCGGTGCTCCCCACCAACGACTACCTGTACGGGCTGCGCGCCGGGGAGGAGCACGAGGTGGACCTCCAGGAGGGGAAGCGGCTGCTGCTCGGCCTGCAGTCGGTCGGTGAGCCCGACGAGCGGGGCTTCCGCTCGGTGATGTGCACGATCAACGGGCACCTGCGCCCGGTCAGCGTCCGTGACCGCTCCGTCTCGGCCGACGCCCCGACCCAGGAGCGGGCCGACCCGGCCCGACCCGGGCACGTGGCCGCCCCCTTCGACGGTGTGGTCACGCTCGTGGTCTCCGAGGGCGACCAGGTCCACGCGGGTGAGACGTTGGCCACCATCGAGGCCATGAAGATGGAGGCAGCGATCACCGCCCCGGCCGCGGGCCGGGTCCTCCGGGTGGCCCTGCCCCGGACCCAGCAGGTCGAAGGCGGGGACCTCGTCCTGGTGCTGGAGCCGCCGACTACGCCAGGGTGAACCAGCTCGAGCGGAGCCCGAGCAGGGAGCGGAAGGTGTCGCCGCTCACGGTCCGGTCGGCCTTCGTGCCGTCGAGGACCATCGTGCCCACCCGGCCGCGCCACTGGCCGTTGCCGTCGCGGGTGATGACCCTGATCCGGCGCAACGTGCCCAGGGCCGGGTAGGCCCGCTCGAGCCGTCGTGCGTCGACCTTCACCGTCCACGAGCGCACCGGGTTCGCGTCGTGCCCGTCGTAGGGGTCCGCGAAGGCCCGGAGGTAGGGCACGGACCCGGCGGAGGTCCACCCGCCGCTGCTGGAGGAGAACTGGGTGAAGGCCGGCGCGTCCGCGTAGGTCAGGATCCTCCGCCGCGTCGCGGCGACAGCGTCGTTGCCCCGGGGGTCCTCGCTGGACACGCCGCCGTACACCTGGCACGAGGTGGTGTCGCAGATCTGGTAGTAGCGCTCGGCGTTGGCGGCCTGGGACCAGGCGGCGTAGGTGCGTGCCGCCACCGCCTGGGCCCTGACGGCCTCGGCCGGCCACGAGGCAGGCACCTCGGCCGGGATGACGCCCTGCACGTAGCCGTCCATCGGCAGCACGTTGACGGTGTCGCGCTCCCGTGAGCCGACCGTCGGCGACGCGGCCCGGAGGATCCCGCGGTAGGTCCTGGAGCCGGCAGGCGTCCACAGGGTCAGGGGACCGTCGGCGCGGAGCTGTCCGTCGCCGACCAGCGTCGCCCGGCCGTCGACCCGCCAGGTCCGCCACCGGTCGGTGAGGTACTGCACGACGCTCTGGCCCGCGACGACGTCCAGGCGCCAGCGGGTCACCCCGTCCGGCTCGGGTAGGCGGTACGACGTCGCCGTTCCCCGGTCCCGGACCCGCAGACCGGGGGCGGGACTGACCACGAGGTCCGTGGTCGTGTCGGCCGTGATCAGCACTCGCACCTTGCCGGTGACCTTGCCCCACGACGTGCCGGGGTAGTAGAAGTCGAGGATCTCCTCGTGGGTCAGCCCCTGACGCGCGGCACCGTAGGCGCCGTACTGCGACATGCCGTGGCCGTGCCCGAAGCCGTGGCCGCGGACGGTGATCTGCTTGCTCTTCGGCACCGGGTAGGACTGGCTCACGCTCACCGCCCCGGCCGGGTCCGGGACCCAGAGCAGCGAGCCGACCAAAGCGAGTCCCACCGCGGCAGCGGCGAGCAGGCCGAGCAGACGACGGGGGAGCCGCCGGGTGAGCAGAACGGGCTGGGCGAGGGTCATCGGCTCTCTTCGGTCGTGTGGCGTGTGCGCCTCGAGAGAGCGCGTGTGACCCCTGGGGTCACTGGTGAGGGCACCAGTCGACGGTCTGATCGGCCACCGGGTCAAGGGGTCTGAAGAACCACAACGACGTAATTCGCCCCGTCGGGCAGAGTCAGGTCAAGGATTGACCGCGTGCAGGCGCCGGGCCACCTCGGCCACCGAGCCGCTCATCGAGGGGTAGACGGTGAAGGCATGGGCGAGCTCGTCCACGGTCAACCGCTGCGCGACCGCGATCGAGACCGGGTGGATCAGCTCAGAGGCCCGCGGACCGACCACCACGCCGCCGACCACGATGCCGGTGCCCGGCCGGGCGAGGAGCTTCACGAAGCCGTCCCGGACGCCCTGCATCTTGGCCCGCGGGTTGCCCGAGAGCGGGAGCAGGACGGTCTCGGCGTCGACCTCGCCGGCGTCCACGGCGTTCTGGGTCCAGCCGACCGTGGCGATCTCGGGCGAGGTGAAGACGGTCGAGGAGACCGTCTTGAGGTCGAGCGGTGCGACCGCGTCGCCGAGGAAGTGCCACATGGCGATCCGGCCCTGCATGGCCGCGACGGAGGCCAGCATCAGCACGCCGGTGCAGTCGCCGGCCGCGTAGACGCCGCGGGCTCCGGTCCGAGAGACGCGGTCGACCTCGATGAAGCCGCCGCCGTCCAGCCGGACCCCCGCCTCCTCCAGGCCCAGACCCCGGGTCTTGGGCACCGACCCCAGGGCGAGCAGGCAGTGCGAGCACTCGATCTCACGTCCGTCGGTGAGCCGGACGGTGACGACGTCACCCTCGCGGGTCACCGACTGCATCCGGGAGCGGGACAGCACCGTCATCCCACGGCGCTCGAAGACGCCCTCGATCACCTCGGCGGCGTCGGCGTCCTCACCGGGCAGGACCCGGTCCCGGCTCGAGACCAACGTGACGTCGACCCCCAGCGCGTTGTAGGCGGAGGCGAACTCGGCTCCGGTCACCCCCGAGCCCACGACCACCAGCTTCTCCGGCACGTCGTGGAGGTCGTAGACCTGCTCCCAGGTGAGGATCCGCTCGCCGTCGGGCTGCGCGCTGTCCAGGGTGCGCGGTGCGGCGCCCGTGGCCAGCAGCACCGCGTCGGCCTCGAAGGTCTCGGTCCCGCCCTCGTTGAGGTCGGCGTGGACGCGGTCCGGGCCGTCGAGCCGGGCGGTGCCCGCCACGACCCGGACCCCCTCGCGGGCCAGCCGGGCGCCGATGTCGTGGGACTGGGCCAGCGCGAGCCGCTTGACTCGGGCGTTGACCTTGCCCAGGTCCACCCACGGACCCGACGGGCCGGGCGTGGTCTCCGGTCCGCTGGACGCACGTCCCGCGTCGCCGATGATGAGCCCGAGCTCCTCGGCGCCCTCCATGTCGGCCATCAGCTCGGCTGTCGCGATCAGGGTCTTGCTGGGCACGCAGTCGGTGACCACCGCGGACCCGCCGAGGCCGTCGACGTCGACGACGCTCACGTCCGCGCCGAGCTGTGAGGCGACCAGAGCGGCCTCGTACCCACCCGGTCCGCCACCGACGACCACCACGCGATTCATCCGCTCATTGTTGCAGCGAGGGCACTACGCTCCTGACCGTGCCCCTCTACGCCGCCTATGGGTCGAACATGGATCCGCGTCGGATGAGCCAGCGGTGCCCGCACTCCCCGCTGCGGACCACGGGCTGGGTGCGCGGCTGGCGCCTCACGTTCGGAGGGGAGGACCTGGGCTGGGACGGCGCGCTGGCCACCATCGTCGAGGACCCGATCGAGCAGGTCTTCGCGGCCGTGTACGACGTCAGCGACCCGGACGAGGCCGGGCTGGACTCCTGGGAGAGCGCCGACTCCGGTCTCTATCGCAAGACCCGGGTGTCGGTGACCACCCTGGGGGGCGAGGAAGTCGCCTGGACCTACGTGCTCGACGCGTACGAGGGCGGTCTGCCCTCCGCGATCTACCTCGGGATCATCGCCGAGGCGGCCCAGGCCGCCGACGCGCCCGACGACTACGTCTCCGCCCTGCGCTCACGCCCCTGCCGGTCCTTGGGTCACTGAGCACCCGTCCGACCCCGGCAGACTACGGTGGCCCGCGTGAACCAGGACACCTCCGCGACCGAGCTGGCCCGGGACGCCGCAGACCGCCTCCATGAGCTGACCGGCGTCGCACAGCATGACGTCGCCCTGGTCATGGGCTCCGGCTGGCTCTCGGCCGTCGACGCCCTCGGCGAGTCGACCGCCGAGCTCAGCACCACCGACCTGCCGGGCTTCACCGCGGCCGCGGTCGCCGGTCACGCGGGCCGGATCCGCTCGGTGCGTAGCGGCGAGCGCAACCTGCTCGTGTTCCTGGGCCGCACCCACCTCTACGAGGGTCATGGCGTCCGCGCCGTCGTGCACGGGGTGCGGACCGCGGCGGCCGCCGGCTGCTCGGTGATGGTGCTGACCAACGGCTGCGGGGGCCTGCACGAGTCCTGGCCGCCCGGGACGCCGGTGCTGATCAGCGACCACCTGAACCTGACCGGCACCTCCCCGGTCGAGGGCGCACGCTTCGTGGACCTGACCGACCTCTACAGCGCGAGGCTGCGAGCCGTCTGCCGGCAGGTCGACCCCGCCCTGGCCGAGGGCGTCTACGCCCAGTTCCCCGGACCCCACTACGAGACCCCGGCGGAGATCGCCATGCTGCGCACCCTTGGAGGCGACCTGGTCGGCATGTCCACCGCACTGGAGGCCATCGCCGCCCGCGAGGCCGGGATGGAGGTCCTGGGCATCTCCCTGGTCACCAACCTCGCCGCTGGGATCAGCGGGCAGCCGCTCCAGCACGAGGAGGTTCTCACGGCGGGACGAGACTCGGCCAGCCGGATGGGCGCCCTGCTCGGCGCCGTCGTGCCGAGGATCTAGCCGTGCGGGTCCTCCTCACCGGCGCGGCCGGGACCATCGGCCGGGTCGTGCTCTCCGGACTGCTCGACCGGGGGCACGAGATCGTGGGCCTGGACCTCCTCGCACCCCCCGACGGCGTCACCTGCGCCTGGCACACCGTGGACAGCACCGACGGCGAGGCGGTGGCGGCCGTCTTCGCCACCGAGACCCGCGCCGGTCGGCTCGACGCGGTGGTCCACCTGGCCGGGGTCCCGACCGAGTCGGTGGACCTGCCCGCCCAGCTGGAGAGCCACGTGCTCAGCACGGCGGCGTTGCTCGAGGCGATGGTCCGGCACGATGTGCCGCGGATGGTCTACGCCAGCAGCAACCACGCCGTCGGTCGGACCCCCCGGAGCGACCAGCTGGAGACCGGCGTCCGGCCCCGCCCGGACACGTTCTACGGCGTGGCCAAGGTCGCCGCCGAGGCCCTGATCAGCCTCTACGTCGACCGGCACGGCCTGGACGCCGTGGCGGCCAGGATCGGCAGCTTCCTGCCCGAGCCGGAGACGGTCCGGAACCTGTCCACCTGGCTCTCCCACGACGACGCGGTACGGATGGTCGAGGCGTGCCTGACCGCACCCGACCCGGGCTTCGCCGTCATCCACGGCGTCTCGGCCAACACCCGCGGCTGGTGGGACCTCGGCCCCGGCGCGGCGCTGGGCTACCACCCCCTCGACGACGCGGAGACCTTCGCCGGCACCGTTGCGGCGCGGGCCGAGGACGAGTCCGAGGCGGCGTACGTCGGCGGACCGATGGTCGCCGACGATCAGGTGCGCCCCGCCCTCGGCTGATCGGGCGTGGTCGGAGCCCGCCCGGGAGCGCCCACCCGGTGCTCGCCGGGCTGCGCGGCCTCGGGCTCCGGCTGGCCATCGACGACTTCGGCGCGGAGACCGCGGAGCAGACGGAGGGCCTCGCCCGGGTCGGGGTCCGGCTCGTCCAGGGCTACTTCTACGCGCCGGCGGTGCCGGTGTCTGCCTGGCCGGGGGTCGTGGCCACGCCTGCCCCGTCCGGCGGGGGGCGCGAGGCCCTGTCGGCCTAGAGTCGCCCCATGAGCGACGACGACCTCCTCGCCCGCGCCCGTGCCTGGCTCGCCGAGGACCCCGACGAGGACACCCGCGCCGAGCTGAGCGCCCTGCTCGCGGCCGTCGAGGAGGACGATCAGGGCCCCGAGGCCGACGACCTGGCCGACCGCTTCGCGGGGCGGCTGGAGTTCGGCACGGCGGGGCTGCGCGGCGCGCTCGGAGCCGGCCCCAACCGGATGAACCGCGCCGTGGTCCACCGTGCCGCGGCCGGTCTCGCGGCCTATCTGCACGAGCACGCGCCGGCTCAGGGCGAGCCCGGACTGGTGGTCGTGGGCTACGACGCCCGGCACAACTCCGAGGTCTTCGCCGAGGACACCGCGGCCGTCCTCGTCGGCGCCGGTCTGCGGGCCGCCGTGCTGCCGCGACCGCTGCCGACCCCGGTCCTCGCCTTCGCCGTCCGGCACCTGGGCTGCGTGGCCGGGGTGATGGTGACCGCCTCGCACAACCCGCCCCAGGACAACGGCTACAAGGTCTACCTCGGCGACGGCAGCCAGATCGTCTCCCCGGCGGACGCCGCGATCTCGGCGTGCATCGACGCCGGCGGCGACCTCGGCTCGCTTCCGCGGGGCGAGATCGAGCCCCGGCTCGACGACACAGTCCTCGAGGCGTACCTCGACGGCGTCACCGCACTGGTGGGCACCGAAGGCCCCCGGGACCTGGTGAGCGTCTACACCCCGCTGCACGGGGTCGGTGGCGAGACGGTGGTCGAGGTGATGCGCCGCGCCGGCTTCCCCGCCCCGCACGTGACCCCGGCCCAGGCCGAGCCCGACCCGGACTTCCCCACGGTCAGCTTCCCGAACCCCGAGGAGCCCGGCGCGATGGACCTCGCCCTGGCTCTGGCCGAACAGGTGGGGGCGGACCTGGTGCTGGCCAACGACCCGGATGCCGACCGTTGCGCGGTGGCCGTGCCGGGGCCCCAGGGGTGGAGAATGCTCCGCGGCGACGAGGTCGGGGCCCTGCTCGCCGACGCCGCGCTGCGCCGGGGCGTGCAGGGGGTGTACGCGACGACCATCGTCTCCTCGACGCTGCTGTCCCGCCTCGCCGCGGCGCACGGCCAGGAGTACCGCGTCACGCTCACCGGCTTCAAGTGGCTGGGGCGCGTCGAGGGGCTGACCTACGCCTACGAGGAGGCTCTGGGCTACTGCGTCGCTCCCGACCTGGTACGGGACAAGGACGGCGTCTCGGCCCTGCTCCGGGTGGCCGAGCTCGCCGCCGAGCTCAAGGCCGACGGGCGCACCCTCGGCGACCGCCTCGACGACCTCGCGCGCGAGCACGGGCTGCACGCCACCGACCAGCTCGCGGTCCGGGTCGACGACCTGCGTCTGATCGACGCGGCGATGCGACGCCTGCGCGAGAGCCCGCCCCGGTCCCTGGGCGGGCTGAGCGTGGAGGGGGTCGACGACCTCAGCCAGGGTGGCGACGGCCTGCCCCCGACCGACGGGCTGCGCTTCCGGCTCGCCGACCAGGCCCGGGTGGTCGTCCGCCCCTCGGGCACGGAGCCGAAGCTCAAGGCCTACCTCGAGGTGGTCGTGCCCGTGGAGTCCACCGGTCCCGAGGGTCCCGACGGTTCGGGCGACGAGGGCGCGCTCGACGCCGCCCGGATCTCCGCCGCGGGCCGCCTGGACGCGCTGCGCGCCGACGTCGCCGCGGCCGCCGGCCTCTGACCCCGCACCGACGGGCTCAGAGCAGCAACGAGACCACGAAGGTGGCGCCGCTGAGGACCAGGGCGACGACCTCGGGCCAGGCCACCCGGTGCCCCGGCGTCGAGACCAGCGGCGGGTCCGGCATCACGTGCTGCCCCCGCTTGGCCGACTCGACCAGCTCGGTGAGCCGGGTCAGCACGAAGCCGGGGTAGGAAACGGCGTACTCGTCGCTGCCCGCCCGGTCGGCGCGGGCGGCCAGGTCGGAGAAGCGCCCGCTGTCGGTGGTCCGGTCGCGTCGCCGCCGGGACGCGACCGACTCACGCAGGGAGGCGCCGATCCCGATGCAGGTGTAGCGCCGCTCTCCGACCCAGACCTGGAGGGTCTGCCCCATCACGATGTCGTCGACCGCGGTCAACGGCACGACCGCGTCCCGCACCGAGTTCTTCAACAGCACGTGGTCGGCGTACGCCGTGGCCCGGGGGCGGAGCTGGGTGACCCAGACGACCAGGCCGAAGAACAACGCCCCGAGTCCCATCCGCAGCCCGGTCACGGTGTGCACCGCCAGGACGACGTAGACGACGGTGAAGCCGGCCAGGGCGACCCCGGCCCAGCCCGCGAACAGACCGCTGGTCGGGGTGAACCGCTCCAGGGGCGGGGGACGCCGGGGACCGGAGGTCGGCTCGGCCGGGGACACCATGCACCGATTGTGCCTCGCCTCGCCTGCTTTCCCCCAACCCCGTGGCCGCACCTATGCTGTCGTGATGACCATCGCCACCTCCCCTCCCGGTGAGCTGGCCGACGCGACCGCCTCCGACGCGGCGCTGCGCCGCTTCCTGCACGGACTGCCGGGGGTCGACCAGGTCGGTGCGGAGTCCCGGGCGGCCGCGTTGGGCACCCGGTCGATCAAGACCACCGCGAAGGCCTTCGCGCTCGACCTGGCGATCTCCATGGTCGACCTCACCACCCTTGAGGGCAACGACACGCCCGGGAAGGTGCGGGCGCTGTCGGCCAAGGCCCTGCGACCCGATCCCAGCGATCCCACCGTCCCCTCGGCGGCCGCGGTGTGTGTCTACCCCGACATGGTCGCCCACGCCCGGGAGGTCGTCGGCGACCGGATCCACGTCGCCTCCGTCGCCACCGCGTTCCCCTCCGGCCGGGCCGCGATGGACATCAAGCTGATGGACACCGCCGACGCGGTGCAGGCCGGCGCCGACGAGGTCGACATGGTCATCGACCGCGGCGCGTTCCTCTCCGGCCGCTACCTCCAGGTCTTCGAGGAGATCGCGGCCGTCCGGGCTGCCTGCGTGCGTCCCGACGGCACGGCCGCCCACCTGAAGGTGATCTTCGAGACCGGAGAGCTGGCCACCTACGACAACGTCCGCCGGGTCTCGTGGCTGGCGATGATGGCCGGCGCCGACTTCATCAAGACCTCCACCGGCAAGATCCAGCCCGCGGCGACCCTGCCGGTGACCCTGGTGATGCTCCAGGCCGTGCGCGACTGGCGGGAGACCACCGGGGCGATGGTCGGGGTCAAGCCGGCCGGGGGCATCCGAACCGCCAAGGACGCGGTGAAGTACCTGGTCCTGGTCAACGAGGTCGCCGGGCCCGACTGGCTCGACCCGGACTGGTTCCGCTTCGGCGCCTCCAGCCTGCTCAACGACCTGCTCATGCAGCGCAACAAGCTCCGCACCGGCCGCTACTGGGGCCCCGACTACGTCACGTTGGACTGAGGGACATGGCACGCACGAACGTCTTCGACTACGCGCCGGCCCCCGAGTCGCGCGCCGTGGTCGACATCGCTCCCTCCTACGGCCTCTTCATCGACGGCGCCTTCGTCGACCCGGTCGAGGGCGGCTCCTTCACCACCTTCTCCCCCGCCACCGAGGAGGTGCTGGCCGAGGTCGCCGAGGCCGCGGCGCCCGACGTCGACCTCGCGGTCCGGGCCGCCCGCCGCGCGTACACCCGGGTGTGGTCGCGGATGCCCGGCCGCGAGCGAGCGAAGTACCTCTTTCGGATCGCCCGCATCCTGACCGAGCGCAGCCGCGAGCTGGCGGTCCTGGAGACCCTGGACAACGGCAAGCCGATCCGCGAGTCCCGTGACGTCGACATCCCGACCGCGGCGGCCTTCTTCTTCTACTACGCCGGCTGGGCCGACAAGCTGGAGCACGCCGGCTTCTCCGGCCCCGACCAGAGCCCCCCGAAGCCGCTCGGGGTCGCCGGTCAGGTGATCCCCTGGAACTTCCCGTTGATGATGCTGGCCTGGAAGATCGCCCCTGCGCTGGCGGCCGGGAACACCGTGGTCCTCAAGCCGGCCGAGACGACGCCGCTGACCGCGCTGCTCTTCGCCGAGATCTGCCAGCAGGCCGAGCTGCCCCCCGGCGTGGTCAACATCCTCACCGGCGCTGGCGAGACGGGCCAGGCCGTAGTAGCGCACCCCGACGTGGACAAGGTCGCCTTCACCGGATCGACCGAGGTGGGCAAGATGATCGCCCGCACCGTCGCCGGCACCGACAAGCGGGTCACCCTCGAGCTCGGCGGCAAGGCGGCAAACATCGTCTTCGACGACGCACCGCTGGACCAGGCGGTCGAGGGCATCGTGACCGGGATCTTCTTCAACCAGGGTCACGTCTGCTGCGCCGGCTCGCGCCTGCTCGTGCAGGAGTCGATCGCCGAGGACCTGCTCGTGCGGCTCAAGCGTCGGATGAGCACCCTGAGGCTGGGCGACCCGCTGGACAAGAACACCGACGTGGGGGCGATCAACTCCGCCGAGCAGCTGGCCCGGATCCAGGACCTCACCGCGGCCGGGGAGGACGAGGGCGCGACGCGGTGGTCTCCTGACTGTCCGCTCCCGGCTCAGGGCTTCTGGTTCCCGCCGACGGTCTTCACCGGGGTGTCCCAGGCCCACCGCATCGCCCGCGAGGAGATCTTCGGCCCGGTGCTCTCGGTGCTGACCTTCCGCACCCCGGTCGAGGCGCTGGAGAAGGCGAACAACAGCCCCTACGGTCTCTCCGCGGGCGTGTGGACCGACAAGGGCTCTCGTATCCTGTGGATGGCCAGCCGGCTCCGCGCCGGCGTGGTCTGGGCCAACACCTTCAACGCATTCGACCCCACCAGCCCCTTCGGCGGCTACCAGGAGTCGGGCTACGGTCGCGAGGGCGGCCGCCACGGACTGGAGGGCTACCTGCGATGACCCCACCCCCGACGCCACCCCGGTCCGCCTCGGCCCGGATCGAGGTGCGCAAGACCTCCAAGCTCTACCTTGGCGGCGCCTTTGCGCGCTCGGAGTCGGGCCGGACCTACGTCGTGACCGACACCAAGGACCGGTTCCTGGCCAACGCCGCGGCCGCCTCCCGCAAGGACGCGCGCGACGCGGTCGTCGCGGCCCGCAAGGCGTTCGGGCCGTGGTCGGGACGCACGGCGTACAACCGGGGCCAGATCCTCTACCGGATCGCCGAGGTGCTGGAGGGACGGCGGACCCAGTTCGTCCAGGACGTCCGGGCCTGCGAGGGGCTGACCGCGAGACAGGCCGACGCCGTGGTC
>JBBPYL010000074.1:0-15773 GCA_038199935.1 Propionibacteriales bacterium | reverse complement strand
GTCGATGCCGCCCAGGGGATCGAGGCCCAGACCCTGGCCAACCTGTATCTGGCCCTGGGCGCGGACCTGCACGTGATCCCGGTGCTGAACAAGATCGACCTGCCCTCGGCCCAGCCGGAGAAGTACGCCGCCGAGCTGGCCGGGATCATCGGCTGCGACCCGACCGACGTCCTCCAGGTCTCGGCCAAGACCGGCTTCGGGGTGGAGCGCCTCCTCGACGAGATCGTCCTCCAGACGCCCGCGCCCGTCGGTGACGCCGACGCTCCGCCCCGGGCCCTGATCTTCGACTCGGTCTACGACACCTACCGCGGGGTGATCACCTACGTCAGGGTCGTCGACGGCACACTGCGGCACCGCGACCGGATCAAGATGATGTCGACCGGGGCCGTGCACGAGATGCTCGAGGTGGGCGTCATCTCTCCCGAGCCGATCAAGGCCGACCACATCGGCGCCGGCGAGGTGGGCTACCTGATCACCGGGGTCAAGGAGGTCCGCCAGTCCCGGGTCGGGGACACGGTGACCTCGCAGAGCAACGGCGCGACCGAGCCGCTGGGCGGCTACCGCCACCCGAACCCGATGGTCTTCGCGGGGCTCTTCCCCATCGACGGCGACGACTACCCCGGTCTGCGCGACGCGCTGGACAAGCTGCAGCTCAACGACGCGGCGCTGGCCTACGAGCCGGAGACGTCGGGAGCGCTCGGCTTCGGCTTCCGGATCGGCTTCCTCGGCCTGCTGCACATGGAGATCGTCCGGGAGCGCCTCGAGCGCGAGTTCAACATCGACCTGATCTCGACCGCGCCGAACGTCGTCTACACCGTCCTGATGGAGGACGGCGCCGAGCACGTCGTGACCAACCCCAGCGAGTACCCCGGCGGCAAGATCGCCGAGGTCCGCGAGCCCGTGGTCAAGGCCACGCTGCTGGCCCCGGCGGAGTTCAGCGGCGTGATCATGGAGCTCTGCCAGACCAAGCGGGGCCAGCTCCAGGGCATGGACTACCTCTCCGAGGACCGGGTCGAGATGCGCTACACGCTGCCCCTGGCCGAGATCGTCTTCGACTTCTTCGACCAGCTGAAGTCCCGGACCAAGGGCTACGCGTCGCTGGACTACGAGCCGATCGGCGACCAGACGGCCGACCTGGTCAAGGTCGACATCCTCCTCCAGGGCGAGCCGGTGGACGCGCTGAGCTCGATCGTGCACCGCGACTCCTCCTACGCCTACGGCGTGGCCCTGGCCGGCAAGCTCAAGGACCTCATTCCTCGCCAGCAGTTCGAGGTGCCCATCCAGGCCGCCATCGGCGCGCGCGTGATCGCCCGCGAGACCATCCGCGCCATCCGCAAGGACGTGCTGGCCAAGTGCTACGGCGGCGACATCACCCGCAAGCGCAAGCTGCTGGAGAAGCAGAAGGAGGGGAAGAAGCGGATGAAGATGGTCGGCCGGGTCGAGGTGCCGCAGGAGGCCTTCGTCGCCGCCCTGTCCTCCGACGCCTCTCCCGCGACCGAGAGGTCGAAGAAGTAGTCCGGCTGCCCGCGTTGCTGGAGGCCCAGCGCGCGCTCGGACCGGACTGGTCGGCATGGCTGGACCGGCTGCCCGCACGCACCGAGGGGCTGCTCGAGGAGTGGGAGCTGGTTCGTGAGGGTGACCAGGCCTGGAACGGCCACTGCTCACTGGTGCTGCCGGTGCGGACCCGGGACGGCGAGCCGGCCGCGCTGAAGGTCTCCTTCGACGGCGACGAGGAGTCCCGGCACGAGGCGCTCGCGCTCCAGCACTGGGGTGGCCGCGGCGCCGTACGGCTCCTGCGTGCGGACCCCGCGCGCCGGGCCCTGCTGCTCGAGCGTCTTGCGACGGTGGACCTGGGCTCCGCGCCGGCGCTCCAGGCCTGCGAGGTGGTCGCCGGCCTCTACCCGCTGCTGCACCGGCCGGCGATGCCACAGCTGAGCCCGGTGGCCGCCTTCGTGAAGCGCTGGGTGGCCGCGCTGGCCGAAGTCGGTCGCGACGCGCCCCTGCCGCGGCGGATGGTCGACCAGGCGGTGGCCCTGGGACGTGACCTCGTCGTGGACTCCGCTCGCCCCGAGGCGCCCGTCCGGGTGCTGCACGGGGACCTGCACTACGGCAACGTGCTGGCCGGCGCGCGAGCTCCATGGCTGGCCATCGACCCCAAGGCGATGGCCGGCGACCCGCACTACGAGCCGGCGCCGATGCTGTGGAACCGGTGGGGGGAGGTGCTGGACACCGGAGACGTCCGGACCGCGACGCGCGCCCGCTTCCACACTCTCGTCGACGTCGCCGGTCTCGACGAGGACCGGGCCCGCGACTGGGTCGTGGTCCGGATGCTGCTGAACGCGCACTGGACCGTCCAGGACGCCGAGCGGGCCGGGCGGCGGCTCGACCGCGAGGAGCGCGATTGGCTCACGATGTGCCTGAGCGTGGCCAAGGCCGTCCAGGACTGATACCCGGTGGCTGCGCGCGACGCCGTCGGGCAGACTTCCGGGCATGAAGCAGGCGCGCGTGGTGTCGGTGAACACAGCACTTCCCCGTGACATCGAGGGGGTCGAGGACCGGACGGCGATCGACCGCCGCGCCGTGGACGGTCCGGTCACCGTCGGGCCGGACGGCATCGAGGGCGACCAGGTGGGGGACACCGAGGACCACGGCGGGACGTACCAGGCGCTCTACGCCTTCGCCCGCGAGGACCTCGACCTGTGGGCCGAGCGACTCGGTCAGCCACTCCGGGCCGGCGTCTTCGGCGAGAACCTCACCACCGAGGGCCTCGACGTCAACGAGGCCCTGGTGGGGGAGCGGTGGCGGATCGGCACGGTGCTGCTGGAGGTCGTCTCGGTCAGGATCCCGTGCTCCACCTTCGCCCAGTGGCTGGCCTCCGGCGGCGTCGACGCCACCCGCTGGGTCAAGCGGTTCACCGCCGAGGGTCGCCCCGGTCCGTACCTGCGGGTCCTCGAGCCCGGCGTGCTCGGCGTCGGGGACGCGATCACCTGCGAGCATCGGCCCGACCACGGCGTCACCGTCAGCACGATGTTCGCGGCTCTGACCACCGACCGCACGCTGCTGCCTCGGTTGGCGGACCTGGACCGGATCGACCCGGAGGCCCGGGAGGCGGCACGCACCTACCTAGCCCAGCAGGGCTGAGCCGGGTCGAGCGGGCTACCCATGGGTAACCCAGGTGTCCTACGGTGGGTCCCCCCAGATACCGTGCGCTATATCACACCCCGCCGGACCGCAGCCGACTCCAGGAGACCGATCGCCGATGTCCGCCCAGCACTACGACGCCTCCGTCATCGAGAACCGGCCCCCCAACGTGGCCGTCCAGCTCCAGCAGCGGATCGCCGCCAGCGGGAACCTCGAGGCCTACCGCTACCCCCGCGGTGACGCCTGGGAGTCGGTCACCTGGGCCGAGACGGGCGAGCGGGTGATGGCGCTGGCCGCCGGGCTGATCGGGCTGGGCGTCAGCCACGAGCAGCGGGTCGGCATCGCCTCGGGCACCCGCTTCGAGTGGGTGCTGGCCGACCTGGCCATCATGTGCGCCGGGGCGGCCACCACGACCGTCTACCCGAGCACGATGTCGGAGGACGTCGCCTACATCCTGGCCGACTCCGAGTGCGTCGTGGTCTTCGCCGAGGACGAGACCCAGCTGGCGAAGCTCCGGGAACACCGGACCGAGCTGCCGCACCTGGGCCACGTCGTCCTGCTCGAGGGGTCCTCCGACGAGGACTGGGTGACGAGCCTCGACGAGCTCACGGCGCAGGGCGAGGCGCTGCTGGCGGAGAGCCCGTCCGTGGTCGAGGACGCCATCGGCAAGATCCAGCCCGACGCCCTGGCCACGCTGATCTACACCTCGGGCACCACCGGCCGACCCAAGGGCGTCCGCCTGCGTCACAGTTCGTGGACCTACGAGGGCGCGGCGATCCAGGCCCAGGGCCTGCTCAGCGAGGACGACCTCCAGTTCCTCTGGCTGCCGATGGCCCACTCCTTCGGCAAGGTGCTGCTCTCCACCCAGCTCGCCATCGGCTTCGCCACCGCGGTGGACGGCCGGGTGGAGCGGATCATCGACAACCTCGCCGTGGTTCGCCCGACCTTCATGGGGGCGGCCCCCCGCATCTTCGAGAAGGCCCACGGTCGGATCCTCACCATGCAGGCCAGCGAGGGCGGGGTGAAGGAGAAGATCTTCACCCAGGCCATCAAGGTCGGTCGCGAGGTCGACCGGCGTCGCCGGGCCCAGGAGCCCGTGCCGTTCCTGCTCGCCAAGCAGCACGCGCTGTTCGACAAGCTCGTCTACAGCAAGATCCGGGACCGCTTCGGCGGCCGGGTGCGCTTCTTCGTCTCCGGCGCGGCGGCCCTCAGCCAGGAGATCGCCGAGTGGTTCCACATCTCCGGCATCCTGATCCTGGAAGGCTACGGGCTGACCGAGACTTCGGCCGGCTCCTTCCTCAACGTGCCCGGGGACTACCGGTTCGGCTCGGTGGGGCCGGCCCTGCCCGGCAGCGAGGTCAAGCTCGGGGAGAACGACGAGGTGATGATCAAGGGCCCTGGCGTGATGGACGGCTACCACAACCTGCCCCAGGAGACGGCCGCGACGCTGACCGACGACGGCTGGCTGCGCACCGGGGACAAGGGGAGCCTGGACGCCGACGGCTACCTGACCATCACCGGTCGGATCAAGGACCTGTTCAAGACCTCCGGCGGGAAGTACATCGCCCCGTCCGCGATCGAGGCGAAGTTCAAGGCCGTCTGTCCCTACGCGAGCCAGTTCCTCGTCTTCGGCAACCAACGCAACTACTGCATCGCCCTGGTCACCCTCGACCCGGACGCGATGGCCACCTGGGCCGAGGAGAACGAGATGGCCGGTGCGTCGTACGCCGAGGTCGTCTCCTCGGACAAGGTCTCCGCGATCGTCGGCGGCTACATCGACGAGCTTAACGGTTCGCTGAACCGGTGGGAGACGATCAAGAGGTGGGAGATCCTGGACCACGACCTGACCGTCGAGTCCGGTGAGCTGACCCCGTCGATGAAGGTGAAGCGCAACGTGGTGGAGGCGAACTACGAGCAACGGATCAGCGCGCTCTACGCCTGAGCGCTCCTCCGCCTGGGGCCCGTGACACGATCGGGTCATGCCGTCCGCACTGCCCGAGGGGGACCCCGCACCCGCCGACGGGGCGCTGCCCGCCTCGGCGGCCGTGGGGAGGGCGCAGCGGCCGCTGGGCTTCTACGTGCACGTTCCGTTCTGCTCGGTCCGCTGCGGCTACTGCGACTTCAACACCTACACCGCCTCCGAGCTGGGCGAGGCACCCGGCGCGTCCCGCGCGACCTACGTCGACGCGGTGGTCGAGGAGATCGCCCTGGCCCGTCGTGTGCTCGGCGACGACGACCGACGGGTCTCCACGGTCTTCTTCGGGGGCGGCACCCCGACGCTCCTGCCCGCCGAGGACCTGGTCCGGGTGGTGTCGTGCCTGGAGCGGGATTTCGGCCTTGCCCCGGACGTCGAGGTCACCACCGAGGCGAATCCGGACAGCGTCGACCAGCGCGCCCTGGAGACGCTCCGCGCCGGAGGCATCGAGCGGGTCTCCGTCGGCATGCAGTCCTCCGAGCCCGAGGTGCTGGCCGTGCTGGACCGCACGCACGATCCGAGGCGCGTTCCGGACGTGGTGGCGTGGGCGCGGGCCGCGGGCTTCGACCAGGTCAGCCTCGACCTGATCTACGGCACGCCGGGGGAGACTCCTGCGCAGTGGCAGACCTCACTGGAGGCCGCCCTGGCCTGCGACCCCGACCACGTCTCGGCGTACTCCCTGATCGTCGAGGACGGGACCGCGCTGGCCCGCCAGGTCCGGTCCGGCCGGCTGCCCGCACCGGACGAGGACGACCTGGCCGACAAGTACCTGGCCGCGGACGCGGCGCTCTGCACTGCCGGGCTCGACTGGTACGAGGTCTCGAACTGGGCGCGCACGTCGGAGGCGGCCTGCCGGCACAACCTCGGCTACTGGACCGGCGGGGACTGGTGGGGCGTCGGCCCCGGCGCCCACTCCCACGTCGGCGGCGTCCGCTGGTGGAACGTCAAGCACCCGCGGGCCTACGCCGACCGGCTCGCCTCGGACGTCAGCCCGGCCCAGGGCCGCGAGGTCCTGGACAACGGGACGCGGCGGGTGGAGCGGGTCCTGCTCGAGACCCGGCTGCGCCAGGGTCTCGACCTCGAGGCGCTGGACGACCCGGGCCGCGCCGCCGTTCCCGACCTGGTCGGGCGAGGCCTCGTCGAGGCCGGGTCGACGACGTCGGGCCGGCTGGTGCTCACCCGCGCCGGGCGGTTGCTCGCGGACGCGGTCGTCCGAGACCTGCTTCGGTGACCCTCAGTGCACGAAGCGGATGCACAGGGGGTAGCGGTAATCCTCACCGTTGGAGGCCTTGATCGTCGCGACGATGATCACCACCAGGTCGAGGATCAGGAAGCCGATCAGCAGGAAGATGCCGACGAAGACCAGCACCAGTACGAAGCTGACCGCGAGGTAGATCAGCATCGAGATCTGGAAGTTCAGCGACTCCACCGCGTGCCGCCGGATGAAGGCGGAGTCCTTGCCCTTGACCAGCAGCACCAGCAGCGGAGCCAGGAAGCCCAGGGCGACCCAGGCCGCGACCAGCACCCCGACGTGGGCACCGAGCGCCCAGTTCTTCTCTTCGCTGGTGAGCGTGACTGGGCCGTAGCCCGCACCGGGTGGGTTGGGTGGGCTGGGCGGGTAGGTCATGGTGTGTCCCCCGAACTGGTGACGAAGTCGATGAGCTCCTCAACCCTACCGAGAAGTGCGGGCTCGAGGTCAGTGAAGGAGCCGACGCGGCCCAGGATGTGCTGCCACGCTCGGGCCGTGTCGGCCTGGCTGCGGTGCGGCCAGCCCAGCCGCTGGCAGACGCCCTTCTTCCACTCCTCGGATCGAGGGACCGTGGGCCAGGCGGTGATGCCCAGGCGCTCGGGCTTGACCGCCGCCCAGACGTCGACGAAGGGATGCCCCACCACGAGTACGTGCCGGCCCTGGGGTCCTGCGGTGACCGCCCGGGCGATGCGGCTCTCCTTCGAGCCGGGCACCAGGTGGTCGACGAGGACGCCGACCCGGCGCTCGGGTCCGGGCCGGAAGTCGCGCAGGTGCTCGGCCAGGTCGTCGACGCCGTCGAGGAACTCCACCACGACCCCCTCGATCCGCAGATCCGCGCCCCAGACCTTCTCCACCAGCTCGGCGTCGTGACGGCCCTCGACGAAGATCCGGCTGGCGCGTGCGACCCGAGCGCGGGTCCCCGGGACGGCCACCGAGCCCGAGGCCGTCCGGGTCGGCTGCTGCTGCGCAGCACGAGAGGGCGTGCGCAGGATCACCGGCACCCCCTCGAGCAGGAAGCCGGTACCGAGCGGAAAGGTACGCCGCGCACCCCGCCGATCCTCCAGGGTGACGGTGCCCAGATCGCGCTCGACCGTGACGATCTCGCCGCACCAGTCGGTGGTCACCTCCTCGACCACGAGCCCCCGGTCGGCCTCGATCTCCACCGCGCGCCCACGACGGGGGACCCGCCAGTCCGTGCTCAGCACGTCGGAGCCGTAGCGGTCGTGCGGAGCGGCCCGCGGTGGCGCGGGGCGCTCAGGGGGCACAGCAGGCATGGGCGAACGTTACGGGGCCGCAGGTCCAGTCGCCGGGCCGCAACGCCGACCACACCGGACCTGGACGTGCAACCGCACCGACTCGGCAGGTTGACCGGGGTTTCTGGGGGATCGGGCTGGTGGGGGGATCAGTCGCGATATATCGTTGACCTATCGCGAGGCATCGCAACCGTGACGCGCACAGAACTCACACCGGAGGACCATCGTGGGACGCAGCTCGTGGGACATGCCGTGGGACGACCCCCGCGAGGGGGCTCCGCCCCGAGGAGGCTCGTGGTCAGGAGGGCCATGGGGATCCGGACCGCCGCCCTGGCTTCAGGGACTGATCGGCCTGGCCCAGTCCGGCCGGGGTCCCGGGGCCGCGTTCGGCGAGGCCTTCGGGGGCGGACCGGCCAAGCCTCCCCGCGCCCGGCGCGGCGACGTCCGGTCCGCCATCCTCGACGTCCTCGCCGTCGAGCCGATGAACGGCTACCAGATCATCCAGCAGATCGCTGAGCGCAGTGGTGGGGCCTGGAAGCCGAGCCCCGGATCGGTGTACCCGACCATCCAGCAGCTCGAGGACGAGGGCATGGTCGAGGGCACCGCCGGTGAGGGCAGGCGCCTGCTCCAGCTGAGTGACGCCGGGCGGGCCTACGTCGAGGACCACCTCGAGGATCTGGCCGCGACCTGGCGTACCTTCGAGGACGCCGCCCCCCCCGAGCCCGAGCCGGACACCCACCACCTCAAGCCGGTGATCGGCCAGGTGATGAGCGCGGTCTGGCAGGTCGTCGTGTCCGGCACCAAGCAGCAGCAGGCCGAGGCCGCCGAGATCCTGGCCGACACCCGGCGCCGCCTCTACGGGCTGCTGGCCGACGGTGACGGGGACGGGGACGGGGCGGGCGAGTGAACCTCACCCCGCGCTCGTCGGTGCGGGTCGGCGACGTCGAGCGAGACGACGCGGTCTCGGCGCTGGGCGACCACTATGCGGCCGGTCGCCTCTCTCGCGACGAGCTCGATGTGCGCTGCGCCGCGGTGTGGTCGGCCCGGACCATCGGAGCGCTGAGCGCCCCGTTCGCCGACCTGCCCGCACCTCGTCCGGGACGGGTATTGCGCGTCGGCGGGGGCGGACCGCGTCTCTCGGGAGAGTCACGCAGTCCACGTGCGCGTCCGCCGCTGCCGGTGCTGGTCCTGCTCGCCGTGGTGGGGCTGGTGTTGCTGGGCCGGGTCTGGCCGCTGCTCCTCCTCGCGCTGGGCGTGTGGTGGCTCACCCGTGGTCTGCGGGGCTCTCGTGCCACCGCCACCTCGCCGAACGGCGACCGCTCCCGCCGCTGAGGAGCACGCCGGTCGGTGGCGTCTCAGACCAGCGGTAGGGACCGGGCCTGCCGCGGCAGGTGCGCGTAACCCCGGCGTACGGCGTCGCCGAGCTGCTCGGTCGGGTAGGGCCACTCGGCCGAAGTGAGCGCCTCGGCGAGCGGGACGCCCCGACCGGCCAGGTCGCGGATCGTCTCGGTGACGATGCCGACCGCGTTGCGCTGCTCGGAGCAGAACTCCCGGTCCACGGGCATCCCGTGACCGGGGACGACCACCGTGGTGTCGCTGAGCATGCTGATCATCAGGTCCAGCGTCGCCGGCCACTCGATCGGGTAGCAGTCGTCACCGAAGCCCGGCACCCCTCCGCGCAGCGTCGACTCCTCGACGAGGTCGCCGGCGTAGGTGACGTCGGCGTCCCCGACCCGGACCAGGACGTCGCCGGCGGTGTGTCCCCGTCCAGGGTGCAGCAGCTCGACGAACCGGTCACCGAGGTCCACGACCGCAGCGGAGCTGAAGGTCTGCGAGGGGAGCAGGATGCGGGCCGCGGCGACATCGGCGTGCTCGGGCACCGTGCCGTCGGCCGCAGCCTCGGACTGCAGCTGCGGCCCCGCCGAGGCCAGCGCGGCGGGCACCGAGTCGTGAGCGTGGATCGGCAGGTCGGCGTACTCCTCGCTGAGCACGACGTTGCCGAAGGCGTGGTCGTAGTGGTGATGGGTGTTCACCACGGCGACCACCTCGCCCAGGCCCAGCGCCCGGACGTCGGCGACCAGGCGGCGGGCGGCGGGCTCGCTGGCTCCGGTGTCGACGACGAGCAGGCCCCGCTCGCCGGCGACGAGGCCGACGTTGAGGTCCAGGTAGGTCGAGCGTGCCACCCAGCAGCGGTCCCCGATCTCCACGAAGCCGGTCCCGCGCGCGTTCTCTCCCATGCTCCTCACCGTACGGGTCGCGCATTCGATCCTCCTGCGCCGCGGCGGTAGTCTTGGCACTCGGTCCCACCGAGTGCCAGGTGGTGGGTCCGCGACGACGAGGCGAGGAGGTGGGTGCGGTGGTCGAGGACCGCAAGCTCGCCGTGCTCCGCGCCATCGTCGAGGACTACGTGTCCACCCAGGAGCCGGTCGGCTCCAAGGCGCTGGTCGACCGGCACCGGCTCGGCGTGAGCTCCGCGACCGTGCGCAACGACATGGCCGCGCTGGAGGAGGAGGGGTTCATCACCCAGCCGCACACCAGCGCGGGCCGGATCCCCACCGACAAGGGCTACCGCCTCTTCGTGGACCGGCTCAGCACGGTCAAGACGCTCTCGGTGGCCGAGCGTCGGGCCATCACCACCCTGCTCGAGGGCGCGATCGACCTCGACGACGTGGTCCAGCGCAGCGTGCGGCTGCTGGCCCAGCTCACCCGTCAGGTCGCCGTCGTGCAGTACCCGACGCTCTCGCGCTCCACGGTGCGGCACGTCGAGGTCGTCGCGATCGGCGGCTCCCGGCTGCTGGTCGTGCTCATCGTGTCCACCGGCCGCGTCGAGCAGCGGATCATCGAGCTCCCCGAGCCGCTTGACGAGGACGGCGTGGCGGACCTGCGTACCCGGCTCAACCGGGCCGCGCTGGGGCAGCGGCTGGTCGACGCGGCCGACACCCTGGTGCAGCTACCCGAGGAGTTCCCCGCGGGCAGCCGGGCCCCGGTCGCCGCCGTGGTCGCCTCCCTGGTCGAGGCGATGTCGGACCAGCGCTCCGACGAGCGGGTGGTCGTGGGCGGCGCGGCGAACCTGGCCCGCTTCGGCGACGGCTTCGAGCACAGCATCAAGCCGATGCTCGAGGCGCTGGAGGAGCACGTCGTCCTGCTCAAGCTGCTCGGCGAGGCCACCACCCCCTCGACGGTGATGGTGCGGATCGGCGCCGAGGGGCCTTACCAGGAGCTCGCGGGCACGTCCGTCGTCGCGACGGGGTACGGCCCCGGCGACGAGGCCCTGGCCACGCTGGGGATCGTGGGTCCGACCAGGATGGACTACCCCGGGACGATGGCGTCGGTGCGCGCGGTGGCGCGCTACGTCAGCCGGATCCTCGATGAAGGCTGACGGCCGCCGCACGGCGACCTCGGCGACCACGACGAGAGAGACAGTGACGAACCTGTGAGTCAGGACCTCTACGAGACCCTGGGCGTGGCCCGCGAGGCCGACGGTGACGCGATAAGGAAGGCGTACCGACGGCTGGCGCGACAGCTGCACCCGGACGTGAACCCGGACCCGGAGGCCCAGGAGCGGTTCAAGGACGTGACGCGCGCCTACGAGGTGCTCTCCGACCCGGAGAAGCGTCGGATGTACGACCTGGGCGGGGACCCCTTCAGCAGCGCCGCCGGCTTCGCCGGGGCCGGGCAGGGCTTCTCCTTCACCGACATCATGGACGCCTTCTTCGGCGGCGGTGCCGCGGGCGGGGGAGCCGGTGGCGGCGGGCGCGGCCCGAAGCCACGGACCCGGCGGGGCCAGGACGCGCTGATCCGGCTCGACGTGGACCTGGCCGGCGCGGCCTTCGGCGCCACCCGCGAGCTCAAGGTCGACACGGCCGTGCTGTGTCCGCTGTGCACCGGCAGCGGGGCCGCGCCGGGCTCCACGGCACGCACCTGCGAGACCTGCGGCGGGCGCGGCGAGACCATCCACACGCAGCGCTCCTTCCTCGGCGAGATCCGCACCATGAGGCCCTGCGCGGCGTGCCGCGGCTTCGGGTCGATCATCCCCGAGCCGTGCCGGGAGTGCTCCGGCGACGGCCGGGTCCGCTCCCGGCGCACCCTGAACGTCAAGATCCCCGGGGGAGTGGACACCGGCACCCGGGTGCAGCTCTCCGGCGAGGGTGAGGTCGGGGCCGGCGGTGGTCCCGCGGGTGACCTGTACGTCGAGATCCACGTCGAGGACCACGCGGTCTTCGTCCGCAACGGCGCGGACCTGCACTGCACGGTGACCCTGCCGATGACGGCGGCGGCGCTCGGAGCGTCGATCGACCTGCCCCTGCTCGAAGCCGACCTGGCCAGCGGGGCCGGCGAGCTGGAGACCAGCCTTCCGGTCGACGTGCGGGCCGGGACGCAGTCCGGCGCCCAGATCGTGCTGGGCGGGCGAGGCGTCCCCCTGCTGCGGGGCACCGGGCGGGGCGACATCATCGTGCAGATCATCGTGGAGACGCCCGAGCGGCTGGATCCCCGTCAGGAGGAGCTGCTGCGCGAGCTGGCTGCCCTGCGCGGGGAGGAGTCCCCCGACGGCCACGTGCGCCCCGAGACGCCGAAGTCGATGTTCAACCGGCTCCGTGAGGCCTTCGGGCCCCGCTGATGACGCTGCCGCTGTTCCACCTGCCCTCGGCGGGCTCGCTCGCCGTGGGAGAGTCCTTCACCCTCGGCGGCGACGAGGGACGCCACGCGGCGACGGTGCGCCGGATCCGGCCCGGTGAGCAGCTGATGGTCACCGACGGGGCCGGTACGTCGGTGGTGGCGCACGTCGAGGAGGCGGAGCGCGCGGAGCTGGTCGCCACCGTGGACCAGACCTCGCACCGTGCGGTGGAGATGCCCCGCGTCGTGGTCGTCCAGGCCATCCCCAAGGGCGACCGGGGCGAGGCTGCGGTCGAGATGCTGACCGAGGTCGGCGTGGACGTCATCGTGCCGTGGGGCGCCGCGCGCTGTGTGGCGGTCTGGAAGCCGGGTCGGGCCGAGAAGTCACTGGCGCGGTGGCGCAGCACGGCGCACGAGGCGGCCAAGCAGTCCCGGCGGACCTGGTTCCCCGAGGTGGTTGAGATGGTCGGCACCGAGGAGGTCGTCGGTCTCCTGCGCGGCGCGTCGGTGCCGGTGGTGCTGCACGAGGCGGCCTCGGGCCCGATCGCGGACCTGCCGGTGCCCGGGCGGGGCGAGATCGTCATCGTCGTGGGTCCCGAGGGGGGCATCAGCGACGCGGAACTGGCCGCCTTCGCCGCGGTGGGAGCCGAGCCGGTCCGGATGGGCACCTCGGTGCTGCGTACCTCCACCGCCGGGGTGGCCGCCACCGCCGCCCTGCTGGCCCGCACCCGCTGGCGCTGACCGGCGAGAAGTTTCCCAGGGTACGCAGGAGAACTGCCTCTCCCCATGGTGAATTCACCATGGGGAGAGGCAGTTCTCCGTGGGGAGTACCGGATCGCGCGGTACCGGATCCGGCCGATACTGGCAGCGGGGACCGGTCACCGGTACGGGGTGCGCCGGTCAGCGCTCGACGGTGACGTCCTTGGTGTCGAGGAAGGGCGGCGGTCCCGCGCCCCCGGAGGCGTCCTCGTCGCGCACCACCAGGGTGTAGTCGCCCGGGGGCGCCGTGACCTCGAAGGAGTACGGCGCCAGCCGGCAGCAGGTCGCCGCCGTGGTGAACCCCGAGCGGACTACCTCCGAGCCCTGCCGAAGCTCCCAGACCACGTTCGCCTCGAAGAAGGCACCCACGCCACGGACGGTGAAACCGGACGCGACCGACTCGCCCTGGGTCGGCGTGGCGATCTGCACCAGTCCGAGCACGTCCTCACGAGATGCGCGGCCGAGCGGACGCGACACTGAGGAGCCCAGCACGGTGTCGCTCTCCGCGCCGTCGAGCCGGAGGCTCACCGGCACCCCGCCGAGCGCCTTGCTCTGCGCCGTATAGGCGAGCTGCTGCACGGCGATCGCCGCGAGCTCGCTGCTCATCCCGGCCGGACGCTCGCGCAGGGATGTGCCGACCGGGCTGGTCAGGTCCACGTCGAGCTGGGCCCCGGCGCCGCTTCCGCTCAGGGTGGCGCGGGCCTGCGTGCCAACCGGCCATGGGGTCCGGTAGTCGGGATCCTGCGGGCTGCCGGCGACCGCCTCGGCCAAGGCCTGGCTCACCACGTCCTGCGGTGTCGTCGCGTCACCGGAAGCTACAGCGGCGTGGAGCTCTCGGTAGAGCCGCGGGCCCTGCCCCGTCTGGCCGACGTAGTAGACCGCGAGGGACTCAGCCGCGTAGGCGGGAGCCGGGCTGGGTACGGCCGAGCCCGCGGCCACCCCGGGGGACCGTGCGGGCAGACCGGGCCCGTCCGCGGTCAGGGCGATGGCGGTCACCGTGGCCGCGGTGGCCAGGGCGGCGGCTCCCGCTCCGAGGACCCATGGCCGCCGTCCGTCTCGGCCCCTGGTGCGGGTCCGGATCTCCTCGAGCCCGGAGCGTGGCTCGACGTCGGACACTGAGTCGTGGAGCAGGTCGCGGAGCCGGGCTTCGTCTCGAGCGGTCACGTCGGGTCCTCCTGAATGGGGGCGAGCAGGGGGCGCAGGGCAGCGGCCCCACGCGAGGCGTGCGTCTTCACGCTGCCGCGACTGATGCCGAGCGTCTCGGCGATCTGGGCCTCGGAGAGATCGAGGTAGTAGCGCAGAGCGAGGACCTCACGCTGCCGGTCGGGCAGGCGGCGCAGCGCGTCGAGCACCTGCGTACGCCGCTCCGCCGCCACGGCGTCCTCGTCGGCGCCGGCCCGGTCCGGGGGCGGCTCGGGAGGGTGCCGGCTCACCACGGCCCGGTGGCGCAGCGCCGACCGGGCCCGGTTGACCACGCTCTGACGCAGGTAGGCCAGCGCCTTGTCGGGCTCTCGCAGCCGCCGCCACCGACCGTGCAGCGCGACGAACGAGTCGGCCACCACCTCTTCGGCGGTGCCCTGGTCCCGGACCAGCAGCACGGCGAGCCGGACGAGCGGGCGGTAGTGACTGGCGAACAGTTGCTCGACCGCGGAATCGGCGTCCCAGGGCAGCGTCTGCGCATGGGTCGGGAGCTCGCCCACTTCGACACCGCCCCTCGTCGCTGGCACCTGCTGGTCGTTGCTCACGGTAGTTCCACGCACGGGGCGTCGATCCGGTTGACCGGCGGGCCGCTCGCGGGCCACGGCTAGGCTGAGCCCATGTCCCGTGACGTCGACGACTGCCTCTTCTGCGCCATCGTGGCCGGAACCGTCCCGGCCGAGCTCGTCGCGGAGACCGCGACCACTGTGGCCTTCCGTGACCTGAACCCCCAGGCGCCGACCCACGTGCTGGTCATCCCCCGGGCGCACCAGCCGAACGCGGCGGCCCTCGCCGAGCACGAGCCCGAGGTCGCTGTCGACCTGCTGCGAGCGGCAGCGGCCGTGGCCGACCAGGAGGGTCTCGACGACGGCTACCGACTGGTCTTCAACACCGGCGAGGCCGCTCACCAGACCGTGTTCCACGTGCACCTGCACGTGCTGGGTGGCCGCTCGATGGCCTGGCCGCCCGGATGACCCGTCGGCGCGGAGCGGCGGGCGCGGCCCTGGCGACCCTGCTGCTCCTGGCCGCGGGCTGCGGCGGCGGTCCGGACCCGGCCGAGACGGCGGCGGCGCCGGAGGTCCAGGACGGCGCGCCGGTCAGCGCCGCGCCGGAGCCGGAGGGCCACGGGGCCGGTGATCACGGGGCCGATGATCACGGGGCGGACGGGCACGGGGCGGACGACGACCAGACCGCCCGGCCGGTGCCGTTGCGCGCCGGAGAGAGGGTCGAGACGATCGCCATGCCGACGGCGTACGACCCCTCGGCGCCGAACGGGGTGGGCACCGACGATTATCGCTGCTTCCTGCTCGACCCCCAGATCGCCCAGGACCAGTTCATCACCGGGGTGGACGTGGTCCCGGGGACGGCGGGCGTCGTGCACCACGTCATCCTCTTCCGGGTGCCCCCGGGGTCGGTTGCGGAGGCCGAGGCCAAGGACCTGGCCGAGCCGGGCCAGGGCTGGACGTGCTTCGGCGGGACGGGCCTGGGCGGCGGGAACCAGCTCGACGATGCACCCTGGCTGGGGGCCTGGGCGCCGGGAGGCATCGAGCGAGTGCTGGCTCGCGATGTCGGGGTGCCGGTCGAG
>JBBPYL010000073.1:0-13921 GCA_038199935.1 Propionibacteriales bacterium | reverse complement strand
GCACGATCTGCTCGATGTCGAGCACCTCGATCCGGAAGCCGGCCAGGGTGTCGAAGACGGTGGAGGTCACGCCGGGACGGTCGCTGCCGGTGAGGGTGATCAGCAGCGTGCGGGGGGCAGGCTGCTGCGGGCTGGGGGAGGTCATCTCGGGGACGAGGCTAACGGCCAGGGATGGGCACAGACGGCGACCAGGCCTCGGCGGGCCGCGTGGTCCAAGGGCAGCAGAGCCCGCCGCCGGGCGGTCGCCTCGCTGGCGGTCACGCTGCTGCCGTCGTCCTCCAGCGCGATCCGGACCACCGTGCGACAGCGCAACGCGAGGCCGAGCAGGCGCACCCCCCGGGGGTCCAGACCGCCGGGGAGGTCGATGCTGACGGGACGCCGCAGCTCCATCACGGCGTCCGCCACCTCCGGTCGCCACCGCGCCACGTCGAGCTCGACCAGGGCGTCGGTGGCCTCCAGCAGCGCGCGGCGCAGTGCAGTGTCGGCCTCGTGCGGGTCGGGGAGCTGAACGGTGTCGATCGCGGCGTGGCAGCGCCACTGCACCGCGGCCCCCACCCGGTAGGGCAGCAGCCCCAGGCCGGAGCCCGGCAGCAGCACCGCTTGCTCGACGTCCGCCGCCTCGCTGTTCCATGCGCCCGGGCCGGCGAGTCCGAGAAGGTCGCCGGGCACGGGCAGCGCCGCCGTCGCCTGGGTCGCCCCTGCGCCCCGGAGCCGTCCGAGCGCCAGGATCAGCGGGACCGGCTCCTCGTCTCCGGAGAGGCCCAGCACGTGATGCGCCGCGTCGTCGCCCACGACTGCGTCCCGGGACTCATCGAGGCTGGCCCGGCCCGCCGTCCAGGCGCTGAACCACAGGGACAGCCGCACAGCGTCGGGGAGAGGGGACCGCACGCGCACCGAGGGTACGCGGCCCCGGTCCGGCGCTCTGACGTAGGTTGGGCACCCCGTTCGCAGCGCACCACCGAGGATGTCATGGACCCCGTTCTGCAGCTCGCCGACGTCTCGGTCCGCCGGGGTGACGCCACCCTCCTCGACAGCGTCGACTGGACCGTGGAGGAGGACGAGCGGTGGGTGGTCCTCGGCCCCAACGGCGCCGGGAAGACCACCCTGCTCCAGGTCACGTCGGCCCAGATCCACCCCACGTCCGGGGTGGCCGGAATCCTCGGCGAGGTGCTCGGCACCACCGACGTCTTCGAGCTGCGACCCCGGATCGGCCTGACCAGCGCGGCACTGGCCGAGCGGATCCCGCGCCACGAGCTGGTCCGCGACGTCGTGGTCTCGGCCTCCTACGCGGTGCTCGGCCGGTGGCGTGAGCACTACGACGAGCTCGACCACGAGCGGGCCGGGGACCTGTTGCGCGAGCTGGGAGCCGGCGCCCTCTCCGAGCGGACCTTCGGGACGCTCAGCGAGGGGGAGCGCAAGCGGGTCCAGATCGCACGCGCCCTGATGACCGACCCCGAGCTCCTCCTCCTCGACGAACCCGCGGCCGGACTTGACCTGGGAGGGCGGGAGGACCTGATCTCCACCCTGTCCGTCCTGGCCATGGACGAGGCCTCACCGGCGACCGTGCTGGTCTCCCACCACGTCGAGGAGATCCCGCCCGGCTTCACCCACGCCCTGCTCCTGCGTCGCGGCCGGGTGGTGGGCGCGGGTCCGCTGGAGCAGGTGCTGACCGATGAGATCGTCTCGGCCACGTTCGGGATGAGAATTTCGCTCCGGGTCGAGGACGGGCGGTGGACGGCGCGTCGACACGTGCGACACCGCACTGGGTCCGCCCGATAGTCTGGCCTCATGGACTGGTTCACCGAGCTCGCCGGGTACGTGGGCGACAACGCCTGGGCGGTGTGGACCGGTCTGGCCGTGCTGCTCGTCGTCGCGGAGATGATGAGCCTGGACTTCTTCCTGCTCATGCTGGCCGTGGGCGCGGGATCCGGCGCACTCACCTCTCTGATCCCCGGGGTGGGAGTGCCCGTCCAGATCCTGGTCGCGATCGCCACCTCGGTCGCCATGCTCTTCCTGGTCCGGCCCAACATCGTCAAGCGGATGCACAACGGTCCCGAGCTCACGCTGGGTCACGATGCGCTGGTCGGCAAGCAGGGCGTCGCCGTTGACGAGATCACCGCCGAGACCGGCCAGGTGCGGATCAACGGTGAGCTGTGGAGCGCCCGGGCCTACGACGAGACGATGAGGATTCCCGCCGGCTCCCGGGTGGACATCTTCCAGATCAAGGGCGCCACCGCGCTGGTGCACGCCATCCCCGAGCTCGACCCACCGATCTAGAACGAGAGAGGACCGCCCGTGCCCCCCGCTGCACTCGTGTTGTTGCTGCTCCTGGCCATCTTTGCCGTGCTCCTGGTCGCGAAGACCGTGCGGATCGTGCCGCAGGCCCGCGCCGGCGTGGTCGAGAGGTTCGGCAAGTACAAGGCCACGCTGCCCGCCGGCCTCAACATCGTCGTCCCGTTCGTCGACCGCGTGCGCTACATGATCGACCTCCGCGAGCAGGTCGTGTCCTTCCCGCCTCAGCCGGTGATCACCGAGGACAACCTGGTGGTGTCCATCGACACGGTGATCTACTTCCAGGTCACCGATCCGGTCGCCGCGACGTACGAGATCGCCAACTACATCCAGGCCGTGGAGCAGCTGACCATGACCACGCTGCGCAACATCGTCGGCGGGATGGACCTCGAGGAGACGCTGACCAGCCGCGACGAGATCAACACCCGGCTGCGCGGGGTGCTCGACGAGGCGACCGGCAAGTGGGGCATCCGGGTCAACCGGGTTGAGCTGAAGGGGATCGACCCGCCGCCGTCCATCAAGGACTCGATGGAGAAGCAGATGCGGGCCGACCGAGACAAGCGCGCCGTGATCCTCACCGCCGAGGGTCAGCGGCAGTCGGCCATCCTCACCGCCGAGGGGTCCAAGCAGTCCGCGATCCTCACCGCCGAGGGCGAGCGGGAGTCCTCGATCCTGCGGGCCCAGGCGGATCGTGAGTCCTCGATCCTGCGGGCCCAGGGTGAGGGTCAGGCCATCCAAACCGTCTTCCAGGCCATCCACGACGGACAGCCCGACCAGGCGCTGCTGGCCTACCAGTACCTGCAGATGATGCCGGAGATCGCCAAGGGCGACGCCAACAAGCTCTGGATCGTGCCCAGCGAGATCGGCAAGGCCCTAGAAGGGCTCGGCTCGACGATGAACAGCCTCCAGGGCATCCCCGACGACGTGGAGGGCCCGCGCAAGCGCGTCGACATGGGTGACTCCGACCCGGTCGCGGTCTCGGCCGGCGACGAGAGAGCATCGCTGAGCAAGGCGCACGACGAGGTGGCCGCGGCCATCGCCGCCGCGCAGGAGTCGACCCCGCAGGCCACGCGCAGCTCCCGCAGCGGCGAGGCGTCCCCCGACTCCCCTGAGGCCGGCGCGGTCCAGGCCAACGAGAACGACCCGGGAGAGCCCCAGGCTCCGTGACCGGTCTGGAGATGGTGGCCGTCCTGCTCGCCGGGATGGCTGCCGGGACGATCAACACGGTCGTCGGCTCCGGCACCCTGATCACCTTCCCGACTTTGCTGGCCCTGGGCATTCCGCCGGTGATGGCCAACGTGACGAACAGCGTCGGGCTGGTCCCGGGCTCCCTCTCGGGGGCCGTTGGCTACCGGCGCGAGCTGTCCGGCCAGCGTGGCCGGCTGGTTCGCCTGGGCTCCGCCTCGCTCCTCGGTGGGACGGTGGGTGCCCTGCTGCTGCTCGTCCTCCCGGCGGCTGCCTTCGACGCGGTGGTGCCGATGCTGATCGGCCTGGGCTGCGTCCTGGTCGTCGTCCAGCCTCGGCTCAGTGCCGCACTCCGGGCCCGGGCCACGACGCGCGGGTACGAGTTGCCGGAGAACGGCTCCGCCTGGGTGTGGGTGCTGGTCATGCTCACCGGGGTCTACGGCGGCTACTTCGGGGCTGCGCAGGGCGTCCTGCTGATGGCGGTGCTCGGGGTCGGTCTCAACGAGCCGATGCAGCGCAACAACGCCACCAAGAACGTCCTGGCGCTGCTGGTCAACGCCGTCGCGGCCGTGGTCTTCATCGCGCTCTCCGACATCAACTGGCAGGTCGCCGGCCTCATCGCGGTCGGGGCCGTCGGCGGTGGGCAGGTCGGCGCGACCGTCGGTCGCAGGCTCCCCCCGATGGCCTTGCGCGTGCTTATCGTCGTGGTGGGAGTCGTGGCCATCGCCCACTTCGTCCAGACCGGCTGAGCCTGCGGCGGGTGTGGCTGACCCCGGCGGTCAGGCGGGTGATGGGTGCTCGTCGGTCGGGCGCAGGACGACGACCGCCAGGCGCGCGTTCAGACGATGGGTCCGTGGCTCGCCCTCACCCGGGCAACGTACCCGGACACCCGCCGGTGACAGGTCTCAGTCGGTGAAGCAGAGCGCCCGGAAGCGAGCGACCAACTCGTCAGGCACGTCCAGGGTCTGCAGTGGGATCCGTCCATAGAGCCACAGGAGCAACTCCGCGGCCCGGCCGGACACCACCGGTACGCCGGTGAGGACCTCCGGGGCCACCTGGGCCGTGCCGGGACGCGTGCCGTCGCTCAGCGTCCACCCGTCCCCGGTGTCCAGGGCCAGGAACGCGATGGACCCCTCGAGCGGAGGCGTAGTCGGCTCGTCGGGGTCGTCCTGCGACGCCACCGAGAAGTGCAGGAACTCGTCGACCGCGTCGGCGGCCACGTCCTCGTCGACGTGCCAGCTGGCTCCCGCGGCCCGGGCGGCGTCCCAGGCGTGCACCACCGTCTCCTGGACCTGGTGACGGGTCACGAAGGCCACGTCCTGCTGCCCCCCCGCCCACGTCCAGCAGGGCGCAGCCTGGTCGGCCTCACGCAGCACCTGGACCAGCCGCGCCGCCCCGACGACGAAGGTCTCCACCAACCGCTCTTCCTCGGGGCGGGCGGGCTTGCGCGACTCGGCGGGGGGCGCGTCAAGCCCCTCCTCGACGATCGTGGCCCAGAACCAGTGCACCTCGCTCAGGTGCCACACCAGGTCGGCCACGGACCAGTCCGGGCAGCCCTCGACCGCGGCGTCAAGACTGCCGCGCGCGGCCTGAGCGAAGCGGGCGCTGGCCTGGGTGATCGCCGTGATGCACTCGAAGGTCGAGAGACTCATGGGGCCAACCTAGCCCGCCGCCTCAGGGGGAGTCCCGTCACCGCGACCCGGCCCAGGAGGTTCTGGTGCTTTGCCGGTGGCCCACCACATCGACGGCGTGCCGCCGGCCCACCACATCGACGGCGTGCCGCCGGCCCGCTGAGCCCCCACCCCACCCCACCCCACCGCGATTCGTCCGCTGAACCGCGCCGGGTCGCAGCGGGCCGGTCGCGGACGAATCGGGTTTGGGGTGGGCTCAGACGTGCGTGGAGTCGGAGATGACGCCGACGCGCTCGGTCGGGCCCGGAGCGGGACCCGTGACGTCCTTGCCGGTGAGCACCGCCTCCTCGATGCGCTTGCCGGTGTCGGCGTCGACGCTCTTCCAGTAGTCGAAGACCCGGGGGAGCAGCTTGTCGGACACCCCTCCGAGGACGTGGCCGGCGACGTTGTTCACGAACCGCTCGCGCATCGCGTCGTCCCACACCTCGCGGACCATGGTCCCCGCCTGCGAGAAATCATCGTCCTCGGGTCGCAGGGAGTAGGCCGAGCGGACCCTGTCACCGTCGGTCTCCCAGCTGTCCTCGGCCTCACCGGTCAGGTCGGAGTAGCCGCGACCGTAGGAGTTGGGCGCATAGACCGGCTGGTCCCCGGAGTGCTCGTAGGCCATCGGACCGTCGAACGCGTAGACGTTCGCGTCCTTGACCCGGTTCTGGTTCACCGGGAGCTGGAGATAGTTCGGGCCGATGCGGTAGCGGTGCGTGTCGGCGTACGCGAACACCCGACCGAGGAGCATCTTGTCCGGGCTGAACGCGATACCGGGCACGATGGCACTGGGCTCGAAGGCCGCCTGTTCGATCTGGGCGAAGAAGTTGTCCGGGTTCTTGCTCAGCGTCATCGTGCCGACCTCGATCAGCGGGTAGTCGCTGTGCGGCCACACCTTGGTCAGGTCGAAGGGGTTGAAGCGGTAGGTCTTGGCCTCCTCGTAGGGCATCACCTGAACCTTCAGCACCCACGAGGGGAAGTCACCGTTGTCGATGGCCTCGGAGAGGTCGCGACGGTGGAAGTCCGAGTCCTCTCCGGCGATCTGGTTGGCCGCCTCCTGGGTCAGGTTGTGCACACCCTGGTCGGAGATGAAGTGGAACTTGACCCAGAACTTCTCGCCTTCGGCGTTGATCCACATGTAGGTGTGCGAGCCGTAGCCGTTCATCTCCCGCCACGACGCGGGCACGCCGCGGTCACCCATCAAGTAGGTCACCTGGTGCGCCGACTCCGGGTTGTGCACCCAGAAGTCCCACTGCATGTCGTTGTCGCGCAGGCCAGTGCCGCCGCGACGCTTCTGGGAACGGATGAAGTGCGGGAATTTCATCGTGTCGCGCACGAAGAAGACGGGAGTGTTGTTGCCCACGAGGTCCCAGTTGCCCTCGGTTGTGTAGAACTTCAGCGAGAAGCCGCGCGGGTCGCGCCAGGTGTCCGGGCTGCCCTGCTCGCCGGCCACGGTGGAGAAACGGGCGAGCATGTCGGTCTTCACCCCGGGCTGGAAGAGGGCGGCCTTGGTGTACTGCGACACGTCGGCGGTGGTCTCGAAGACGCCGAAGGCGCCGGAGCCCTTCGCGTGCACGTTGCGCTCGGGGACGCGCTCACGGTTGAAGTGCGCCATCTGGTTGATGAAGTGGTGGTCGTGGAGCAGGATCGGTCCGGTGTCTCCCAGGGTCAGCGAGTTGCGGTCGCTGGGAGCGGGTGCGCCGGACTCGGTGGTCGAGCCGCCGTTCACGTAAGCCTCGGTGTCGTGCTGGGTCATGCTTCCTCCTGGGGTGGGTGGACGGTGTGCCGGGGGTGGGGCAGAGGTCTGTGGGTGTCAGTGGGGGTCAGCCGGGTGGCGCGGGACCCGCTCGGTCGTCCGTGTCCTGGTCGGCCGGTGCGCATGCGCCGCAGACTCCCCAGAACGTCACTTCGGCCTCGTCGACGACGAATCCGGGGGCGTGCGTGGGCAGGTCCACCGTGCTCAGGCAGGGAGCGGCCTCGACGGCGCAGTCGATGTCGGTGACGGCCCCACAGCCACGGCAGACCGCGTGGTGGTGGTTGTCGCCGACGCGGAGCTCGTACCGTGCGGTGGACCCGGCGGGCTGGATGCGCCGGATGATCCCCCGCAGGGTCAAGGCGTTCAGCACGTCGTACACGGCCTGGGTGGAGATCGCCCCCACCTCGCCGCGGACGTGAGCGGCCACCACGTCCGCCGCCGCGTGCGGGACCCGGCCCAGGGCCGCGATCACGGCGAGCCGCTGGCGGGTGACACGCAGGCCGCGCTCCCGCAGGAGCTCGGCGTGGGCGACGGTAACGGGGGGAGTCATCGCCTACGACAGAACCACCTATTCTGGATTGAGTCAAGAAAACTCCCGTCGCGACGGATCAGCCGCGACGGGAGTAGAGCGCATGGATGACGTCCTCGATGGCGGGCTCCTGCAGGGAGAGGTCGGCGATGTCGTACCGCGCGGAGACCGCCGCCACCACCGGAGCGGCCGAGGCGTCCGCGGGGACGCTCAGCCACTGCCGGGGGCCCTCGACCCGGGTCACCGCCGCGCCCGGCACCTCGAGGGGCTCGCGCTCGTCGACCAGGTCGACGACCAGGGTCCGCGGAGAGGACCCCTGGGCGCGCAGACCGGCCAGGGACCCGTCGTAGACCAGCCGGCCGTGGTCGACGACCATCACCCGGGAGCAGAGCTGCTCGATGTCCTGGAGGTCGTGCGTGGTCAGCAGCACCGTGACCTGCCGCTCGGCGTTCACCCGGCGAAGGAAGGAGCGCAGACGCCCCTTGCTGACCACGTCGAGGCCGATGGTCGGCTCGTCGAGGTAGAGGATCTCGGGGTCGTGCAGCAGAGCGGCCGCGATGTCCCCGCGCATCCGCTGGCCCAGCGAGAGCTGACGAACCGGGGTGTCGAGCAGGTCCCCGAGCTCGAGCAGCTCGGTGAACTCGACGAGGTTCGCGGCGTGCCGGGCGGGATCGGTGCGGTAGATGCGGTGCAGCAGGGCGAAGGAGTCACGCAGCGGCAGGTCCCACCACAGGGTCGTGCGTTGGCCGAAGACCACCCCGATCCGCCGGGTGAGCTCGGTGCGCGAGCGGGACGGGTCCACCCCGGCCACGCTCAACCGCCCCGACGTCGGGACCAGGATCCCGGTGAGCATCTTGATCGTGGTGGACTTCCCCGCGCCGTTGGGTCCGATGTAGCCCACCATTTCTCCGCGCGCGACGTCGAAGCTCAGGTCCTCGACCGCGTGGACCTCGTGCGCGGTCCGACGCCATCGCCCGGCACGCCTGCGCACCACGAACGAGCGGGTCAGGTTCTCGACGCGGATCAGCGGGTCCGGTGCGGTGGTCATCTCAGCTCCCGGTGGATCGGTAGCGGCGGACGCCCGAGCGCCACGCCCAGGCAGCCAGTCCGCCCAGGACGAGCGCGGCGAGCGGCGAGGCGAACTGGGTCACAGTGGGAAGCCCGAGAGGATCCTCGCGGCCCAGGATGAACAGGGAGGGGTACCAGTTGACGAAGGCCAGCGGGACCAGGAAGGTCAGCGCCTTGACCGCCTGGGCGGGGTAGATGGTCAACGGGTACTGCGCCAGCGTGTTCCCTCCGTAGGTGAACGCGTTCGCGGCCTCCGAGCCGTCAGTGGTCCAGAACTGGAAGGCCGCACCCAGGGTGAACACGGCCAGGAAGATCGCCGTCCCGAAGAGGACCAGGTACGGCACCGTCAGCACCGTGGCCGGGGTCCAGTCCAGGTCGAGCACCGTGATCGACCAGGCCAGGACCAGCGAGGACTGGGTGATCCGACCCAGGCGGCGCAGCGCGAACTCGTCCGCCGCCACCTGGGCGAACAGCGGCACCGGCCGGGTCATCATCGCGTCCAACGTGCCCAGTCGGATGCGTTGTCCGAGTCGCTCGATGTTGCCCAGGAGAAGGTCGGCCAGGCCCAGGCACAGTCCGGCCCCGCCGTAGAGGAACGCGACCTCGGGCAGCGAGAACCCGCCCAGCGCGTCCACGGTGGAGAACATCACCAGGATGGCGGCGAAGTCGAGCCCGGTGACCAGGAACTGGCCGAGCGCGAGCATCACGAAGGAGGCGCGGTAGCTCATCGACACCCGTACCCAGGTCCACGAGAGCAGGACGTAGGCGCGCAGCCCCCAGACCAGTCGCTCAACCACCGCCGACCACGACCTTGTGCCGGGCGCGAGCCACCACCACCGAGCAGAGCCCCAGCAGGAGACCGGCCCACACCAGCTGGAAGCCGAGGCCCCGGGCCAGGTCGCCGCCGACCCGCTGGCCCAGCCAGATGTCGGCCGGCACCTGGAGGAAGGCGGCCCAGGGCAGGACCAGGGCCACCTCACGGATCCAGCCGGGGAAGAGCACCAGCGGGACGGCGAGGCCGGAGAGGAAGGTGGCGAGCACCGCGGCCAGGTTCTTCACCCCCGAGTCGTCGAGCAGCCAGAAGGCGGTGCACGCGACCAGCATCCGCAGGCCGAAGGAGACCACCACGGCGAGCAGGACCGACACGGCGAAGGCCACAGCGGTCAGCACGTCGCCGGGGTAGCGCAGGTCGAAGAGCAGACCGCCCACGACCGTCGGTGCGACCCCACGGGTGAGGAGGTGGTACGCCGCACGTCCCAGGTCGCTGGCCAGCCACCAGCCGAGCAGGCTCACCGGCCGGTAGAGATCCACCGCGACGTCCCCGGTGCGCACCCGGGAGGCCAGCTCGTCGGTCGCGCCACCGCCCCAGATGGCCACGGTCATCAGCATCGCCTGCCCGAGCCAGGCGTAGGTGACGGCGTCGGTGACGTCGTAGCCCCCGGCCGAGGGGCTCTGGCTCCACACCGCGATGTAGACGAAGCAGATGATCACGCCGAAGACGCTGTTGGTAAAGATGCCGGCGAGCGTGGCCGCGGTGTAGGTGGAGTAGCGACGGAAGGACCGTACGGCCACGGCCAGGTAGAGCACCGGTCCTCCTGAGGTGGCTCGCAGTCGACGAGGGTCAGTGTCGGTAGGTGCCGTGCAGGACCGCGCGGCCCAGGCTCGCGAAGGCGAGGTGGAACGACACGACCGCGGACGTCGCGTCCGCGTCGACACCCAGCGACTCGGTGCCGACCGCGTGCACGACGAAGAAGTAGCGGTGCACCTGGTCGTTCTCCGGAGGCGCAGCACCGGCGAAGCCGACGACCCCGGTGTCGTTGCGGCAGTAGAACGCGCCGGCGGGAAGGTCACCCGTGGCGGCGCCCTGGGCCACCTGGGCCTGGTCCAGCGGTGCACCGTCGCGCACGTCTCTGCTCGCCCCGGAGAACGTGGGGACCTCGGGCAGGAGGTCGTAGGGGTCAGGGGCGACGAGGCAGTCGAGGCTCATGGATCCTCCGCGGGGCGAGACGAGAACGGACCGACCCTAGTCCGCTGGGTGGGCACGCGGTTCCGCGGTGGTGCCGATGAGGACAATGGCGGGCATGAGCGACCACTCCGGGAGCTACCCGCCGTACCCCTCCGGCCTCCGCCTGGCCGGCCGCCGGGTCGTCGTCGTGGGTGGTGGGCACGTCGCGCAGCGACGCATCCCCGGCCTGCTGATCGCCGGAGCCCGCGTCGTCCTGGTCGCTCCGGAGGCCTCTCCCGCGGTGGAGGCGATGGCCGAGTCCGGGGAGGTCGAGTGGCGTCGCCGCGGCTTCGCACCCGCCGACCTGGACGGCGCCTGGTACGTCGTCGCGGCCACCGCCGACGAGGCGGTGAACACCGAGGTCGGCGACGAGGCCGAAGCCCGCCAGATCTTCTGCGTGCGCAGCGACGACGCCCCGCGGGCCTCCGCCTGGACCCCCGCGGTCGGGCGACACGACGATCTCACCGTCGCGGTCCTGGCCAACCGTCAGCCGCGCCGCTCGGCGGCGGTGCGCGACGAGCTGCTCGAGGCCCTGCGTGATGGCGTCGTCGGTCGCCACGCCGAGGCCGAGGCCGAGGGGACACCCGTGGTTCCCGAGGTCGTGCTGGTCGGCGGTGGCCCCGGGGACCCCGCCCTGGTCACCGTGGCCGCCCGCCGGGTGCTGTCCGCCGCCGACGTCGTGGTCGCCGACCGCCTCGCTCCGCGGGCCCTGCTCGACGAGCTGAGCCCGGACGTGGAGCTGGTCGACGTCGCGAAGCTCCCCCGCGGTCGCGCCGCCCTCCAGGAGGAGATCAACCGGCTGCTCGTGGACCGGGCCCGGAAGGGCAAGCGGGTGGTGCGTTTCAAGGGTGGTGACCCCTTCGTGTTCGGGCGGGGCTACGAGGAGGCCCTGGCCTGCGCCGAGGCCGGCGTCCCCGTCCGGGTGATCCCCGGCATCACCAGCGCGATCGCGGTGCCGGCCTCGGTCGGCATCCCGGTGACGCACCGGGGGGTGGCGCACGAGTTCACCGTCCTGTCCGGGCACCTCGCCCCGGACCACGCGGACTCGCTGGTGGACTGGCCCACGGTGGCCCGGTTGCGCGGGACCCTGGTGCTGCTGATGGCGGTCCACCATCTCGGCGCCATCGCGGCCGCACTGATCGACGGTGGCCGCGAGCGGTCGACCCCGGTCGCCGTGGTCTCCGAGGGCACCATGCCGGGGGAGCGGACCCTGCTGTCCACGCTCTCCGAGGTCGGCGCCGAGATGCTGCGGACCGAGGTCCGACCACCGGCCATCGTGGTCGTCGGCGGGGTGGTGGCGGTCGCCCATCCGGAGCGGTACCCGCTCGCAGCCGAGAGCCGGACCTGACGTGGCCCGGATGGCCGAGGTGGTCGAGGCCGCCGACGACCGGCTCGCCGACTACCGCGACCTCCGCGACGTCACCCTGCGCCGAAACCTGGAGTCCGAGCACGGCCTGTTCCTGGCCGAGGGGGAGAAGGTGGTCCGTCGTGCCGTGGAGGCTGGCTACGCCCCGCGCTCCTTCCTGATGGCGCCCCGCTGGCTCGACTCCCTCGCGGACGTCCTGGCCCGCACGGACGCACCTTGCTACGTCGTCAGCGAGGCCGTGGCCGAGCAGGTCACCGGCTTCCACGTCCACCGGGGCGCCCTGGCCTCGCTGCACCGGCGGCCGCTGCCCTCGGTCCCGTCCGTCCTGGGCGGCGCGCGGACGGTCCTGGTCCTCGAGGACATCGTCGACCACACCAACGTGGGTGCGATCCTGCGTTCGGCGGCCGCGTTGGGGATCGACGCCGTCCTGCTCTCCCCCCGGTGTGCGGACCCCCTCTACCGCCGCGCGGTCAAGGTGGCGATGGGGGCGGTGTTCTCGGTGCCCTGGACCCGATTGGAGGACTGGCACGACGCCGTGGTCGACCTGTCGGCCCAGGGCTTCACCACGGTGGCCATGACCCTGGCCGACGATGCGCGTCCGTTGGAGGAGGCGCTCGCGGGGCTGGACCGGGTCGCGCTCCTGCTCGGGGGCGAGGGGCACGGGCTGTCCGCACGCTGGCAGGACAGCGCCGACGCGCGGGCGCTGATCGCGATGACCCCCGGGGTGGACAGCCTCAACGTCGCCGCAGCCGCCGCGGTGGCCTGCTACGCCCTGCGATCGAGGTCGTCAGGAGCACGGTAGTCAGCAGCACTGGGGTCAGGAGGCCGGTGCGGAGAGCGGCCACGAGTCCGGGTAGTCCGCGGCCAGTCCGTCGTGCTCCTTGAACAGCTTCTTGCGGGTCCGCTTGCTCAGCCGGTCGCCGAACACGGTTCCCCGGCAGTGATCGGCCTCGTGCTGGAGGCACCGAGCCAGCAGACCCGAGCCCGCGATGCGCACCGGCTGGCCGTCGAGGCCCTGGCCCTGGACCGCGGCGTAGTCGGGTCGGGCGAGCTCGACGAAGGCTCCGGGCAGCGAGAGGCACCCTTCGTCACCGTCGTCGAGCCGGCGGTCCTTGCCGACGGGGAGAAGCACCTCGGGGTTGCAGACCACACCGCGGTGGAGGTGGCCGCGGTCGTCGGGGCAGTCGAAGACGAACACCGAGCGGTCCACCCCGATCTGGCAGGCGGCCAGCCCCACCCCGTCCGCGGCGTACATGGTGGCCGTCATGTCGGCGACGAGCCGGTGCAGGTCGGCCCCGAACTCGGTCACCGGCTCCTGCATCCGGTGCATCACCGGCTCACCCCACCGGGTGATCGCGCGCACGGTCCCTCCGGCCGGGAGGCGGGACGGGTCGGCCTGGTCGTCGGGAGGTACCGCGGGCATGGCGGTCATCCTAGGATCCCCCAGGCGTGCCGCGGTGGGGCGGAGGGAATCATGCCCCCATGAGGTCCCCCCTGAAGCTCTACGCCGACGCTCCCGGTCGTCAGCTCCGTCAGCTCGTCGCCGACCTGCTCGTCCTGCTGTGGATCCTGCTCTGGCTGGCGCTGGCCGAGGTGGTGCGCAGCGCGACCCTGCTGCTGGCGGGACCGGGACGACAGATCGAGGAGGCTGGGTCCGGTCTGGCCCAGCGGCTGCGCGACGCCGGCGGTGGACTGGGCGGCATCCCCCTGGTCGGCGACGACGTCCGGCGTCCCTTCGACGGCGCCGGGGACGCGGCCGACCAGATCGCCGCGGCGGGAACCGCGCAGGTCGAGGCCGTGCAGCACCTGGCCTTCTGGCTGGGACTCATCGTGGGCGCCATCCCGATCCTGGTGGTCCTGGCCGTCTACCTCCCGCTGCGCTGGCGCTTCGTACGGGAGGCGACCGCCGGGCAGAGGTTCGTCGACTCCGGTGACGACCTCGACCTCTTCGCGCTGCGGGCCATGTCGCACCAACCCTTGCACCGGTTGGCTCGGGTCAGCCCCGACCCGGCCGGCGCCTGGCGGGCCCGGGATCTGGACGTGATCG
>JBBPYL010000072.1:0-19848 GCA_038199935.1 Propionibacteriales bacterium | reverse complement strand
GACACCGACCATCCTCGTCGACGGCAGCCCCCTGGAGGCGGCGTCCATCGACGGTCTGGTCGCCGAGCTGGGTCCGGCCGTCGAGGCCGCCCGAGGCTGACGCGTGCGGCGTGTCCCGGCTGACACGCCGGACGGCCCTCAGCCGGGTCAGAAATGACCGCGTGGACCCTTGTGCCGGGGCCCCGCAGTGGCGTAGACACGTGCCTACGCCGACGGGGAGACCCGGAGGCGGGACCGGTCGAAGACCGGGATCCATGCCGGTGGAGTGATCCACCGGGCGGCCAGTGACGAGGCCACGGGTCCACGGAGCGACCGCGAGTCACGAGGCGTCACCCTCGGACACACAGAGGCCCCGCAAACTCATACTTTGCGGGGCCTCACCTGTGTTCTACCGCGCCGGCGTGAACACGACGTGACGACACACCGGCGAGGGGCGGTACTTGCGGTGGAGAGAGACTGGGTCCCATGTCCACGCCTCCTTCCCAGACCACGCACCGGCTGGGTGCCTACATCGCCGCGCTGCCCAAGGCCGAGATCCACGTGCACCACGTCGGGTCCGCCTCGCCCCGGATCGTCTCCGAGCTGGCGGCGCGCCATCCGGGTCCGGTGCCCTCCGACCTCGACGCGCTGCGCGAATTCTACTCCTTCCGCGACTTCGCGCACTTCGTCGAGGTGTACCTCGCCGTCGTCGACCTGATCCGGGAGCCGGACGACGTGCGGCTGCTCACCTACGAGGTGGCGGCCGAGCTCGCCGCCCAGCAGGTGCGCTACGCCGAGATGACCCTCACTCCGCACACCTCGGTGATGGCCGGCGTTCCCATCGAGGCCTTCGTGGAGGCGGTCGAGGACGCCCGCGCCGCGGCCGAGCGCGACCTCGGCATCCGGCTGCGGTGGATCTACGACGTGCCCGGCGAGTTCGGTCTGCCCGCCGCGGAGGCCACCGCGACGTACGCCCTCGAGCACGCCCCGGACACGCTCGTCGGCTTCGGTCTCGGCGGCCCCGAGCTCGGCGTGGAGCGGCCCCAGTTCAAGCCCGTCTTCGACCGGGTCCGAGCCGCGGGCCTGCACAGCGTCCCGCACGCCGGCGAGACCACCGGTCCCCAGACGATCTGGGACGCGCTAGAGCAGCTCGGCGCGGAGCGGATCGGGCACGGCACGTCCTCGGTCACCGACGAGCGGCTGATGGACTACCTCGTCGAACACCAGATCCCCCTCGAGGTGTGTCCCACCTCCAACATCGCGACCCGCGCCGTGGCTCGCCTCGAAGATCACCCGATCCGGGAGATGGTCGCGGCCGGCGCCTTCGTCACCGTCAACTCCGACGACCCGCCGATGTTCGGCACCACGCTGACCCGCGAGTACGAGATCGCCGCGGACCTGCTCGGGCTCGACGAGGCCGGGGTGACCGCGCTCGCGGCGAACGCGGTCCGGGCCTCGTTCCTGCCCGAGCCCGAGAAGGCGGTGCTGATGGCCGAGATGCAGTCCCCCCGCGACGGCTGGACCACCTCCGGCGGCCCCGAGGGGGTCGAGGGCCTCAAGGCAGCAGGGGGTCCCGGCGCGGCGCCGGCGCCGCGCCGACTCAGACCAGCGCCCCCGGCAGGACTCGAACCTGCGACCCGCAGATTAGAAGTCTGCCGCTCTATCCAGCTGAGCTACGGGGGCCAGATCGCCGACTGGCCAGCGTGATCCGGCGGCCCAGTATGCCGCAGGCGATCACCAGGCCGGCGCCACGACGAACCGCGTCAGATCAGGCACGCGTGGTCGCCATCCACTCCTCGACCTCCTCGGGCGAGCGGGGCAGTGCGGCCGAGAGGTTGGTGCTGCCGGAGTCGGTGACCACGATGTCGTCCTCGATCCGGATGCCGATGCCGCGCAGCTCCTCGGGCACCAGCAGGTCGTCGGCCTGGAAGTAGAGGCCGGGCTCGACGGTCAGCACCATCCCGGCGGCGAGGTCGGCCTCGTGGTACGCCTCGCGGGACGAGGCGGCGCAGTCGTGGACGTCGAGGCCGAGCATGTGGCTGGTCGAGTGCAGCGTCCAGCGGGTGTAGACCTTGTTGTCGCTCGCCAGTGCCTCCTCGGGCGAGCAGGGCAGCAGGTCGAGGTCCGCGAGCCCGTGCGCGAGCACGGTCATCGCCGCGTCGTGCGGCTCCAGGAAGCCGGCGCCGGGGCGCACCGCGTCGATGCCGGCCTGCTGCGCGGTCAGCACCAGCGTGTAGAGGTCGCGCTGGAGGGGTGTGTAGGTCCCGTCCACCGGCAGGGTGCGCGTCACGTCGGCGGTGTAGAGGCTGTGGCCCTCGACGCCCATGTCGAGCAGCACGAGCTCACCGGGCGTCACCGGCCCGGTGTTGTCGATCCAGTGCAGCGTCGTGGCGTGCGGCCCGCCTCCGACGATGGAGTCGTAGCCGATGTCGTTGCCCATCGCCCGAGCGCGTCGGAAGAAGGTCCCCTCCACCCACCGCTCGCCGTGGCGGAGGACCTCGTCCCACTCCCGGACGCTGTCGGTGAAGCCCAGCGTGGTGATGTCGCACGCCTCGCGGAGCTGGTCGAGCTCCCAGGGGTCCTTGACCAGGCGGAGCTCGGCCAGCACCCGGGCCAGGTCCTGGTCCCGACCGTCGTCCTGGGGCACCAGGGCGTCCACGCCCGGGTCGACCCCGCGCAGGGACCGGGTCTTGACCGAGGTCCCGAGGCGGTCGGCGAGCTCGTCGAGGTGCCGGACCTCCAGGCCCAGCGCCCCGGACATCTCCGCGAGCGAGGGACGGCGCCCGGCCCACAGCTCTCCGTACTGACGGTCCCGGAAGAACTCGTCGGTCTCGCGCGAGGAGCGCGGCCGCGCGTAGAGCACGGCGTCGCCGTCCTCACAGACCAGCACGGCGTCGCTGGTCTGGTTGCCGCACAGGTGGGTGTGTGCGGTCGAGGGCCGGAAGCGGTAGTCGGTGTCGTTGGAGCGGACCTTGAAGGTGCCGGCGGGCACGACGAGCCGTTCGCCGGGGAACGTATCGGCCAGGCGGGTACGCCGCTGCGCCGCCCAGGACGCGACGGGGAGCTCGGACACCTCGAGGTCACGCTCGCCCCAGCCTTGACGCATGAAGGCGGAGTAGGCCTCGGGAACCGGCTGGTCGTGGCTCTGCACGGGGGCCGGCGCGGGGCTGGTGCCAGGGGAGGAGTCGGTGGCCGGGGAGGCGGTCGCTGGGTGCTCGTTCACATGATCACCCTACGGCCCGTACCGGCTGGCGAGGATAGGCTGGCACCCATGAGCGGAGCAGCAGGGGGGCCGCGCCGCCCGGGCGTTGGTGTGCTGCCTCCCACCGACCTGATGGTCGCCCCGCGACGGCGGGGAAGCCGCCTCTTCACCGTCGTGGTCAGCGTCTCGATGATCCTCGGCGGCCTGGTGATGGCGCTGGTGCTCCTGCTCGGCAGCGCCCCCGGCGCCCTGGTCATCGGCGTGCTGCTCGCCGTCGTCCCCGTGGGGCCTGTGATCGCCGCCTTCGTGTGGCTCGACCGCTACGAGCCCGAGCCCGTCTGGTTGCTGGTGGCCGCCTTCGGCTGGGGCGCACTGGTGGCCACCGCGGCCGCGCTCGTCCTCCAGCTCCTCGACCAGCTCGTGCTGGGCACCCCCGAGTCCTGGGGCGGCGCCGTGGTCGCCCCGGTCACCGAGGAGGCGGCGAAGGGCCTGTTCATCTGGCTGCTGCTGTGGTGGCGACGTCACGAGATCGACGGAGTGCTCGATGGGATCGTCTACGCCGGGATGGTCGGGGTCGGCTTCGCCTTCACCGAGAACATCCTCTACCTCGGGGCGGCGTACATGGGTGGCGACGGCGCCGGACCGGGTGGACTCGGCTCCGCGCTGGGTGTCTTCGTGATCCGCGGGATCTTCAGCCCGTTCGCCCATCCGCTGTTCACCAGCTTCATCGGGGTCGGGGTGGGCTACGCGGTCGTGCACGGGGGCCGGGCCCGGGTCGCGGCCCCGCTGGCCGGCTACCTGCTCGCGGTGGGTGCGCACGCCCTGTGGAACGGCTCGGCGTTCTTCGACGCTGGGCAGTACTTCGTGCTGACGTACCTGGTCGCGATGCTGCCGGCCTTCCTGCTGATCGTCGGGTTCGCGGTCTGGGCCCGCCGCCGCGAGGCCGCCATGCTGGGCCGCGCGCTGGCCGACGCGGCCCAGCGCGGCTTCCTCTCACCCGTCGAGGTCCCGTGGCTGGTGCGCCTGCCCGCCCGGCGGGCCTCGCGCCGGCACGCGCACCGGACCGGCGGTGCGGCGGCCGAGAACGTGATGCGGGAGTATCAGCAGCAAGCCCTCGAGCTCGGCTTCCTGCACGACCGCTACCTGCGGGGCACTGCCCCCGACGACTTCGCCGAGCGCGGCACAGTGATGGTGCGACGACTGGTCGCGCTGCGCCCGTACGTCCTCTTCCCGCCCGCGGCGGGACGGCCCCGGCAAGGAGAGGCACCCCGATGACCGACTCGACCACCCTGGTCACCACGCTGAGCGAGCTGCGTGAGGCACTGGCCCGGGTGGCGCTGCCCCTCGACGTGCCCGAGGCCGAGCAGCATCGACGCACCCGTACGGAGATGGTCGACCAGCTCGCCGACTACGTGCTGCCGCGCCTGCGTCAGATCGACGCCCCGCTGCTCGCGGTCGTGGGCGGCTCCACCGGCGCCGGGAAGTCGACGCTGGTCAACTCCGTCGTGGGTCGCAGGGTCACCGAGCCCGGCGTGCTACGCCCGACCACCCGCTCGCCGGTGCTCGTTCACCACCCCGACGACGCGTCTTGGTTCGACCGGGCACGCATCCTGCCCGACCTGGCCCGCACCACGGGGGCCAGTGGCGACCCCGGCTCGCTCCAGCTCGTTCCGGTCAACTCGATCCCGCCCGGCCTGGCGATCCTCGACGCCCCGGACATCGACTCGGTGGAGAGGGCGAACCGCACCCTGGCCTCGGAGCTGCTCGCCGCGGCGGACCTCTGGCTCTTCGTGACCTCGGCGGCGCGGTACGCCGACCAGGTGCCGTGGGACTTCCTCAAGGCTGCCTCCGAGCGCAGCACGGCGGTCGCCGTGGTGCTGGACCGCACCCCTCCCGACGCCGTGGACGAGGTCACCGCCGACCTGGCCCGGATGCTCACCGCCCGCGGTCTGAGCGACTCCCCGCTCTTCACCGTCGCCGAGGGCGCACCGGACGCGGAAGGGCTGCTCCCCGCCGACTCGGTCGCCGAGGTGCGCACCTGGCTCAACCTCCTCGCCGCGGACGCCGACGCCCGTGCCGAGGTGGTCAAGCAGACCCTCGACGGGGCGGTCCGCAGCCTGGCCCGGCGCTCGTACGTGATCGCCGACGCCGGCGCGGAGCAGGCGGGTGTCCTGGCCGCGCTGCGCGGTGACGCCGCGCGGAGCTACGACGAGGCGCTCACCCGGATCGACGAGGCCTCGGCCGACGGCACCCTGCTGCGCGGGGAGGTCCTGGCCCGCTGGCAGGAGTTCGTCGGCACCGGCGAGCTGCTCCGGTCGCTGGAGACGCGCGTGGGTTGGCTGCGTGACCGGGTGGTCGGCTGGGCGCGGGGCAAGCCCGCCCAGGCCGAGCGGGTCACGGTCGCGGTCGAGTCGGGCCTGGAGACTCTGATCCTCGAGCAGGCGGAGTCGGCCGCCGAGCGGACGGAGACCGCCTGGCGCTCCACCGCCGCCGGACGCCACCTGCTCACGGGCGCCGACGCCGACCTCGGTCGCGCCTCCCGCGGCTTCCGCGCCGAGGCGGAGCGGTCCGTGCGGGACTGGCAGCGCGGCGTCTTCGAGATGGTCCGCGAGGAGGGCGCCGACAAGCGCTCCACGGCGCGGTTCCTCGCCTTCGGGGTCAACGGGCTCTCCGTCGCGCTGATGGTGGTCGTCTTCGCCCACACGGCGGGCGTCACGCTGACCGAGGCGGGCATCGCCAGCGGCAGCGCCGTGGTCGGGCAGAAGCTCCTGGAGGCGGTCTTCGGGGATGCGGCCGTGCGTCGGCTGGCCGAGCAGGCGCGCTCGGACCTTCGCGGTCGCGTCTCGAACCTTCTCGCCCAGGAGACGGCCCGCTACCACGACGTCCTGGACGGCCAGGAGGTCGACGTCGATGCAGCCGAGCGTCTGCGTGCCGTGGCGCGCCGGGTCGACGACCACCGGATCGCGGGCGGAGCCGGGCGGGGGTCGGCATGAGCGCGCTGCTCGACGGGGCGAAGCGGCGGCTCGGTCGCGGGGGCGACGTGCCCTCGCGCATCGACGGTCTCCGCTCCGCGGTGGAGGCGGCGCGGGGGCGGCTAGACGACGGGCTCGTGGACGACGCAGCCGCGGTCGCGGAGCGGGCCACGGCGCGACTGGGGCTCTCGGGCGACCACACCGTCGTCGCCCTGGCCGGCGCCACCGGCTCGGGCAAGTCCTCGACGTTCAACGCGCTCACCGGTCTGGAGCTGGCCGCGGTGGGCGTACGCCGCCCGACCACCTCGACGACGATGGCCTGTGCCTGGGGAGCCGACGGGGCCGGCGAGCTGATGGACTGGGTCGGGGTCCCGCAGCGACACCAGGTCTCCCGCGGAAGCCAGCTCGACGGAGGCAAGGCCGACCGGGAGCTGGAGGGACTGGTGCTGCTCGATCTGCCCGACCACGACTCGACCGAGGTCGCCCACCACCTGGAGGTGGACCGCCTGGTCAGGCTGGCCGACCTGATCGTCTGGGTGCTCGACCCGCAGAAGTACGCCGACGCTGCCCTCCACGAGCGCTACCTGGCGCCGCTGGCCTCGCACCAGGAGATCATGCTCGTCGCCCTCAACCACATCGACGAGGTTGCCGCGGTGCACCGTGGGCCGATGGTCGCCGACCTGCGCAGGCTGCTGGTCGCTGACGGGCTGCCCGACGTGCCCGTGATCGCCTGCTCGGCCCAGCACGGGGACGGCATCGTGGACCTGCGCCGGGCCGTGGCCGAACGGGTCGCGGCGAAGAAGACGGCCTCGCGACGGTTGATGGCCGACGTACGGTCCAGCGCCGAGCGGTTGAGCCAGGTCAATGGCGAGGCCAAGCCCGGCAGCCTCGACAAGGACCGCCGCGACGAGCTCGTCGGGGCGCTCGCCGACGCGGCCGGGGTGCCGACGGTCGTGCGGGCGGTCCGGACCTCCACCCAGCGCCGGGCCGCGGCCGCCACCGGCTGGCCGCTCACCTCGTGGCTGGCCAAGCTCAAGCCGGACCCGCTGCGCCGACTCCACCTCGACCTCGGGTCCAGCGGCAAGGAGCTGACCGGACGCGCGCGGACGTCGATCCCGGAGTCGACCCCGGTCCAGCGGGCGCGGGTCGACACCGCGGTCCGCGCCGTGTGCGACCAGGTCGCCGGCCACTTGGCCACGCCGTGGGCGACCTCGGTCCGCCGGGCTTCGGTGTCCCGCTCGCAGGACCTCAACGACGCCCTGGACAAGGCCGTGGCCGGGGTCGACCTCGGGGTCTCCGGGACGCCGCTGTGGTGGCGGCTCGTGCAGGTCGTCCAGTGGCTGGTGATGCTGGCCGCGCTGACCGGTCTGGTCTGGCTCGGGGTCCTGGCCGTGCTCGGCTACCTCCAGCTGCCGGCCGCGGAGCCCCCGAGGCACTCCGGGCTGCCGCTGCCCACCGGTCTGCTGCTCGGAGGTGTCGCCACCGGGATCCTGCTCGGGCTGGTGTGCCGGGTGCTCGTCGGGTGGTCCGCCCGAGCCAAGGCCAGGTCGGTGGACCGGAGGCTGCGCGCGGCGATCGCCGAGGTCACCGACGACCTCGTCGTAGCCCCGATCGAGGAGGAGCTGCTGGCCTACCGCCGAGTCCGCGAGGGGCTCGCCACGGCCGGCGGCTGACCCCGCGGTAGGCCGGTTCTCGTCCACCGGCCCCTATCCCCGCGCTTGTCCACCGCGCACGGCGGACCCCTCGGCGTCGGGGGTCGGGCCCGGCAGATTCGCTCTCCAGGTCAACCACGACGAAGGAGAGACGAGATGAGCGACACCTATGTGACCTTGCACGGGTGGGTCGGCGGAGAGGTGAGCTTCCGCGAGCCGCACGGCATTCCGGTGGTCAACCTGCGGGTCGCCTCCACCCCGCGGCTCAAGCGGGAGGGCAGGTGGGTGGACGGCGACACCACCTGGTACTCCGTCACCGCGTGGCGTCAGCTCGCCGAGCACGTCCGCGACTCGGTGCGCAAGGGCGACGCCGTCGTGGTGCACGGACGGCTGCGCACGGACTGCTGGACCCGCGAGGACGGCCAGGCCTCGAGCACGCTGCAGATCGAGGCCACGTTGCTCGGGCACGACCTGACCCGTGGCACCTCGACCTTCAGCCGCAGCGTCCCGACCGAACGCACCGAGCCCGAGGTCGAGGGGGAGGCGGAGGCGATGAGCCGGGAGGAGCGCGACGGCGCCACCGACGCGGCGTGAGGGCGGTCCGGTCGGATTTCGGCCCGGAGCGGGCACCGCCGTAGGCTGGGCTGATCATGGCTGACTACGTCTTCACGCTCCGCAACGTCCGCAAGGCCCACGGCGACAAGGTGGTCCTCGACAACGTCACGCTCTCGTTCCTGCACGGGGCGAAGATCGGCGTGGTCGGACCGAACGGCACCGGCAAGTCGACCCTGCTCAAGATCATGGCCGGCCTCGACCACGCCTCCAACGGCGACGCGATCATCGACCCGGGCGCCACGGTGGGGATGCTCCAGCAGGAGCCCCCGCTCAGCGAGGGACGCACCGTCCTGGAGAACGTCGAGGAGGCGGTCGGCGAGATCAAGGGCAAGCTCGACCGCTACAACCAGATCTCCGAGGAGCTCGCGGACCCCGAGGCCGACTACGACTCGCTTCTCGGCGAGATGGGCGACCTGCAGACCGACCTCGACCACGCGAACGCCTGGGACCTCGACAGCCGGCTCGACCAGGCCATGGACGCGCTGCGGTGCCCGCCGCCCGACGTCGTCGTGGACCACCTCTCCGGCGGTGAGCGTCGCCGAGTGGCGTTGTGCAAGTTGTTGCTGCAGCAGCCGGACCTGCTGCTGCTCGACGAGCCCACCAACCACCTGGACGCCGAGTCGGTCCAGTGGCTCGAGGGCCACCTCGGGTCGTACCCCGGGGCAGTCTTGGCCGTGACGCACGACCGCTACTTCCTCGACAACGTGGCCAGCTGGATCCTCGAGCTGGACCGGGGCCAGGCGCACCCCTACGAGGGCAACTACTCGACGTATCTGGAGACCAAGAAGTCACGGCTCCAGGTCGAGGGGGCCAAGGACGCCAAGCGCGCCAGGATGCTCGAGCGCGAGCTGGAGTGGGTGCGCTCGAACCCCAAGGCCCGGCAGGCCAAGAGCAAGTCCCGCCTGGCCCGGTACGAGGAGATGGCCGCCGAGGCCGATCGGAACCGCAAGGTCGACCTCTCCGAGATCAACATCCCGGCCGGACCGCGGCTGGGCGACATCGTGCTCGAGGCCGAGGACCTGACCAAGGGCTTCGGGGACCGCACCCTGATGCACGACCTGGACTTCACGCTCCCGCGTGCCGGCATCGTCGGGGTGATTGGTCCCAACGGCGTGGGCAAGACCACCTTGTTCCGGATGATCATCGGGGAGGAGAAGCCTGACGAGGGCGAGCTGAAGGTCGGGCAGACCGTGTCGATCTCCTATGTCGATCAGAGCCGCGGCGGCATCGACGCGACCAAGAACGTCTGGGAGGTCGTCTCGGACGGCCTGGACTTCATCAAGGTCGCGAACTTCGAGATGCCCAGCCGCGCCTACATCGCCTCCTTCGGATTCAAGGGCCCAGACCAGCAGAAGAAGGCCGGGGTGCTCTCCGGCGGTGAGCGGAACCGGCTCAACCTGGCGCTCACGCTGAAGATGGGCGGCAACATGCTCCTGCTCGACGAGCCGACCAACGACCTGGACGTCGAGACCCTGCAGTCCCTCGAGGACGCGCTGCTGGAGTTCCCCGGCTGCGCGGTGATCACCTCGCACGACCGGTGGTTCCTGGACCGGACGGCGACGCACATCCTGGCGTGGGAGGGCGACAGCGAGGACAGCGGGCGGTGGTTCTGGTTCGAGGGCAACTTCGCCTCCTACGAGGAGAACAAGGTCGAGCGGCTCGGCCAGGAGGCCGCGCGCCCGCACCGCGTGACCCACCGCAGGCTCACCCGCGACTGACCTGCCCGGGCCGGTCAGCGAATGTCGAAGGCCGGGTGGTCGGAGACCAGCGCGTCGGTGACCGCGTCGAAGAGGCGCGCGACCGCGGTCAGGTCTTCGGTGGGGCACAACGAGATCAGGAAGTCCTTCACCCCGCGCACGTGCGTGTGGGACGCCTCTTGGAGGATCGCGAAGCCCCTGTCGGTGAGCAGCGCCTCCACACCGCGACCGTCGCTCACGCACGGCCGTCGCGAGACCAGCCCGGCCCGCTCCATCCGGTTGACGGTGTGCGTGACCCGGCTGCGGGAGTGGCTCACGGAGTCGGCCAGGGCCGACATCCGCATCCGTCGCTCGCCGGACTCGGAGAGCCGGACCATGATCTCGTACTCCGGCATCGACAGGTCGTGACGCTCGCGCAGATCGCGGTCGAGACGGTCCATCAGCAGGGTCGTTCCGACCAGGTAGGCACGCCAGACGTGCTGCTGCGCGGGAGTGAGCCACAGCGTGTGACCAGGGTCATGATTCATGGGTGAATGTTACCGGTTTACGTCAGTTGAAGTTTCAAGTCACCTCGGGGTACGCTGAGGAAACACTTGAACCTACAACCTGGGAGCAGTCATGACCGTGGACGCCAGCACCGAGACCCAGATCCCCACCGGGACCTGGACCATCGACCCCACCCACTCGGAGGTCGGCTTCACCGTCCGCCACCTGATGAGCAAGGTCCGGGGCCAGTTCGAGACCTTCGAGGGCACCCTGACGACCGGGGAGAACGTCGAGGGCTTCCGGGCCCAGGCCAGCATCGACCTGGCCTCGGTCAACACCCGCGACGCGGGACGCGACGGGCACCTGCGCTCCGCGGACTTCTTCGACGTGGAGAACACCGGGCCGATGACCTTCACCACGACGAGCTTCGACGGCTCGACCGCCCGCGGCGACCTCACGATCACGGGCGTCACCCTCCCCGTCGAGCTCGAGGTCGACTTCCTGGGCGTCGACCAGGACCCGTGGGGCAACACCGTGCTCGGCTACGAGGCCAGCACCGAGATCTCCCGCGCGCAGTGGGGCCTGGACTTCAACGTCCCGCTCGACGGCGGCAAGATCCTCGTCGGGGACAAGGTCTCGGTCTCGCTGACCATCGAGGCGCGCAAGGACGCCTGAGCGCCGCCCCACGCCAGGCCAGGCGGGTCAGCTGAGGCGCTCGAGGACGAGCGCCATCCCCTGACCGCCGCCCACGCACATGGTGATCAGCCCGGTCTGCTGGTCGTGCCACTGCAGCGAGTTGATCATCGTCGCCTGGAGGCGGGCCCCGGTCATCCCGAAGGGATGGCCGACGGCGATCGCGCCACCGTTGACGTTGAGCCGGTCGATGTCGATGCCCAGGTCCTGGTAGGACGGCACGACCTGGGCGGCGAACGCCTCGTTGATCTCCACGAGGTCGATGTCGTCGATGGTCATCCCGGCCCGGTCGAGGGCCTGTCGGCTGGCCTCGACCGGGCCCAGGCCCATGATCTCGGGGGACAGGCCGGTGACCCCGGTCGAGACGATCCGGGCCAGAGGGGTGAGCCCGAGCTCGGCGGCCCTGGTGTCGGACATCACCACCACGGCGGCGGCGCCGTCGTTGAGGGCGCAGCAGTTGCCGGCCGTCACCACCCCGTCGGGGCGGAAGACGGGCTTCAGCGACGAGACCGCCTCGAGGGTCACCCCGGCCCGTGGTCCGTCGTCGGCGCTGACCACGACGCCGTCGGGAGTCGTCACCGGCGTGATCTCCCGGGCCCAGAAGCCCGCGTCGACGGCCTTCTCGGCGAGGTTCTGGCTGCGGACGCCGAACTCGTCGAGCTCGGCGCGGGACAGTCCGCGCAGGGTGGCCACGTTCTCCGCGGTCTCGCCCATCGCGATGTACCCGTCCGGGACCAGCCCGTCCTCGCGGGGGTCGTGCCAGGTCACGCCGCCTCCGGAGGCCACGGCGGTACGCGCCTGGGCGTCGGCGAAGAAGGGGTTCACCGTCCCGGGGATGTGGTCCGAGGTGCCGCGGGAGAAGCGCGAGACGGTCTCGACGCCGGCCGAGACGAACACGTCGCCTTCCCCGGCCTTGATCGCGTGGAACGCCATCCGCGTGGTCTGGACCGACGAGGAGCAGTACCGGGTGACCGTGGCGCCGGGCAGATGGTCGTAGCCCAGCATCACCGCGACGATGCGAGCCATGTTGAAGCCGCTCTCCCCCCCGGGCAGCCCGCACCCGAGGTAGAAGTCGTCGATGTCGTGGGGATCGAGGCCCGGAACCTTCTCCAGCGCCGCCGCGACGATCGTGGCGGTCAGGTCGTCGGGCCGGAACCCGGTCATCGAGCCCTTGTTCGCGCGACCGATGGGGGAGCGGGCGGTGGCGACGATGACGGCCTCGGGCATGGGGGCTCCGTTCGTGGGCGGGTGGCCCTCGGTGGGCCGACGCTGCTGCCCACCCTAGGACCGGGGCCTGCGAGGATGCGTGCGTGGCGCGACACATCTACTACTGCCCGCTGCGGTGGGCCGACATGGACTCGCTGGGGCACGTCAACAATGTCGTCTACGTCGACTACCTCCAGGAGGCCCGCGTCGACATGCTCCGGGTGCACGCCCCCGTCCAAGGCGGCGAGGACCTCGCCGAGGGCGTGGTCGTGGTGCGCCACGAGGTCGCCTACGCCGCGCCGCTGGTCTTCCGTGCCGCACCGGTCCGGATCGAGTCCTGGGTCTCCGGGGTCCGCGCCGCCACCTTCACCATGGGCTACGAGATCGTCGACCTCCTCCCCGACGGCGGCCGACGGGTCTACCTCAGCGCACGTTCGGTGCTCACGCCGTACGTCTTCGCCGAGGAGCGTCCGCGACGCATCACCGCCGAGGAGCGGGGGGTGCTCGGCGGCTTCGCCGACGACACCGACGACACCGACGACACCGAGAACCGCGTGCTCAGATGAGCCACCACTACGCGTGCCACGTGCGCTTCTCCGACGTCGACGTCTTCGGGCACGTCAACAACGTCAAATACTTCGAGTACTACCAGGAGGCACGCCTCGCCCTGCTCTCGGCCCTGCGCACCGGTGAGGGCTTCGACCTCTCGCTGGTCGTGGCGCAGCTCGACGTGGACTACAAGCGACCGCTGATCTTCCGGCCCGAGCCGTACGCGGTGACCAGTCGGGTCGTCCGGGTCGGGCGGTCGAGCCTCGGGCTGGAGGCCGTCATCGGTGACGGTGAGACCGTGCTCTCGAGGTCACAGGCCGTCCTGGTGGCCTTCGACCTGGGCTCGCAACGCTCACGTCCCTGGGACCCCTGGGAGCGTGTGGTCCTCGAGCAGGCCCTCGAGGGCTGAGGCTCACTCCTCGAAGCTGTTGACCATGAACTGGGCCGCCTGGCTGACGTACTCCCAGAATTTCTGGTCCTGCTCCTGCGTGAGGTCGACCGCGTCGAGCCCGGCCCGGAAGTGGGTCAGCCAGTGGTCGCGGGCCGCGGGGTTGACCCGGAACGGCGCGTGACGCATCCGCAGCCGTGGATGCCCCCGCCGCTCGGAGTAGGTGGTCGGCCCTCCCCAGTACTGCACGAGGAAGAGGGTGAACCGCTCGGCGGCCGGGCCGAGGTCCTGCTCGGGGTAGATCGGGCGTAGCACCTCGTCGCCGGCCACGCCCTGGTAGAAACGGTCCACGATGGCGGCGATGGTGTCGTAGCCACCGATCTCCTCGTAGAACGTCGGCTCACTCGGCCCGGCGCTCACGGTGCCACCGGCTCGGTGGGCCGGCCGGTGGGCGGCTGGATCAGGACGCGGGCGGGCCGGGCGAGGCGGATGCCCTCGTGGTCGAAGCGGGCCTTGATCCGCTCACGGACCTCGCGGGCCACCGCCCACTGCTCCAGGGGCGCGGTCTTCAGCGTGACGCGGATGGCGATCCAGTCCGAGGTCATCTCCTCCACGCCCCACACCTCGGGGGGCTCGATGATCGTGCGCTGGAGGTCCTCGTCCTCCCAGGCCTCGCGGGCGACCTCGCGGAGCACGTCCTGGACGCGGTAGACGTCCTCCTCGTGGGCGACCGGCACATCGATGACCGTGCGGGCCCAGTTCTGGCTCTTGTTGCCCACGCGCAGGATCTCGCCGTTGCGGACGTACCAGACCGTGCCCTCGACGTCACGCAGACGCGAGACCCGCAGACCGACGGCCTCGACGCTGCCGGTGGCCTCGCCCACGTCCACGACGTCCCCGACGCCGTACTGGTCCTCGAAGATCATGAACACGCCGGAGAGGAAGTCCTTGACCAGGCTCTGGGCCCCGAATCCCAGCGCCACGCCCACGATGCCCGCGCTGGCGATCAGCGGGCCGACCGGGAAGCCGAGCTCGGCCAGGGCGGTGATCGCGGTGACGGTGAAGATGATGATGCTGGCGACGCTCTTGAGCATGGAGCCCATCGTCTGCGACCGCTGGACGCGACGGCCAGCGACGACTGCGGCGTTCGGCGCTGCGGCGGCGGCCTCCTCGGAGCGGTGCCGCAGCAGCGGGGAGGGGAGTCCCTCGGCCGCCCTGCTGCTGAGCCGGTCGATGAGTCGGTGGACGAAGAAGCGGACGACGAGGGCCAGCACGATCAGGAAGAGCAGCGCGAGGGGCTTCACGATCAGCCAGTCGGCCGCGTGGGCCAGCCACAGGCTTCCGGTGGTGTCCTCGACCAGATTGCACAGGGCGTCATCGCTTCCGCAGGCGGGAGCTTGGAACGAGGGCATGCTGCGGACCCTAACGACCGGCCCGCGCCTGACCCAAATGCTGGTTCGCTATCCTGGGCGTGTGTCCGATCACGTCACCTCCCACCGCCGACGTCACCTGGCGCGCGCCCTGGTGCTCACGCCCGGTCTGCTCCTGCTGGCCGCGGCCGGCCCGGCGCTCGCCGTTCCCCCGACCGGGTGGGAAGAGGCGCCCTCCGTCTCGCCGCTCTCCTTCCTGTTGATCATCCTGCTCATCCCCGCCGGGCTCTTCGCGGTGATCGCCCTGTTGGCCTCGTTGGCCTCCGGTGGCGGCGAGGGCGCCTATCGTCCGGGTCTTCCCTGGGGCCACGAGCCGGAGTGGTTCGGTGGCCCTCGCGACGGCCTGGAGAGTGCGACCGACGAGCAGCCGCGGGAGCTCGCGGGCTCCGAGCGACGGGGTGGTACCAGTGGCAGCTGGTGAGGCCTTCACCTCGGCCGAGAGGTTCGAGATCGACAAGGCGATCCGCAACGCCGAGACGCTGTGTCGGCTGGAGTTCTCGGTCTACGTCGGGTCGTCGGGACAAGAGAGCCGTGCGTTCGCCGAGCGGCTGCACGCGACCCTGGTCGCCCCCGCGAGGTCGGTGCTCATCGTGGTCGACCCGAGTGCCCGGGTGCTCGAGGTCGTGACCGGAGCCGAGGCCCGGGCACTGGTCTCGGACTCCGACGTCGCATTGGCGGGAGTGAGCATGCGCTCCGCCTTCGCCGCCGGCGACCTGGTCGGGGGCATCACAGTGGGGGTGCAACGGCTCGCCGAGCACGCCCGCCGCCCTGCGATCATGCACGAGACCAACCAGACCAATTAGACCGGTTCGGGGGCGTCGAACGCCTGCGCCGCCAAGGCACGCACGACGTCGGCGTGCCCCTCGTCGACCAGCCGCTTGGCCGACGGGTTCGCCGTCGTCGAGGCGAGCCAGGCCTCCACCCGCGTCAGCAGCTCGGGGCTGGTCTGCGAGCGGGGGAACATGTACTCCAGGGCCGTGCTGGCCAGCTGGACCCCACGGTCCTCCCAGATCGTGTCCGCCGCCTCGAGGTAGCGCTCCACGAAAGGCTGGAGCACCTCCTGCTGACCGGCGGTGTCCCAGATGTAGGCGATGTGCCGCTGGGTCTCGTTGGCCACGTCGTCGCTCATCGCCCCGGTCATCCAGGAGTGCTCCTTGGCCTCCGCGTCGGGCAGGGCGGCCACGGCCGCCGCCGCCTTCTCACGCCCGGAGATGGTCTGGTCCGCAGCCAGCTCCTCCTCGAGGCGGGCACGGTCCACGGCACCGACGGCGGCCAGCGCCGTGAGCAGAGTCCAGCGCAGGTCGGCGTCGATGGTGAGGCCGTCCAGCGTGCGGCTGCCGTCCAGCAGGCCGGCCATGAACGCGGCGGCCTGGGGGCTGCGCCCGGCGCCGGCGTACGACGAGGGGGGGATCCGCTTCCCGGTGGTCCCGGCGAAGACCTTGAGGAAGGTGAGCTGGTGGTCGCTGCCGGCCTCGGCGGCCTGCAGGATCTCGACCATGCCCTCCTCCCAGCGCTGGGCCAGGGCCTCGCGCCGGGACGGGTGGCTGAACTGGGCGATCGCGATCTGGACGTAGACCGGCAGCTGCTGGACCGCGGTGGCGTCGGTTTCGCTGGCCAGGCCAGCGAGCACCAGCTCGACGAACGTCCCGGCGGAGAGCTCGGCGTCCCGGGTCATGTCCCAGGCCGCGGACCAGCACAGCGCCCGGGCCAGGGAGTCCTCGACCCGACCGATGCCGTCGCGGAGTGTGGCCAAGGACCGCTCGTCGAGGCGGATCTTGGCGTAGGTCAGGTCGCCGTCGTTGAGCAGCAGCAGGTCGGGCTGGGCGACGCCGTCCAGCGCCGGCACCCGGGTGAGGTCGCCGTCCACGTCGGTCGCCACCGCGTCGCGACGCACGAGCGGAGCCTCGGGTCCCAAGCCGTCCCGGTCGTAGAGCCCGACCTTGATCCGGTGCGGGCGCAGCGTCCCGTCGCTGGCGTCGGGGTGCTGCCGCACCGAGAAGCCCTCGTAGGTGCCGTCGGGAGCCACGGTGAACTCCGCACTCAGGGTGTTGACCCCCGAGGTCTGCAGCCACAGTCTCGACCACGACTCGAGGTCGCGGCCCGAGGTGGCCTCCAGGGCCCCGAGCAGGTCGGCGAACGTGCTGTTGGAGAAGGCGTGCGCCCGGAAGTAGCTGCGCAGCCCGCCGAGGAACTCCTCCAGCCCGACGTAGGCCACCAGCTGCTTGAGCGTCGAGGCGCCCTTGGCGTAGGTGATTCCGTCGAAGCTGACCTCGACCGTCTCGAGGTCGTGGTTGTCCGCAGCGATCGGGTGGGTGCTGGGCAGCTGGTCTTGGCGGTAGGCCCAGTTCTTCCGGTTGTTGGCGAAGCCCGTCCAGGCTTCGGTGTAGGTGGTGGCGTTGACCGCGGCGTGGGTGGCCGCCCACTCCGCGAAGGACTCGTTGAGCCACAGGTCGTCCCACCAGGTCATCGTGACCAGGTCGCCGAACCACATGTGCGCCATCTCGTGCAGGATCGTGTTGGCGCGCTGCTCGTAGAACCAGCGGGCGTTGCGTCCGCGCGGTAGGTACTCATCACGCAGGACCACGCAGCCGGCGTTCTCCATGGCGCCGTTGTTGAACTCTGGCACGTAGAGCTGGTCGTACTTGTGGAACGGGTAGGGGTAGTCGAACGTCGCCTCGAAGAACTCGAAGCCCTGCCGGGTGATCAGCAGCAGCTCCTCCACGTCGAGGTGCTCGGCCACGGACTGCCGGCAGTAGTGGCCCAGGGGGATCTCGCCGTGCGCGCCCTGGTAGGTGTCGAGAACCTCGTGGTACTCCCCGGCGACGACCGCGATCAGGTAGGTCGAGATCCGCTCGGTGGTCGGGAAGCGCCACACGGCGTTGCCCGCGGTGGTCGGCTCCGGCGCCGGGGTCGGGGCGACGGAGACCACCTTCCAGTGGTCGGGAGCGTGCACGGTGACGGTGAAGGCGGCCTTGAGGTCCGGCTGTTCGAACGTGGCGAAGATGCGCCGGGCGTCGGGGACCTCGCACTGGGAGTAGAGGTAGACCCGGTCGTCGGCCGGGTCGACGAAGCGGTGCATCCCCTCGCCGGTGTGGCTGTAGCGCATGTCGGCCACCACCCGGAGCTCGTTGCTCTCCTCCAACCCGCTCAGGGTGAGCCGGCTGTCGGCGTATGCCGTGGCCACGTCGAGCGGCTCCCCGTTGAGCTCTACCGCGTGCAGCGTCGCGCCGACGAGGTCCACGAACGTCACCGCCCCCGGCACGCCGCGGAACCTCACGGTGGTCACCGAGCCGAAGGTTCGGGTGCTCTCGCCGGTCAGGTCCAGCTCGACGTCGTAGGAGTCGACGCGGACCAGGGTGGCGCGCTGGGCGGCTTCGTCGCGGGTGAGGTTTTGTCCGGGCATGGCCGCATCCTGTCACCCGGGCCTGGGGAATAAAGCAACGGGCCCAGCCGCTGTGATGAGCCGGTAGTGAGCATGTCGACCCCAGGAGAGAGACCCGTGAGCGTCCCCACCAACGAACCCGCCCGCACGCCCGTGGACTTCTGGTTCGACCCCCTGTGCCCGTGGGCCTGGATGTCCTCGCGCTGGCTGCTCGAGGTGGCGCAGGTGCGACCGATCGACCCCAGCTTCCACGTGATGAGCCTGGCGTACCTCAACGAGGACGAGGACGAGTCGCAGGAGCACCGCGAGGGCCTGGCCAAGGCCTGGGGACCGGTCCGCGTGGCTGTGGCGGCCGCTCAGGCGCACGGCGACGAGGTGCTGTTGCCGCTGTACACCGCGATGGGCACTCTGATCCACCTGCAGGAGCGGGACCCGGACCGGGCGATGATGGAGGAGGCGCTCGCCGAGGTCGGCCTGCCCGAGTCCCTGGTCGAGGCCATGGACTCCACCGACCACGACGACGCGGTGCGGGCCTCTCACCACGCCGGGATGGACCAGGTCGGCTACGAGGTCGGTACCCCGGTGATCAGCGTCGAGGGTGTGGCGTTCTTCGGCCCCGTGGTGACTCCCACCCCCCAGGGCGAGGCCGCCGGATCGCTGTGGGACGGCGTGCTCCTCGTCGCCGGGACCCCGGGCTTCTACGAACTCAAGCGCAGCCGCGAGAAGGGCCCCGACTTCTCCTGAGGCAGCGCCCCTAGGATCGGCGCCATGAGCAAAGTGCTGTCCGCCGTCGCCTGGCCCTACGCCAACGGGCCCCGCCACATCGGCCACGTCGCCGGTTTCGGGGTGCCCTCGGACGTATTCAGCCGCTACATGCGGATGGCGGGCCACGACGTGCTGATGGTCTCGGGCTCCGACGAGCACGGGACGCCGATCCTGATCGCGGCCGACGAGCAGCACGTCACGCCCCAGGAGCTCGCCGATCGCAACCACCGGTTGATCTGCGAGGACTTCGCCGCACTGGGACTGACCTACGACCTCTACACCCGGACCACGACGCGCAACCACCACGCCGTGGTCCAGGAGATGTTCCTCGGCGTCCACGACAACGGCTACTTCGTCGAGCAGACGACCACCGGGGCGATCTCGCCCTCGACGGGTCGGACGCTGCCGGACCGGTACATCTACGGAACCTGCCCGATCTGCGGCAACGAGAGAGCCGACGCCGACCAGTGCGACAACTGCGGCAACCAGCTCGAGCCCGACGAGCTGATCGACCCCCGGTCGAAGATCAACGGCGAGACCCCGCAGTTCGTGGAGACCCAACACTTCTTCCTCGACCTCCCGGCGCTGGCCCAGGCGCTCACCGAGTGGCTCGACGAGCGCGAGGCGTCGGGGACCTGGCGGCCCAACGTCATCCGCTTCAGCCAGAACATCCTCTCCGAGATCCGCCCGCGAGCGATGACCCGCGACATCGACTGGGGGATCGCCGTCCCGCTCGAGGGCTGGCGGGAGAACCCGGCCAAGAAGCTCTACGTCTGGTTCGACGCGGTCATCGGCTACCTCTCGGCCTCCATCGAGTGGGCCCGTCGCTCGG
>JBBPYL010000071.1:0-15523 GCA_038199935.1 Propionibacteriales bacterium | reverse complement strand
GTGGGCGATGACCAGGGACGTCCGGCCGACCAGGGCCACGTCCAGAGCTCGCTGCACGGCCGCCTCGCTCTCGGAGTCCATGTGCGCCGTAGCCTCGTCGAGGACCACGATCGAGGGCGCCTTGAGCAGCAGCCGGGCGATGGCGAGCCGCTGGCGCTCTCCTCCGGAGAGCCGGTACCCGCGGTCGCCGACCACGGTGTCCAGCCCGTCGGGCAAGGATGAGACCAGCGCACCGATCTGGGCGGCCCGGAGCGCGGACCAGATCTCCTCGTCGGTGGAGCCCGGCCGCGCGTAGCGCAGGTTCTCCCGGATCGTGTCGTGGAACATGTGGGCGTCCTGGGTCACGTAGCCGACGGCGTCCTCGAGGGACTGGAGCGTGACCTCACGCACGTCGTGGCCGTCCACCCGGACCGCGCCGACGTTGACGTCGTAGAGCCGGGCCACCAGGTGGGTGATGGTCGTCTTCCCCGCTCCGGACGGTCCGACCAGGGCGACCATCTGGCCGGCCTCGGCGGTGAAGGTGACCCCGCGGAGGACCTCGCCGTTGTCGCGGGACTCCTTGCGGGCCACCGACTCCAGGCTGGCCAGCGACACCTCGTCGGCCCGGGGGTAGCGGAACGCGACCCGGTCGAACTCGATCCGACCGGCCGTCGCGGGGAGGACGACGGCGCCCTCGACCTCCTGCACCATCGAGGGGAGGTCCAGCACCTCGAAGACCCGCTCGAAGCTGACCAGCGCCGTCATCACGTCGATGCGCACGTTGGACAGGCCCTGCAGCGGACCGAGCAGCCGCAGCAGGAGCGTGGCCAGCGCGAGCAGGGTGCCGACCGAGAGCGTGCTGTCGATGACGAGGTGTCCCCCGACGCCGTAGACCAGCGCGGTGGCCAGGGCCGGGACGAGAAGCAGGCTCGCGCCGAAGACGCGGGTGATCAGCGAGATCCGGATCCCGAGGTCGCGGACCAGCCCGGCCCGCTGGGCGAAGACCAGGTCCTCCTCGTCGCGCCGGCCGAAGAGCTTGAGCAGGAGCGCGCCGCCCACGTTGAACCGCTCGGTCATGCTGTTGCCCAGGACCGCGTTGCCCTCCATCTGCTCCCGGGTCAGCCCCGCCAGCCGGTGACCCACCCAACGCGAGACGACGAGCAGGATGGGGAAGAGCGCCACGCACAGCAGGGTCACCTTCCAGCTCAGAAACAGCATCGCCACGCCCACCACAACCACGCTGATCGAGTTGGACACGGTCTGCGAGAGGGTGGAGGTGAAGGCGCGCTGGGCCCCGATCACGTCGTTGTTCAGTCGCGAGACCAGCGCGCCGGTCTGGGTGCGAGTGAAGAAGGCCAGCGACATCCGCTGCACGTGGGCGAAGACCGTCGTGCGCAGGTCGAAGATCAGGCTCTCGCCGATCCGTGAGGACAGGTAGCCCGAGGCGACTGCGAGCCCGGCGGTGACTACGGCGACGCCAGCGATGCCCAGCGCGAGGAGCGTGACCAGGCCCCCGTCGTCCTTGAGGATGCCGTTGTCGACCAGGTTCTTCACCAGCAGCGGGGTCACCACGACCATCGAGGCGTCGACGACGGTGAGGGCCAAGAAGATGCCGATCAGGCGACGGTGTGGGGCGGCAAAGGACACCACCCGCCGTACGGTGTCCCGTCCGAGTCGCTGCTGCATCGCACTGCGGTCGGTGCGCATGTGACGCCACACCGGCCCCAGGCCACTGGTCATCGACATGCGGTGCTCCGTTCCTGGCCGGTCACGACGCACACTCGTCCGTCGTCCTCACTCCCCCATCAGGGCCGCGAGCTCCCGGAACCGTCGCACCTGCGCCTCGCGCTCGGCCCGGTGCTGCTCGGCAGGCGTGTTGGCCCCCGCGGTCTGCAGCAGCGCCTTCGTCGCGGTGACCGCACCGTAGAGCGGCGCCGTCACGGCCGCCACCAGGTCGTGCACCGCCTCGTCCAGGTCCTCGTTCGGGACGACGACGGTCGCCAGCCCCAGCTCACGGGCCTCCTCGGCTCCGACCCACCGGGTGGTGGCGCAGATCTCGAGTGCTCGCGAGTAGCCAACCAGGTCGACCAGGGGTTTTGTTCCCGTCAGGTCCGGCACCATCCCCAGGAGAGGCTCACGCATCGAGAAACGGGCGTCCGTGGCCACCACCCGCAGGTCGCAGGCGAGTGCGAGCTGGAAGCCGGCTCCGACGGCGGCGCCCTGCACCTTCGCGATGCTGATCAGGTCGGGACGGCCCAGCCAGGAGAACCCGTCCTGCCAGTCGGCGATACTCTCGGCGATCTCGGCGTCAGGGAGGTCGAGCAGCGTGAGCAGGGACGCCTCGCCCTCGACGGCCTCGCGGCCCAGCATCCGGCGGTCGACCCCGGAGGAGAAGGTGTCTCCCTCCCCCTGTACGACGACCACCCGGACCTCGGGGTCCAAGGAGGCGGCGATCGCCCGCAGCGCGGTCCACGTCGTCGGCGTCTGGGCGTTCTTCGAGCCCGCCCGGTTCAGCGTGATGGTGGCGACCATCCCGTTCTCCTCCAGGCGCAGGCCACCACGCTCGAGAAGCGCCGGGTCCACGTCGATGCTGTTCATGACCAGAGCCTAGTGCGGCCTCAGGCTAGGGCCACGAGGTCGGCGTACCCGTCGTTCCAGAGGTCCTCGACCCCGTCGGGCAGGATGAGGACCCGGTCGGGCTCCAGCGCGGTCACCGCTCCCTCGTCGTGGGTGACCAGGATGATGGCCCCCTCGTAGGCCCGGATTGCGGCGAGTACCTCGGCCCTCGACGCCGGGTCCAGGTTGTTCGTCGGCTCGTCGAGGAGCAGGACATTCGCGCTCGAGACGACCAGGGTGGCCAGGGCCAGTCGGGTCTTCTCGCCCCCCGAGAGCACCGAGGCGGGCTTCTGGGCGTCGTCGCCGGAGAACAGGAAGGAGCCCAGCACGCTGCGGGCCTCGGCGTCGGCCAGCTGGGGTGCTGCGGTCCGGAGGTTCTCCAGCACCGAACGTCCGGTGTCCAGCGTCTCGTGCTCCTGGGCGTAGTAGCCCAGCTTGAGTCCGTACCCAGGGACGACGTCCCCGGTGTCGGCCCGGTCCGCTCCGGCCAGGATGCGCAGCAGCGTGGTCTTGCCGGCGCCGTTGAGGCCGAGGATCACTACACGGCTCCCCCGGTCGATGGCCAGGTCTACGTCGGTGAAGACCTCCAGGGAGCCGTAGGACTTCGACAGCTCGGCGGCGGTCAGCGGGGTCTTGCCGCAGGGTGCGGGGGTCGGGAACGAGATCCGGGCCACCTTGTCGATGCGCCGCTCGCCCTCAATCCCCTCCATCAACCGCTCGGCCCGCTTCATCATCGACTGAGCGGCCTGGGCCTTGGTCGCCTTCGCCCGCATCCGGTTGGCCTGGTCCATCAACGTGCTGGCCTTGCGCTCGGCGTTCTGACGCTCACGCCGACGGCGTCGTTCGTCGGTCTCGCGCTGGGCCAGGTACGACTTCCAGCCGATGTTGTAGACGTCCACCTCCGCCCGGTTGGCGTCGAGGTGCAGCACCTTGGTCACGCACGCCTCGAGCAGCCCCACGTCGTGGCTGATCACGATGAGCCCGCCCTTGTGGGTGCGCAGGAACTCGCGCAGCCACACGATCGAGTCGGCGTCGAGGTGGTTCGTCGGCTCGTCGAGCAGGAGTGTCTCGGCTCCGGAGAACAGGATCCGCGCCAGCTCGACGCGACGGCGCTGGCCGCCCGAGAGGGTCTTGATCGGCTGGCCCAGCAGCCGGTCGTCGATCCCGAGGCTGGCCGCGATCTGCTTGGCCTCCGCCTCCGCTGAGTAGCCACCCCCGGCGTGCAGCTCGGTGTCGGCCCGGGCCCAGCGGCGCATCCCGCGCTCCTGGGTCTTGGGATCCTCCGAGCCCATGTCGTCCTCGGCCGCCCGCAGCCGCCGTACGACGTCGTCGAGACCGCGCGCCGAGAGGATCCGCTCCAGGGCCGGGATCTCGGGGTCGCCGATGCGGGGGTCCTGCGGGAGATAGCCGACCTCGCCGGCCCGGGTGACCGTCCCGGCCGCGGGCTGGGCCTCGCCGGCCAGGATGCGGGTCAGGGTGGTCTTGCCGGCCCCGTTGCGCCCGACGAGTCCGACCTTGTCCCCGGGCCCGACCCGGAAGGAGACATCGTCCATGAGCAGGCGCGCACCGGCGCGGACTTCGAGCTGACTGACGGTGATCATGGGAAGGGACCTCGGCTGTGGCGGACGACGGAGCGGGGGTAACGACGACGCTCTTCTACGACGTGCACCTCAAGGTCCCATCCTAGGAGAGTCCACGGCCCTTACCGACCATTCCGTCGCTCCACCGGGGGCTCCCGCTCAGCTCTGGCGGCCTCCGCACGATGTTCGAGCCCTCTCGCGTCGGTCGCGGCCCGGGTGACCTCTACTCTTGGGCGACGACAGGGAGGGGTCAGCAGATGCGCTACAACCCGAAGGCACGGCTGGACCGCAGCCAGATGGAGGTGCGGCGCGGCGGCGGGGGGCGCTCGTCGGCCGGCATGAGGCTGCCCGGTGGGGGTGGCGCGGGGATGAAGGTCGGCGGTGGCATCGGCGGGATCATCCTGCTCGTGGTGATCTTTCTCATCCAGAGCCAGCTCGGGGGCGCCGGAAGCACGCCCTCGACGGGAGGCGGCGCGGAGCAGACCAGCGCGCTGGACAACTGCACGAGCGGCGACGACGCCAACCAGGACGAGAGCTGCGCGCTCCTGGCTGACGTCAACTCGATTCAGGCCTACTGGGCCGGCGCGCTGCCCCAGCAGGGCGACAAGGGGTACGAGAAGGCGACGACCACGATCTTCACCGGCCAGACCGACACCGGCTGCGGTGCAGCGACCTCCGACGTCGGCCCGTTCTACTGCCCGGTGGACAAGCACGTCTACCTCGACCCCACCTTCTTCGACCAGATGCTGACCGGACAGCTCGGTGCCAAGGGTGGGCCGTTCTCCGAGGCCTACGTGCTGGCCCACGAGTACGGTCACCACGTCCAGGACCTGACCGGCCAGATCGGTCAGGTGCGCACCCAGCAGGGCGAGCGCAGTGACGCGGTCAAGCTCGAGCTGCAGGCCGACTGTTACGCGGGGATGTGGTCGAAGTACGCCACCGAGGTCCCCGACGAGACCGGCGAGCCGTTCATCCTCGGCCTGACCGACGAGGACATCGCCAACGCCCTCGACGCGGCCCGCGCCGTGGGCGACGACCGGATCCAGCAGCGTTCGGGCGGTCGGGTGGACCCGGACCGTTGGACCCACGGCTCGGCCGAGCAGCGTCAGAAGTGGTTCCGGGTCGGTCTCTCCGAGGGATCCATGGAGTCGTGCGACACCTTCTCGGCGCGCAGCCTGTGACCCGGGAGGTACGTCGCAGGTCCAGCTCGCGCGACCTCGCCCTGGTCGCGATGTTCGCCGGGATCATCACCGCGCTGGGCATCGTCCCGGCGGTCACCCCGCCCGGGCTCGCCGTCCCGGTCACCGCCCAGTCGGTGGGGGTGATGCTGGCCGGCGCCGTTCTCGGCGCGCGCCGCGGAGCGATGGCCGTGGGCCTCTTTCTCGCCCTGGTCGCGGTCGGCCTGCCGCTGCTGGCGGGCGGCCGTGGCGGCCTCGGCGTCTTCGCTACCGGCTCGTCGGGCTACCTGCTGGCCTGGCCGCTCGCCGCCGCGCTGATCGGGTGGCTGAGCGGCCGGGCGGGGGCTCCGTACCGTCTGCTGTCGGGTGCGGTCGTCAACGTGCTCGGCGGCATCGTCGTCGTCTACGCCGGGGGCGTGCTCGGCCTGGTGGTCCTGCTCGACCTGTCCTGGTGGGCCGCGCTGACCCCTAACGTGGTCTACCTGCCCGGTGACCTGGTCAAGGCTGTGGTGGCGGCCTTGGTGGCTCGAGGAGTCCACGCCGCCTATCCAGGGCTATTGTCGCCGGGCCGGGTCGGCGAGCGTCGTCGTGCCCGGGTCTCCTGACTCCGCGGTCGACCTCCAGGTCGCTGACGACCCGGTCGCGGCGTTCCTCCGGGCCGAGCGCGAGCAGCTGGCGCTGGTGCTGACCACCGCCGGCACGGGTGGCCGGGTCCGTCGGTCTACGGCCTCGTGGCGCGAATCCTTCAGCGCAGTCAGCGCGCTGAGCGGGATCGAGGTCGGAAGTCGGGTGTGGGCGCCCGGCCCGGCCCGCGGTTCGATGAGCGTCTTCGCCCGGGTCCACGCCGGCGCGGTGGGGGCTGAGCTCGTGACGCGGGCCGAGGACGCCTCGCACGCGGTCCTGACCCCGACCCGCCTCGTGCACCTGCTCGACCGGCTCGACGAGACGGACCCCCCGCGGCTGACCACCGTGGTCGTGGCCGGTGACCGGCTGAGCGTTCGGGTGCACGACCGCGCGGTACGACGCGGGCTCGCGGTGCACCACTACTTCGGGGCCACCGAGCTGTCCTTCGTCGCCTGGGGGTCGCACGAGGAGGACCTCCGCGCCTTCCCGGGGGTGGAGGTCGAGGTCCGCGAGCGGGAGATCTGGGTGCGCTCGGCGTACCTGTGTGAGGGCTACGAGGGGCCGGGGCCGGGACCGCTGCGTCGTGACGCCGACGGCTTCGCCACGGTCGGGGACCTCGGTCGGCTCGTGCAGGGGCGGCTCCGGGTCCAGGGGCGTCCCGACGCGGTGACCACGGCCGGCGCCACCGTGGTCCTGGCCGACGTCGAGGCCGCGCTGGCCGGGGCGACCGAGGGTGAGGTCGTGGTCGTCGGGGTGCCGCACGAGCGGCTGGGAGTAGTCCTCGCGGCCGTGCTGACCCGGCCCGGCGACCGGCGAGGGGTGGCGGCCCGGGCCCGGGCCGCGCTGCCGGACGCGGCTCGGCCCCGGCTCTGGCTCACCGTCCCTGCGCTGCCGTTGACTCCGGCCGACAAGGTCGACCGGTTGGCCCTGACCCGGCTGGCCACCACGTCCCGCACCCGTCACCTCGACGACTAGCGTGGGCCCACCATGAGTCCCGCCACGACGTACGCCAACCCCCCGGTGATCGTCGCCGCACGACGTAGTGCCATCGGGACCGCCGGTCACGGGCTCGCCCACCTCAGCGCGCCCGAGCTGGCCGGGCCCGTCCTCGCCGCCGTCGCCGCCGAGCTGCCGCAGGCCCCGGTACGTCAGGTCGTGCTCGGCAACTGCACGGGACCCGGCGGGGACCTCGCGCGGGTCAGCACGCTCGCCGCCGGCCTGGGCGTCGACGTGCCCGCCCTCACCGTGGACCGCCAGTGCGGCAGCGGACTGACCGCGATCGAGGTGGGCTGTGCGCTGCTCACCGCCTCCTCCGGGCTCGTCCTCGCCGGCGGGGTCGAGTCCGCCTCCACGGCGCCGCTGCGCTTCTGGCCGGCCGAGGGCCAGGGATCGCCGGTGGCATTCACCCGGGCCCCCTTCGCCCCCCGCGGCTTCGAGGATCCCGAGATGGGCCTGGCCGCGGACCTGCTGGCCGAGGAGCGCGAGGTCACCCGGGCCGCCCAGGATGCGTACGCGGTGCGCTCGCACCAGCGGGCCTGGGCGGGACGGGAGCGCGGTGCCTTCGCCGAGGAGATCGTGGCCGTGGGCGGTGTGGTCCACGACGAACGGGTGCGGCCCGGACTGACCCGCGAGCGTCTGGCCCGGCTCCCGGCCGCCTTCCGGCCCGGGGGCTCCGTCACCGCGGGCAACGCCTGCGGGATCAACGACGGCGCGGCCGTGGTGGCCCTGCTCGACGAGGCGACCCGGGCCGAGCATGGTCTGCCCGGCCTGCGCGTGCTGGCCACCGCCTCGGTCGGAGTCGACCCGGCCCGACCGGGGCGTGGACTGGTCCCCGCCGTACGTGCCGTGCTCGAGGCCCTGGGTCTCGACCTGGACGATCTCGACGTCGTCGAGCTGAACGAGGCCTTCGCGGGGCAGGTGCTGGCCTGCTGCACCGAGCTCGGCCTCGACCCGGCGCGGGTGTGCCCTGAGGGCGGCGCCCTGGCCCTGGGCCATCCCTGGGGCGCCTCCGGCGCGGTGCTGGCCGTCCGGCTGTTCAGCCAGCTGGTCCGGGGCGGCGTCGGTGAGCTCGGGCTCGCGGCCGTGGCCGTGGGCGGCGGACAGGGCGTGGCCATGGTCGTGCAGCGATGCCCCTGATCGAGGTCCGCGAGGTGACCCACGTCTACGGGCAGGGTGCCTCGGAGCGGACGGTGCTGAGCGAGGTGTCCGTGCGACTGGAGGAGCGCCGGGTCGGAGTCGTCGGCGCGAACGGCTCGGGCAAGTCCACCTTCGCCCGGCTCCTTAACGGGCTGGTCCTGCCCACCCATGGGGCGGTGCGCGTGGCGGGTCTGGACACGGCCACGCACGGTCGTGACGTACGACGCAAGGTCGGCTTCTGCTTCACCGACCCTGACGCCCAGATCGTGATGCCGACCGTGGCCGAGGACGTCGCCTTCGGGCTCCGTCGGCGTGGACTGTCCCGAGGCGACGTCGACGCACGGGTCGGCTCGGCCCTGGGCACGTACGGTCTCACCGGCTACGCCGACCACCCCGCCCACCTGCTCTCGGGTGGCCAGAAGCAGCTCCTGGCTCTCGCCTCGGTCCTGGTCACCGAGCCGGAGATCCTGGTCATGGACGAGCCCACCACCCTGCTGGACCTGCGCAACGCCGGGCGGGTCTCGGTCCTGGTCGCCGGGCTGCCCCACCAGGTCGTGCTGGTCACCCACCACCTCGACCTGCTGGAGGACTTCGACCGGGTGCTGGTCTTCGACGAGGGACGGCTCGTCCACGACGGGTCCCCGGGGACCGCGGTGCAGCACTACCGGGCGCTGATGGGATGAGCGCGCTCGGGCTCTACGTCCCCGGCGACTCCGTCGTGCACCGGGTGCCCGCCGGGGCGAAGCTGGCCGCCCTCGTGCTGGTCGGGGCGAGCTCGTTCCTGCTGGACCGTCCGTGGCAGGTCGCGCTCTTCGTCGCGACCGTCGTCGCCGGGTACGCCGCTGCGGGCCTACCGCTGAGTCAGACCACGCGGCAGCTGCGACCGCTGATCTGGATCGGCGGCGGGGCGGCGGTGTTCCACCTGGTCGTTTCGGGGTGGGAGCGGGCCGTGGTCGTGCTCGGGGTCCTCGCCGGACTGGTCCTGCTTGCCGGCCTGGTCACGCTGACCACCCGGACGACGGCGCTGGTGGACGCCGTGGTCCGCGCCTGCCGTCCCCTGCGCTGCCTGAGGGTCGACCCCGAACGCGTCGGGCTGATGCTCGCCCTGGGGGTGCGGTGCGTCCCGGTCGTGATCGGGCTGGCCGAGGAGGTCCGCGACGCCCAGCTGGCCCGGGGTCTGGGCAGCAGCCCGCGGGCGTTCGCCGTACCCCTGATCGTGCGCTCCATCCGGCACGCCGACGCACTGGGCGAGGCGTTGGTCGCCCGAGGCGTCGAGGACTGACCCCCACCCCACCCCTCACCCCGATTCGTCCGCCGATTCGAGTCCGCTCCGAGCCGGCCGGGCGCGGACGAATCGGGGTGGTCGGGGTCAGTCGGTCAGGGTGACGAGGGCCGACCCGGCGTCGAGGACGGCCTGGTCCAGGACGGAGCGCCGGGGGTCGGGCACGTCGAGCCACGGCCCCCCGCGAACCGCAGCCACGGCGCGGAGCCGGGGCTCAGCCAGCACGGCGTCCACCGCGGCCCGGTCGCCCCCACAGACCAGAAGCTCGACCGGCGTCGGCCCAGGGCTCCCCAGCTCGGCCGGCGACGAGCCGACGAGCAGCCTGTGGGCGTGCTCCGCGGCCGCCTCGTAGGCCTGCCGCGCCTGGTTGCCGCGGCGCCGGGCGAAGCGCTGCTGGCTCTGACCACCCGCCTTCGTCCGGCCCTGGACGTGCCGGCGCCCCGTCTTGGACCCGACCAGCTCGGCCCCCTCGAGCCGAGCCACGGCGAAACCGCCCTTCCGCACGAGCAGGACGCCCCACGCCGCCGGCGGGACGACGGCGGCGGTGAACGAGGCGGCGTCCGGCGCACCGGCGTAGTCGCCCGCGAAGGGCAGACGCAGCCGGGCACGCGTCCCGTCCTCCGCCGAGGCCAGCAACTCCACACCCTCGAGCGTGAGCCGTACCGCGCCGTGCCTCCCGCCGAAGTTCTCCAGCCAGCGTGCGACCCGGTCGACGGGCACCAGGACGGTGCGCTCGCTCACGAGGCTCAGACGTTGAAGCCGAGCGCCCGGAGCATCTCGCGGCCGTCGTCGGTGATCTTGTCCGGGCCCCACGGCGGCATCCAGACCCAGTTGATCGTGACGTCGTTGACCAGGCCCTCGAGGGCCTGGTTGGTCTGGTCGGCGATGACGTCGGTCAGCGGGCAGGCCGCCGAGGTCAATGTCATGTCCAGCACCACGTTGGTCCCCTCATCGAGGTGGACGTCGTAGAGGAGTCCGAGATCGACGACGTTGATCCCCAGCTCGGGGTCGACCACGTCCTTCATCGCCTCGTGGACGTCCTCGGGCGTGACCGTGGCGACGCCGCCGGCTGCCGACAGGTCGACCTCGGGCAGGTCTGCGTTCGCGTCGCTCATGCGTGCTCCTTCGTCTCGGTTCGTCCAGCGGCGTCGAGGATCTGCGACGTCGCGTCCTTCCAGGCCATCCATCCCAGCAGGGCACACTTCACCCGCGCGGGGAACTTCGCCACTCCGGCGAAGGCGATGCCGTCCTCCAGCACGTCCTCGTCCGGCTCGACATTGCCCCGACCCTGCATCAGGGCCAGGAACTCCTCGTGCACGGCCAGCGCCTCGCTGACCGGCTTGCCGATCACCAGGTCAGCCATCACCGAGGCTGCGGCCTGGCTGATCGAGCAGCCCTCCGCGTCGTAGGAGACGTCCGACACCAGCATCGTGGTGAGGTCCTCCGTTCCGTCGGCGGAGCTGCTCGGCTCCAGGTGCACTCGCAGGGTCAGCTCGTCGCCACAGGTCGGGTTGACGTGATGGACCTCGGCCTCGTATGGCTCCCGAAGCCCCGCGTGGTGCGGGTTCTTGTAGTGGTCCAGGATGATCTCCTGGTACAGCGAGTCCAGATTCCCGGCGCTCATGTCTCACACCACCTTGAAGTAGGACTTGGTCTGCTCCAGTCCGTCGACCAGAGCGTCGATCTCGGCCGGAGTGGTGTAGAGGTAGGACGACATCCGCGTCGAGCTCTGGACCCCGAACCGGCGGTGGGCCGGCTTCGCGCAGTGGTGCCCCGCGCGGACCGCGATCCCCAGGCTGTCGAGGACCTGCGCGATGTCGTGCGGATGCACCCCGGCCAGCTCGAAGGAGATCGCGCCGCCCCGTACGTGGGCCTCCTCGGGGCCGAGCACGGACAGGCCCCCCACGCTGCGCAGGCCGTCGAGGGCGTAGCCGGTGATGGCCTGCTCGTGCGCGAGGACGTTGTCCATCCCCACGGCCGAGAGGTAGTCCAGGGCCGCGCCCAGGCCGACCGCCTCGACGATGGGTGGGGTGCCGGCCTCGAACTTGCTCGGGATGCCCGCGTACGTCGAGCGCTCCATGGTCACGGTCGAGATCATCTCGCCGCCGCCCAGGAAGACCGGCAGCTCCTCGAGCACCTCTCGGCTGCCCCACAGCACGCCGATCCCGGTCGGACCGGTGACCTTGTGCCCGGTGAAGACCAGGAAGTCGGGTCGTTCCTCGGGAGCCATCGCCGCCAGGTCCACCGGCAGCTGGGGGACGGCCTGGGCCGCGTCGAGGAGCACCAGCGCGCCCACCTCGTGCGCCCGCCGGACGATGTCGGCTACCGGGTTCACCGTCCCGAGCATGTTCGAGACCCAGGTCAACGACACGACCTTGGTCCGCTCGGTGATGAGGTCGTCGATGTTCGACAGGTCGAGCCGGCCGTCCTCGGTGAGCCCGAACCAGCGCAGGCTCGCGCCCGTGCGCTGGGTCAGCAGCTGCCACGGGACGATGTTCGAATGGTGCTCCATCTCGGTGATGAGCACCTCGTCCCCGGGACCGACCTGGAGCCGGCCGCGGGCCCAGGCCAGCGTGTTGGCCACCAGGTTGATCGCCTCCGAGGCGTTCTTCGTGAACACGATCTCGTCCCGCGAGGGGGCGCCGAGGAAGCCGGCGACGATGTCTCGGGCCGCCTCGAAGGCCGCCGACGACTCCGCGCCGAGCTGGTGCATGGCGCGGGCCACATTGGCGTTATGGCGTTCGAGGTGGTCGACCATCGCGTCGATGACGACCTGCGGCTTCTGCGAGGTGTTGGCGCTGTCGAGGTAGACCAGCTCGCGCCCATCGGCCATCGTCCGGCCCAGGATCGGGAAGTCGGCGCGGATCAGGTCGAGCCCCGGCAGCAGGCCGTCGAGGCCGTGTGCGGTCGATCGGGCGGTCACCGTCATCGCGCTGCTCCTTGGCTGTCGGTCCGGGTCCGGCGGGTCGGTCTGGTCGGTCGGTCTGGTGGAGAGCTCAGACGCCGGCCTTGACGAAGCGGTCGTAGCCCTCGGCCTCGAGGCGGTCGGCGAGCTCGGCGCCGCCCTCCTCGGCGATCCGGCCGTCGACGAACACGTGGACGAAGTCGGGGGTGATGTAGCGCAGGATGCGGGTGTAGTGGGTGATCAGGAGCACCCCACGGTCACCCTGCTCGCGGTAGCGGTTGACGCCCTCGGAGACGATCTTCAGCGCGTCGATGTCCAGCCCGGAGTCGGTCTCGTCGAGGATGGCCACCTTCGGGTCGAGCAGCTCGAGCTGGACGATCTCGTGGCGCTTCTTCTCCCCGCCGGAGAACCCCTCGTTGACCGACCGGGTGGCCATGTCGGTGTCCATGTTCATCCGCTGCATGGAGGTGTTGACGTCCTTGACCCAGGTGCGCAGCTTGGGGGCCTCGCCGTCGATGGCGGTCTTGGCGGTCCGCAGGAAGTTCGACACCGAGACGCCGGGGACCTCGACCGGGTACTGCATGGCCAGGAACAGGCCGGCGCGGGCGCGCTCGTCGACGGACATGGCCAGCACGTCGACGCCGTCGAGGGTCACGCTGCCGGAAGTGACGGTGTACTTCGGGTGGCCGGCGATGGAGTAGGCCAGCGTCGACTTGCCGGAGCCGTTGGGCCCCATGATGGCGTGCGTCTGACCCCCGTCGATGGTGAGGTCGACACCCTTGAGGATCTCCTTGGGGCCGTTGCCGGCGCTGCCGGTGTCGACGCTGACGTGCAGGTCACGGATCTCGAGCGTTGCCATGATGTGGTCCTCTTCGTTGCGGATGCGGGGTGCGGTGTCGGGACGCTGGGGGAATTGTCCGGTGCGCTGCGGCGGGTGCGCCGTCAGCCGCTCCCGGCGCCGTGATCGGTGGGGGTCAGGTCGACGAGCACGCGGTCACCCTCGACCACCACCGGGTAGGTCGCGACGGGCGCGATGGCCGGGGGGCCGCTGGGCTTGCCGGTGCGCAGGTCGAAGCGCGAGCCGTGCAGCCAGCACTCCAGCTCGCAACCCTCGACCTCTCCCTCGGAGAGCGGGATCGCGGCGTGGGTGCACTCGTCGGCCACGGCGTAGACCTCGTCCTCGACCCGGACGAGGGCCAGGTCCACGCCGTCGACGGTGACCGCGAGCGGTGTGCCCGCGGCGAGGTCGGCGAGGGCGCAGACAGGCTGGAGGGTCATCGTGCGCCTCCGGGCTTGCCCACGTTCTTGTCCAGCTCGGCCTCGATGGTCTCCATCAGCCGGGCCTCGATCTGGGGTACGCCGATCTTGTGCACGATGTCGGCGAAGAAACCGTAGATGACCAACCGGCGAGCCTCCTCCTCGGGGATGCCGCGAGCCTGGAGGTAGAACAGCTGCTGGTCATCGAAGCGCCCCGTCGTCGACGCGTGTCCGGCGCCCGCGATCTCGCCGGTCTCGATCTCCAGGTTCGGAACCGAGTCGGCCTGGCAGCCGTCGGTGAGCACCAGGTTGCGGTTTGACTCGTAGGTCTCGATCCCCTCGGCCACCTGACGGATCAGCACGTCGCCGATCCACACCGAGTGCGCTCCCTTGCCCTGCAGCGCACCCTTGTAGTCCACGTTGCTGCGCGTCTTGGGCGCGTTGTGGTCCACGAAGAGACGGTGCTCGAGGTGCTGACCGGCGTCGGCGAAATAGAGACCGAACAGCTCGGCGGAGCCGCCGGGCCCGGCGTACTCGACCGACGTGCTCATCCGGACCAGGTCGCCGCCGAAGGACACGGCCACGTGCCGGAAGGTCGCGTCGCGCCCGACCCGTGCGTGGTGGTGGCTCGCGTGCACCGTGTCGTCGGCCCAGTCGGCCACGGCGACGACGGTGAGCTGCGCGCCCTCTTCGACGACGATCTCCAGGTTGTCGGCGAAGGTGGCCGACCCCTCGAAGGTCAGGACGACCGTGGCCTTGCTGTAGGCGCCGGCCCGCACCACCGCGTGGCCCGCGCTCGCCACGTCGACAGAGCCGCCTCGCAGCGTGACCAGCACCGGCTCCTCAAGCTCGAGCTCGGCTGGGACGTCGATGGTGAAGGAGGACTCGGCGGCGTTCCAGGCCCGGGCACTGATTCGGTCGCTGGGCACGAAGCCGCTGGCGCCCCGCAGAGGGTTGTCCTGACCGCGGCTCTCCGCGCTCACCGCGTCGGGGGCCCGCACCTCGAGGGTGTAGTCGGTGCCGGTGAGGGCGGCGTCGTCGTGCAGCCCGCGGAGCCTCCGCAGCGGCGTGAACCGCCAGATCTCCTCGCGACCGGTCGGCACCTCGAAGTGCTCCACATCGAAGGAGCCCACCGGGTGGAGGTGGCTGGCGACCTCGTCGGAGGTCTCCACGGCCGACGCCACGTTCGGCGTCTCGGTCACAGTCACTGTCGTCGTCTCTCTGGTCGTCGTGGAGGGGCTGGTGTGGGCCTCAGCCCACGGCACCTTCCATCTGCAGCTCGATGAGCCGGTTGAGCTCGAGGGCGTACTCCATCGGCAGCTCCTTGGCGATGGGCTCGACGAAGCCGCGCACGATCATCGCCATGGCCTCGTCCTCCTCCATGCCTCTGCTCATCAGGTAGAAGAGCTGGTCGTCGGACACCTTCGACACTGTGGCCTCGTGGGCCATCGACACGTCGTCCTCGCGGACGTCGACGTAGGGGTAGGTGTCCGAGCGGCTGATCTGGTCGACCAGCAGGGCGTCGCACTTGACCACGCTGGCCGAGTGCTCGGCGCCCTCGTTGACCTGGATCAGGCCGCGGTACGACGTGCGCCCACCGCCCCGGGCCACCGACTTGGAGATGATCGAGCTCGAGGTGTGCGGAGCCGCGTGCACCATCTTGGCGCCCGCGTCCTGGTGCTGACCCTCGCCGGCGAAGGCGATCGACAGCGTCTCGCCGCGGGCGTGCTCGCCCATCAGGTAGATGGCCGGGTACTTCATGGTCACCTTGGAGCCGATGTTGCCGTCGACCCACTCCATGGTCGCGCCGGCCTCGCAGGTGGCGCGCTTGGTGACGAGGTTGTAGACGTTGTTCGACCAGTTCTGGATGGTCGTGTAGCGGCAGCGGGCGCCCTTCTTGACCACGATCTCCACGACGGCCGAGTGCAGCGAGTCCGAGGAGTAGATCGGCGCGGTGCAGCCCTCG
>JBBPYL010000070.1:0-10033 GCA_038199935.1 Propionibacteriales bacterium | reverse complement strand
GAGGAGGACGGCGGGCTCGGTGCCTTCGCCACCCTGCGTCGTGGTCACCGCGGGGACGCGGCCGTCATCTCCGAGCCGACCAGCGCCCAGCTGATCACCGCCACGGCCGGCGCACTGACCTTCCGGATCGAGGTGCTGGGCCGCTCCGCGCACGGCTCGCTGCGGCGGCTGGGGGTGAGCGCCTTCGAGGCCTTCCTGCCGCTGCACGCCGCGCTGCAGCAGCTGGAGACCGAGCGGAACCGTGACATCGACCGGACATTCGTCAGCGACCTGCCCTACGCGCTGTCCTTCGGGCTCATCCAGTCCGGCGTGTGGTCGAGCAACGTGCCCGACCGGCTGGTCTGCGAAGGCCGCTTCGGCGTGCAGATCGACGAGGACCCGCGCGCGGCCCGCACCGCCTTCGAGGCCGTGGTCGACGAGGTCGCCTCGGCCGACCCGTGGCTGCGCGAGAACCGCCCGCTGGTCACCTGGCCCGGCGGTCAGTTCGCCAGCGGCCGTCTCGACGAGGACCACCCGCTGATCGCGGAGACCACGGACGCGGTCGCCGCGGCCGGCGGGGCACCCGTTCCGCCGACCACCGCCGGGGTCTACGGCAGCGACCTGCGGCTCTACACCGGCATCGGGGGCATCCCCACCCTGCACTACGGTCCGGGCGACATCCGCTCGGCGCACGCGCCGTTGGAGAGCGTGGACCTGGCCGAGGTCGTCCAGGTGACCCGGGCCCTGGTCGTCCTGGCCCACCGCCGGTGCGTCGCGCCCCAGTAGCCGGTATGCGACCCGGCGGTTTGCCCGGCGCCAGTAGAACAGGGTCATGGATCTCTCCGGGGCACGCACCCTCCTCGTCGGCGCCAGCGGAGTGCTCGGCGGAGCCCTGGCCACCGCGCTGAGCCAGGCCGGGGCCCGGCTGGTCCTGACCGGTCGCGACCCCGAGGCGCTACCCGACCTCGGCGAGAGCGTGCAGGCGACCCTGGGCCTGGACCTGCTCGACGTGGCGGCCTGCCGGTCTGCTGTGCAGAGCGCCGCCTCGACGCTCGGTGGGCTCGACCTGGTCGTGGTCGCGTCGGGGGTGGCCGCCTTCGGGACGGCCGCCGACACCTCCGACGAGGTGACCGAGGAGGTCTTCGCGGTGAACACCCTGGGGCCGATCGCGGTGCTCTCCGCCGCCGTGCCCCAGGTCGAGAAGGGTGGCGCGCTGGTGGTGCTGAGCGCGATCCTGGCCGACTCCCCGATGGCCGGGATGGCGTCGTACTCGGCCAGCAAGTCCGCGCTCTCGGGCTACCTGTCCGCGCTGCGGCGCGAGGTGCGACGCCAGGGCGTCTGCGTCCTGGACGCCCGACCGCCGCACATGGAGACCGGCCTGGCCGACCGGGCGATCAGTGGCACCGCGCCGGGGCTGCCGGCCGGCTACGACGTGGACGCCTTCGTGGCGCTGCTGGTGGAGGGGATCTCCTCCGGCGCCAAGGAGCTGGTCTGGGACGCCACGGCGAAGGACCTCGCGCTGCGCTGAGCCCTCGCCTCGGCTAGCTCGCCTTCTTGGCCGCCGCCGGCTTCGCCGGCTTCGCCGGCTTCGCCGGCTTCGCCTTCTTCTCGGCCGCCTTCGTGCTGGCCTTCTTGGTGGTCTTCTTCGGGGCCGTCTTCTCCTGGGCCGGCTTCTTCGTCGTGGCGGGTTTCGGGTCCGACGTCGCCTCGCCACGCGCCGACTTGGCCGCGTCGACCGACTTCTGCAGCGCGGCCAGCAGGTCGACGACCTCGCCGCCCGACGGCTTCTCCTCGTGCACCCGGGTGACCTCGCCGCCCTCGAGCTTGGCCTTCACCAGAGCCTCGAGCGCCTCCTGGTAGTCGTCCTCGAAGTCCGCGGGGTCGTAGTCCCCGGCCAGGGTCTCGACCAGCATCCGCGCCATGGTCAGCTCCTGCGGCTTCACGTCGAGGTCGGCGGCCTCCAGGCCGGCGAACTCGGGCGTCCGGATCTCGTCGGGCCACATCATCGTCTGCATCACGATCACGTCCTCGCGGACCCGCAGGACCGCGGTGGTCATCCGTGAGCGCAGGGACACCGTGACCACCGCGACGCGGTCGGCTTCCTTGAGCGCCTCGCGCAGCAGCGCGTAGGGCTTGGCCGCGGCCGGGTCCGGCTCGAGGTAGTAGGACTTCTCCAGCCACATCGGCTCGATCTGCTCGCGGGGCACGAACTTCTCCACCGAGATCTCCCGGCTGCTGCTGGCGGGTAGGTCGGCGAAGTCGTCCTCGTCGAGGATGACCATCTGGCCGTCCTCGGTCTCGTAGCCCTTGGCCAGGTCGGCGTACGCGACCTCCTCGCCGTCGATGCTGCACACCCGCTGGTACTTGATCCGGCCGCCGTCCTTGGCGTGCACCTGCCGGAAGGAGATGTCGTGGCTCTCGGTGGCGGCGTAGAGCTTGACCGGCACGCTGACCAGCCCGAAGGACACCGCGCCCTTCCAGATCGCTCTCGGCATCTCCGCTCCCTCCTCGTTGGTCGGCATCGGGGCAGACCTCTGCGCAGAACGATACTCATCGGGGCAGGATGGGGACATGCGTCCGATGTTGGCCACCCGCGGGACCAGCCTGCCCACCGGTGAGGAGTGGCTGCACGAGGTCAAGTGGGACGGGATGCGCGTTCTGGTCCACGTCGAGGACGGCCGGCTCCGGCTCCTCTCGCGCAACGAGAACGACGTGACCGCCTCCTTCCCCGAGCTGCACGGACTGGCCGGGCTGGGGCGGGGCCTGGTCCTCGACGGCGAGGTCGTCGCGCTCGCGGAGGGGGTGCCGTCCTTCGCCGCCCTCGCCGAGCGGATGCACGTGCACGACCCGGCCCGGGCCGCGCGGCTGGCGCTCGGCACCCCGGTCACCCTGCTGGTCTTCGACGTGCTCGCCGTGGACGGGGAGGACCTGATCGGACGCCCGCTGGACGAGCGGCGTACGACGCTGGAGGGCCTCGGCCTGGCCGACGTGGCGTGGCAGGTGCCGGCCGCCTACGACGACGGGCCGATGCTGCTGGAGGCCACCCGCAGCCAGGGCCTGGAGGGGGTGGTCTCCAAGCGGCGGTCCTCGTGCTACCACCCCGGTCGGCGCTCGGCCGACTGGCTGAAGTTCCCGCACCGGGCAACCGCCTCCTACGTGGTCGGTGGCTGGCGGGCCGAGACCGACAGCACCACCCGTCTGGGCGCGGTGCTGGTCGGCGAGCCCGGTCCCGACGGGCTGCGCTACCGCGGACGGGTCGGGAGCGGGATCGCGGGCAAGGCGGGTCAACGCCTGCTCGAGGTGCTTCGGCCCCTGGAGAGCGCCGAGCCGCCCTTCGCTGACGAGGTGCCGCGGGTGGACGCGGCCGGCACGACCTGGCTGCGCGCCGAGGTGGTCGTCGATGTCGTCTCGCTGGGCCGGACCGGGACGGGTCGGCTCCGGCAGCCGTCGTACGCCCGGCTCCGTGTGGACCTGACGCCCGCGGACCTGGTCGCCGAGGAGGAGCCGGATGTCTGAGATGACCGTGGAGGTCGAGGGGCGCACGCTGCGGATCTCCAACCTGGACAAGGTGATCTTTCCCGAGTCGGGGACGACCAAGGGGGAGGTGCTGCACTACTACGCGAGGATCGCTCCGGTGCTGCTGCCGCACCTGGCCGACCGGGCGGTGACCCGGATCCGCTGGCCGGACGGCACCGCGAGCCACCAGTTCTTCGAGAAGAACGCGCCAGCCGGGGCGCCGTCGTGGCTGCGCCGGGTCCGGGTCGCCTCGACGGGCTCACGCGGCGGAGGGGACCACGTCGACTACCCGGTGGTAGACAGCGTGGCCGGGCTGACCTACCTGGCCAACCTGGCCTCCCTGGAGCTGCACGCCCACCAGTGGCGCTTCGTCGACGACGCTGCGGCGAACCCGGACCGACTGGTGATCGACCTCGACCCCGGGCCGCCGGCCGGGCTGGGCGCGTGCTGCACGGTGGCGCTCGCGGTCCGGGACCGGCTCGCCGACCTCGGGCTGGCCACCGCCCCGGTCAGCAGCGGCAGCAAGGGCCTGCACCTCTACGCCGCGCTGACCGGGGAGTGGACCTCGGCGGAGGTCAGCGAGCAGGCCCAGGCGATCGCGCAGGAGCTCAGCGCGGAGCAGCCGGACCTGGTCGTGTGGCGGATGACCAAGAACCTCCGGCCGGGCAAGGTCTTCCTCGACTGGTCGCAGAACGTGGCCGCCAAGACGACCATCTCGCCGTACTCGCTGCGGGGGAGGGGCCGGCCCTACGTCGCGGCCCCGCGGACCTGGGCGGAGATCGAGGCCGGTGCGGAGGATCCCGAGGAGATCGGGCAGCTGCTGATGGACGAGGTCCTGGACCGGGTGGCCAGCGACGGGGACCTGTTCGCCGCCCTCCTCACCTAACCCGATTCGTCCGCGATTTCGCGTCTGGTCGCCTCCCTGCCGCGGCGGACGAATCGGGGTTGGTGGGGCGTTCACCTGGGGTTCGGGAGGTGTCCACCTTCCCTGCCTAGCCTCCGCGCTATGCCTCGACCCAGCCCCGTCGCCCTCACCGCCCTCGGCCTCGCGGCCGCGCTGAGCCTGCCCTTCGCGCCGGCCCAGGCCGCCCTCGTCCCCGACCCGGTCATCTCCTCGGCCCCCGGGGCCCGACTGGCCCTCGCTCCGCTCGGCTCCTACGACACCGGGACCTTCGACGAGTCGGCCGCCGAGATCGTGGAGTTCTACGCCGGCGCCGACCGGCTGCTCGTGGTTAACGCCGCCCGGGCCACCGTCGAGGTCCTCGACGCCGCCGACCCCGCCCACCCGACGAAGTTGTTCGACCTGGGGACCACGGGGGTGCCCAGCGCGGACGGCTCGGTCGTGCCCGCGGGAGCGGTGGCCAACTCGGTGGCGGTGCGCGAGGACGGCCTCGGGGTCGTGGCCGTGGAGTCCGACCCGAAGACCGACCGCGGCTGGCTGGTCTTCTTCGACGCGGCCGGCGACGGGGAGGCTCTGGGGGCGGTCCGGGTGGGCGCCCAGCCGGACATGGTCACCCTCACCCCGGACGGTCGCCGCGCGGTGGTGGCCAACGAGGCCGAACCCGCCGAGGACTACACGGTCGACCCCGAGGGCTCGGTCGGGGTCGTCGTCCTTCCCCGGCGGGTTCGTGCCCCGGGCCAGCGGGCCGTGTCCCTGGCTGGCTTCCACGCCTTCGAGGGTGACCGGCTGCCCGGCGGGGTGCGGGTCTTCGGCGGACGCCAGGACGCCGGGACGGGGACGCCGGACTTCCCGGTCTCGGAGAACCTCGAGCCCGAGTACGTCGCGGTGGATGCGGCGTCCCGACTGGCCTGGGTCACCCTGCAGGAGAACAACGCGGTCGCGGTGGTGGACCTGCGCCGGGCCAAGATCGTCGACGTGTGGGACCTGGGCACCGTGGACCGCACCCGGGTCCCCTTCGACGCCTCGGACCGGGACGGTGGGGTGAACCTGCGGACCTGGCCGGTGAGGTCCTACCGGCTGCCGGACGCGATCGCGGCGTACACGGTGCGCGGTCGTACCTTCGTGATCACCGCCGACGAGGGCGACACCCGCGACTGGGAGGGCTACTCCGAGGAGGTCAGGGTCAAGGACCTCGGCGAGGACGGCGTCCCGCCGCTGTGTAGGGACCTGGGCCCGCTGAGCGGGGACGCGGACCTGGGCCGACTCAAGGTCACGTCGGCGCAGGGCCTGGCGGCGGACGGCTCGTGCTACGAGACGCTCTACGCCTTCGGTGGCCGCGGGATGTCGGTCTTCACCGCGGACGGGCACCTGGTGTCCTCGACCGGCGCGCAGCTGGAGCGGATCACCGCCGCGGCGCTGCCCGAGGAGTTCAACTCCAACCACACCGAGCCGGCCTTCGACGCCCGCAGCGACGACAAGGGTCCCGAGCCGGAGGGCGTGAGTCTGGGCCGGGTGGCCGGTCGCACCTACGCCTTCGTCGGCCTGGAGCGGGTCGGCGGCGTGATGGTCTACGACGTGACTCGGCCGGCCCACCCGCGCTTCGTCACCTACGTCGACAACCGGAACTTCGCCTACTCCGGGGAGGATCTCGCGCCCGAGGACCTCGGCCTGGCCGGGGACCTCGGACCCGAGGGGCTCGCCTTCATCTCCCGGCGGGAGTCGCCGACCCACGCCCCGTAGTTGGCGGTCGGCAACGAGGTCTTCGGCACGACGACGTACGACGTACGACGTACGACGCCTTCGCCACCCCTGAACCCGCTGCACCTGCCGACCGCGTGGCCCGACCCGTGTTGTCGCGTGCTCGGCGACCCAGCCGATGATCTGCTCGGCCGCCCGATCCTGCGCCGCATCCAGCGCGGTCGAGATCTCCGGATGCAGCGCCGCGGCCAGGGACCACGTCTTCGGCCCGTTGACGGTGACCTCGACGAACCGCAACGCGCTGGCGTCGTCCCGCAGCCGGCCCTTCGCCTGGCGAGTGTCGACGTCGTACCCGGCGACCCACCACTCGTAGGTCTCGCCGTCGAGGTCAGCGGCCTTCCTCACCATGGGGCTCACCGAGTCGCTCACTTCGACGACGAAGCGGGCCGCGACGCCGGACCCTTCGGTCAGGTAGTAGTCGTCAGCACGGGAGTGATCGGCCTCCACGTAGGCGCGTGCGGCAGTAGCGCAGCCGCGGTAGAACTTCATCCCACCATGCACTCAGACCACCTCGAATCCGGTCTGGACGAGGCGACAGCACCTGCCAGCAACGTCCAACAACTCCCCTGAAAATCGATCGTGGGCCGCCCGTCCACGGGCGACCCATCTACGAACTTCGTAGCATGCGTGCCGACGGATTTGGAAGGGCTTGAAGGCGAGTCGGAAGGCCGCTGGGGCAGAAAGTTGAGCGGCCATCAACAGGCAGCAATCTCCAGTGATTCGATGTCAAGAGGGTCATTGGCCTTGGGCTGATGAGCGTTCACCTGGTTTCGCGATGAGTTGCTCGAAGACGCCGACAACCTGGTCAGCCTGGGGAGGTGACTCGATCTTGACTATCACTATGATGGATAATAACCTCAGTTATATGAGAACTGCGGCGCCTTTGCTGGCTCCGATCTTCCGGTCGGACGGTCAGGCGCGCCTCCTCTCGGCTCTCCTGCTTTCCGGCGACGAACTCAGCCTCACCGACGTGGCCGAGCGCGCCGACCTGGCCTACCCGACAGCGCACCGAGAGGTGGCACGACTCATCGAGGCGGGCATCCTGGTCGAGCGGCGAGTGGGTCGCACGCGGCTCATCCGAGGCAACCCGGACAGCCCGCTTGCCGTCCCCTTACGGGAGATCCTCACCGTCGTCAGCGGTCCGGTGGCCTTGTTGGCCGAGGAGTTCGGGCGCATCCGCGGGATCGAGTCGGCGTTCCTCTACGGCTCCTTCGCCGCCCGACTGCGCGGTGTCGACGGGCCGGTTCCGCACGACATCGACGTCATGGTCGTCGGCGCCCCGGACGTCGACGCGGTCTACGAAGCGTGTACGCGCGTCGAGGCTTCCGTGCATCGTCCGGTCAACCCGACGATCCTCAGCCCTTCGGAGTTCACAGCTGAGTCGGGTTTCCTGGACACTGTGCGCTCTGGTTCGATCGTCCCGGTGATGGGGGAGCAATCATGGCGATCTCTCCGCTGACCAGGGTCCAGCAAGCGACGGTGCTCGCGTTGGTCGAAGCACGCCGGCTCGACGCCGTGCCGGTCGACGACTCGCGCGCCACGTCATTCATGCGGCAGGCCGAGGACCGGCTCGGGCAACTGCCGCTACTCACCAGCGTCGCGGTGAAGTACGGCATCGCCTACGACGCGGCCCACGACATCGGCGAGGCGCTGCTCGCGGCGTACGGCTTCCGCACCGCCAACGGTCCGGGACAACACGAGGCGCTGGGCCGATACCTGCGCGCCGTCTCGACAAGCCGCCGGCGGACAAGGCGGCGAACGCCTTCGACCGAGTGCGTCGGGCGCGCAACCAGGACCGCTATGAAGCCAAGCCGGTCGGCGCTGCCCCAGCCGAGAAGGCCGAGCAGGTGGCCCGCGAGCTCTTCGAGGCTGCCGTGGCCCGGGGTGTTACCCCGTGAGCTTCGACGAGCCGAGCGTCCGGCTGCGCCATCGCGTTCGAGATGATCGCAGTCTCCGGCTACTTCGCGCTGGTTTGACGTGACGCTTCCGGAGACCGACCTGCACCGCATCCACACGTGGGCTCGCGGCCGCGTGCCGGAGCACCTGTGGCCCGAGCTGAAGGTGGAGGCCGACGTTGCCGACCGCTACGTCGACATCGTCGAGGTGCGCCCGTCGTGGGACGGCGTCGGCGAGAACACGAGGTTCCCGATCGCCCGGCTGCGCTACACCAAGTCCACCGGCCGGTGGGCGATCTACTGGCGTGACCGCCACCCGAAGCTCCACGAGCACAAGCGCAAACGTCCGACCAAAAGCGTCCAGGCGTTGCTCGACTACGTCGAGACCAGCGGCCCATCTTCTGGGGCTGACGGTGGACTCTGGACTGCCCCAACTGCCGGCAATTGGTCCACGCAGGTTCCGCACAGGGGAAGGCCGAAGTCAGTCCGTGGTCCCCGCTGGGGGCGCCGGCGGCGTACCCTCGGGTCATGGTGAATCCTGCTCTGCAGTCAGCCATCGAGGCCATGAGCCTCGATGAGCGCTTCGAGTTGGTCGAATACATCGAGAGCACCGTGGATCAGGCCGAGATCGAGGTGACCGAGGACCAGAAGACAGCGATCCGGTCGCGGGCTGCCGAGCTTCAGGCGGATCCATCGATCGGGCTGAGCTGGGGCGAGTTGAAAGCTCGGCTGGCTACGCGCCGGGCGTGACTCAACTGCGTCTGGTCTTTCACCCTGGTGTGGAAGACGATCTGGCATCGATCTTTGACCACTACGAGCAGTTCGACTCGGCGTTGCCGAGTCGTTTCGAGGCGCGGCTGGACGAACAGGTCGAGCGCATCGAGATGTTCCCCGACTCGGGGGCCCTCCTGTTCGAGTCATACCGTCGGGCACTGGTCAGGCGATTCCCGTACATGCTCGTGTATCTCGTCGGCCGAGACCGGATCGATGTGCTCGCCGTCGTCGGCGTCCGCCGCGACCCTGCGTGGATCGAGACGACGGTCTCTGAGAGGGCTGACAACTAGCGCTGCAGTCCGCAGAACGCTCCGTGCGGACCAGAATCGACCAACAGGCTTCCCTTGAGGTCGATCAAGGGCGTCCGATCCCGTTGCTCGATGCTGGCTCGCAGCGCCGACGTGTCGGTCATTTGACCGCTGCCCCGAGCGCCCGCTCGATCCGGAGCGCGGCCCGGTCGCCTGCCTCGTCGGAACGGGTGCGGATCCGTCGGACTGTCGTCAGCCCCTGTTCGAGGGCGGCTGCGACGGCGGCGGTGACCTGCTCCTGCGTGGTGTCGCCGCCCGCGAGATCGAGCAGGGTGCGCAGTGGAGTAGTCACTCGCCAGGCCCCGTTGTCGAGAACGTCCTTGGTGGGCAGTTCGGTCGGGTGGGTCACGACTGCCGGGTCGACGGCCCGGAACTCGACAGGAACCGACAGGTGCACGCGGCGCGGATCGAGCTCGCCGAGATCGTGGACGAGCGCCGCCGAATCGTGGGACACAACGCCGCGGCCATTGCTCCACAGCGTCCAGCGCACCCACTGGTCCTCCGGAGCAGGGGGCCAATCGGGTAGCCGGAACAGACCGCGGTCGACGCGGAGCCAGTTGCCACTGTCGACGTGGTACTTCTGCGCCTGATAGCTGTAGCCCAGGTTGCGAGCCTGCGCGGCCGTGACGTAGCCGGCTTGACTGAACGCGAGACGCTGCAGGTCGAGCCGCCGGTCCTGACGTGTGCCGGCCATGCGGGCAGCGTAACGCTCTTCAAAATCAATCGGTACGTTAGTTTCATGGAACCGGCGCAGCAAAACCTGTCGCTTGCCAGCGGTATGGGACCACCTTGTTGCCACGAGTATGGGACCACCTGGTGGTGTTGGTGAGCATCACAGGGCCTGGCTTTGGGTGTCAATGGCGGCGCGCGGGTGGGCCTGGTTTCGTTGCCGGTAGGAGGGG
>JBBPYL010000069.1:0-8887 GCA_038199935.1 Propionibacteriales bacterium | reverse complement strand
GAGCCCCTTTACGGAATCGAACCGTAGACCTTCTCCTTACCATGGAGACGCTCTACCGACTGAGCTAAAGGGGCAAGCGACGAGCAAGACTACACACGGCGCGCGCCGATCCCGAAATCGGGTCCGGCCACCCTCTGGCCGTGGTGGAACGCCGGACGTCGTCGGCGCCGTTTCGCCGGATATCTCCCTGGTAACGGTCTGCGACTACGGTGGACACGCCCACCCGGAGCAGGGACAGTTGAATCTCTGACCATCAGGTCGGCAGGCACCACGGCAACGGCGACCAGGGGGCGTACGGATGGCGCGCGAGAGCTACGTCGAGGACGACTTCGACCGGGACACCGACTACATCGAGGACCGCGTCACCGACGACGCGGACGCCGCCTGGCCCGTCGAGGCCGATCGCTACCGGCTCGTGGCCGCCCGGGCCTGCCCGTGGGCGAACCGGGCCATCATCGTACGGAGGCTGCTGGGCCTCGAGGGTGCGCTGAGCATGGGCGTGACCGGTCCCACCCACGACTCCCGGAGCTGGACCTTCGACCTCGACCCCGACGGGCGTGACCCCGTCCTGGGGATCGAGCGGCTCCAGGCCGCCTTCCTCGCGCGCTACCCCGACTACTCCAAGGGCATCACGGTCCCCGCGCTGGTCGACGTCCCCACCGGCAAGGTGGTGACCAACGACTTCCCCCAGATGACCCTCGACCTCTCCACACAGTGGACCCGGTTCCACCGGTCCGGCGCCCCCGAGCTCTACCCCGAGGCACTGCGCGCGGAGATCGACGACGTCAACGAGTGGGTCTACTCCGACGTGAACAACGGGGTCTACCGCTGCGGCTTCGCCGGCCGGCAGGCCTCCTACGACCGCGCCTACGACCGCCTCTTCTCCGCGCTGGACCGGCTCGAGGAGCGACTGACCGAGCGGCGCTACCTGGTCGGCGAGCAGATCACCGAGGCCGACGTACGACTGTTCACCACGCTGGTGCGCTTCGACGCCGTCTACCACAACCACTTCAAGTGCAACCGGAACAAGCTCGTCGAGATGCCGGCGCTGTGGGGCTACGCACGCGACCTGTTCGGGACCCCCGGGTTCGGGGACACCATCGACTTCACCCACATCAAGGCGCACTACTACCTCGTGCACACCGACATCAACCCGACCGGCGTGGTCCCCAAGGGTCCCGACCTGAGCGGCTGGCTGAGCCCGCACGGTCGGGAGTCGCTGCCCGGACGCGCCTTTGGGGAGCACGGCACCGCGCCGGACCCGCCGATCGAGGGCGAGCGGGTGCCCGCGGACCACGCCGCCTAGGCACGGGGCCCGGCCGGACCGGCCTCAGGGCCAGGGGTACTCCACCCCGGTCCGCTCGACGCTGAGGTCCCACAGCTGACGGGCCAGGTGCTCGTCCGCGGCGAGATCGCTGACCCGCGCCGGACCGACCGGTCCGCGGCTCTCGCGCAGGCGCTGCGGCCCGGTGTAGGAGGAGGCTGCACCCTCGGCCACGGCGAAGATGGTCGGCTCGGCGCCGGCCCGGGCGGACTGAAGGACCAGGCCCAGCACCAGCGGGGCCACCAGCCGCACCCCGGGGATCGAGCCCAGCCCCTGCTCGCTGGTGACCAGGTTGGTCGCGGACACGCCGGGGTGTGCCGCGTTGGAGACCAGTCGTGCCCCCGCGTCCTGGGCGCGTCGTTGGAGCTCGAGAGCGAAGAGCAGGTTGGCGAGCTTGGAGTTGGAGTAGGCCTGCTGGGGGCGGTATCCCTCGCGGGGGTTGCCCGCCAGCAGCGAGGCCTTGCCGCCGTGGTGGGCGATCGAGGACACGGTGGTGACCCGCGGGGCCGGCGCCTCCAGCAGCCGGGGCAGCAGCCGCCCGGTCAGCGCGAAGTGCCCGAAGTGGTTGGTCCCGAGCTGGAGATCGAAGCCGTCGGCGGTCTCGGTGTAGCGCGGTGGCGTCATCACCCCAGCGTTGTTGACCAGCATGTCGAGTGGCCCGGTCCAGCCCTCGGCGAACTCCTGGACGGAGGCCAGGTCGGCCAGGTCCAGCCGGGCCGCCCGCACCGGCGTACCCCCGGCGTCGTTCAGCACGGCCGCGACCCTCTCGCCGGCGGAGAGGGTGCGACAGGCGATGGTCACCTCGGCGCCGGCCCGGCTCAGCGCGGCGACGGTGTGCCGGCCGACGCCGGAGTTGCCCCCGGTGACCACCACTCGTCGGCCAGCCAGGGAGAGGAGATCGTGCGACGTCCAGCTCATGACCCCCAACCTACCGATTCGTCCGCTAAACCGAGTCGCGTCGGCCGTTCGGGCGTTCGGACGAATTGGGTCTTCCGGGGGTCAGCGGCGGCCGCGGCGGGCCCGCAGGTAGTCGGCGACCACGTACTCGCCCAGCCGCGACACGTCGGGGGTGAAGACCCGCCCGGCGGCGCGGCGGGCCATCGCGTCCACGAAGCGCGCCAGCCCCGGGTCCTCGCCAAGCATGAACACGTTGATCGAGGCGCCGTAGCGGGCCAGCTCGTCGACCTGCCCCACCGTGGCGCGCAGCGTGGCCGAGGTGGTCGGCCAGCTGAAGAACGGCGTCGCGTCCTCCCGTAGGTGGGCGGTCGGCTCACCGTCGGTGACGACCATCACCACCGGCTCGGCGTCGGGGTGGCGGCGCAGGTGACGCCCGGCGAGCATCAGCCCGTGCTGAAGGTTGGTGCCCTGCACCCATTCCGGCTCGACCTCGGCGAGCTGGACGTCGGTGAGCCGGCGCGCGGTCAGGTTGAAGCCGATGATCTCCAGGGCGTCCTGACGGAACCTGCTCTGCACGAGGTGGGAGAGGGCCAGCGCCGTCTGCTTCATCGGCCCCCAGCGACCCTCCTGGACCATCGAGAAGGAGAGGTCCACCAGCAGGGCCACGGCGGCGGTCGTACGCCGCTCGGTCTCGACCACCTCGAAGTCGTCCACGAGCAGGGTCCCGGGCAGCCCCCCGCCGCGCCGCAGCGAGTTCGACACCGTGCGGACGGCGTCGATCGGGAGCTCGTCGCCGAACACCCACGCCCGCGAGGAGCCGACCAGCTCGTTGGCCGAGCCGGTCCGGTGGTCCTGGTGCTGACCCGCGCCGGAGGCCGAGATCTGCGCGAAGACCCGACGCAGGGCCGTCTCCCCCAGCCGACGCACCGCCCGCGGGGTGAGCCGCACCCGCCCCGAGGAGTCGTCCCGGCTGAGGAAGCCCTGGCGCTCGAGCTCTCGCTCCAGCTCCCGCAGCGCGCGCAGGTCGGCGGCCGCGCCTGCGCCGAGGTGCTTCTCCAGCAGCTCCACGTCCACATCGTCCAGGCTGGCTCCGGCGTGGGTCTGAGCCAGCCCCTGCTCGAGGGACTGGAGGTCCGCGAGCTCGGCCACAGCCTCGACGGCGTCGCTGTAGCCCATCGGCTCCCCCCCGTCGCGCATCTGGACGGGGCCTCGGTTCATCCCCGGACGCAACGCACGCAGGTTGTCGGAGAGCTGGCTCATCTGCGAGGCCAGGTCGGGGTCGGACATCGCGTCGCTCATCAGCTGGCCGAGCTGCTCGCGCTGCTCGGGAGAGAGCGAGGCCATGATCGACTCGGCCGCCGCCTGGCGCCGGGCCAGCGCGTCGATCAGCTCGTCGACGTTCTCCGGCTGCTCGGGGAACAGCTCACCGTGCCGGTCCATGAACTCGGCGAACCGGTCCTCGATGTCCTCCCGGCGGGCGTGCGCGGCCAGCAGCGCGTTGAGGTCGGCGAGCATGTCCTTGACCCGTTGCATGGCCTCCGGGTCGGGGTCGGCCAGCGCCTGGGACATCCCGGCGAACTGGGCGTCGAGGACCTCGCGCCTGAGCATCTCTTGGATGGACTCGTAGGTGGCCCGGGCCTCAATCGAGTGCCAGTCGTAGGGGTCGAGCGCGCGGACGGCGCCGGCGGTGTCGTCGGGCAGCGTGGCCAGCTCCATCTCCGACCACCGGGCGTCCTCGCCCTCCTCCGCGGCCAGCGCGTCCCGCTCCTGGGCCAGCGCCTGGTCCAGTGCCGCCCGCACCTGGTCCAGGGTCCCGCCCAGGTCACCGCGGCGGCGCGCCGCGTTACGCATCCGCCGGACCCGTGCCGCGAGGTCGTCGAGCCCGCGGTGGGAGTCGAAGCCGCCGCGGAGCAGGTCGGAGAGCGCCTCCCGCAGCGAGCCGCCGGCCAGCACGTCGTGGCCGAGCGCGTCGAGGGCGGCCCGGACGTCGTACGGCGGCGCCAGCGGGTCGGGCCCGTCCTGCCAGGGCCCGTAGCGGAACCTCGGCGAGCTCATCTCAGGCTCCGTAGACGGACCGGCCCGCGGCGCCCGGGGAGGTGGACTTGTCCAGCCGTCGGGTCAGGTGCAAGCCCTCGAGCACGAACTCCGCGGCGGCGGCCACGTGCCCCTCGCCGGCCGGCTCGTCGCCGGGGCCGCCACCGAGGCGGTCCAACACCTTGGCCAGCCCCGGCACGGTCCCCAACTGGGCCAGCAGCTCGGTGGCCGGGACGAGCTCTCCGGTCTCGACCACCGCCCCCTCGGCGAACAGGTCGGTGAAGCCGGAGAGGTCCAGCCCGACCAGCCGCTCCCGGAAGGTCTCGGCAACTGCGACTTTGAGCAGGTGCCCGACCACGTCGACCTCGCGACCCTCCTCACCCATCTCGAACTCGACCTTGCCCAGGAGCGTCGGCACCACCGGGGCGACGTCGCAGACCCGGGCGACGGGGTTCTGCTCCCCCACCCGAGCACCCCGCCGCAGCGCCGAGGCGGCGACGGCCTCCGCGGCGGCGATGGCGAAGCGCGCGCTGACCCCGGAGCGCTGGTCGACCGAGGACGACTCACGCAGACCGCGGGTGAGCCGCGCCACCACCTCGAGCAGATGCACCGGCACCTGCGCCACCAGGTCGGCCTCCTGCGCGATCAGCGTGACCTCCTGGGCCACCTCGTGCGGGTAGTGGGTGCGGATCTCGGCCCCGAAGCGGTCCTTGAGCGGCGTGATGATCCGCCCCCGGTTCGTGTAGTCCTCGGGGTTCGCGCTGGCGACGAGGAGCACGTCGACCGGGAGCCGCAGCGAGTAGCCGCGGACCTGGATGTCGCGCTCCTCGAGCACGTTGAACATCGCCACCTGGATGCGCTCGGCGAGGTCAGGCAGCTCGTTGATGCCGAAGATGCCTCGGTTCGTCCGAGGCAAGAGCCCGTAGTGCACGGTCTCAGGGTCCCCGAGCGTCCGGCCCTCGGCGACCTTCACCGGGTCCACGTCCCCGACCAGGTCACCGACGCTGGTGTCCGGGGTGGCCAGCTTCTCCACGTAGCGGTCCTGGCGGCCACGCCAGCGCACCGGCAGCTCGTCCCCGACCTCGTCGGCCAGGCGCCGGCACCGCGCGCACACCGGGGTGGTCGGGTCGTCGCCGATCTCGCAGCCCTCCACGACCGGGGACCACTCGTCGAGCAGGCCGGCGATCGTCCGCATCAGCCGGGTCTTCCCCTGTCCTCGCTCGCCCAGCAGCACCAGGTCGTGCCCGGCCAGCAGCGCGCTCTCCAGCTGCGGGAGGACCGTGTCCTCGAAGCCGACGATGCCGGGGAAGGCCGGCTCTCCGGCACTGAGGCGGCGGAGCAGGTTCTCCCGGATCTCGGCCTTGACCGAGCGAGCGACGTAGCCGCTCGTGACGAGCGCTCCCCGGGTGGCGGGAAGGGACACGGAACTCATGGCCCGAACCTACGCCGACCCGCGCAAGGCAGGCGCACCCTGCGCGGTCCCCGGACCGTGACCTCCCCGGCTCAGGCGCCGCGGTGGTGCTCCATGACCGCGCGGGGGCGTCGCAGGATCAGCACTGAGCGAGCCGCCGCGGTGAACTCCACCCCCGGGAGCAGGGTGGTGGCGTCGTCGAAGATGGAGACGCTGCCCGCCGCGTCGTCGTGGGTGTCCAGCGCGACCAGCCATCCCTCCCCGTAGACCTCGTCGGGGATCGTGAAGGTCATGCCGTCGTGGTGGCCGTTGAAGGCGACCAGGAACGAGTCGTCGACGACCCGCTCGCCGCGCTGGTCCGGCTCGGGGATGGCGTCGCCGTTGAGGAACACCAGCACCGAGCGCGCGTCCGGGTCGGACCAGTCGTCGTGGGTCATGGTCTCCCCAGCCGGGGAGAACCAGGCCAGGTCGGCGACCGCGTCCGTGGCGATGCCGTCGTGCTCGCCGGCGAAGAACCGCCGCCGTCGGAACACCGGGTGGTCGTGGCGCAGGGCCACCACCCGACGTGTGAACGTGAGCAGCTTGCGCTGCCAGTCCTCAAGCTCCCAGTCCATCCAGGCGATCTCGTCGTCGTGGCAGTAGACGTTGTTGTTGCCGAACTGGGTCCGGCCCAGCTCGTCGCCGTGCAGGAGCATCGGGACGCCCTGGGAGAGCAGCAGCGTGGTCAGCAGGTTGCGCTGCTGGCGGGCCCGCAGCGCAAGGACGTCCTCGTCCTCGGTCTCCCCCTCGACCCCGCAGTTCCAGGACCGGTTGTGGCTCTCCCCGTCGTTGCCGTCCTCGCCGTTGGCCTCGTTGTGCTTCTCGTTGTACGAGACCAGGTCACGCATGGTGAAACCGTCGTGCGCAGTGACGAAGTTGATCGAGGCGATCGGCTTGCGACCCGAGTGCTCGTAGAGGTCCGAGGAGCCGGTGATGCGGGAGGCGAAGTCGCCCAGGCTGTCCGGCTCACCGCGCCAGTAGTCGCGGACCGTGTCGCGGTACTTCCCGTTCCACTCGGTCCACAGGGGTGGGAAGTTGCCGACCTGGTAGCCGCCCTCACCGATGTCCCAGGGCTCGGCGATCAGCTTGACCTGGCTGACGATCGGGTCTTGCTGGACGAGGTCGAAGAAGGCCGAGAGCCGGTCGACCTCGTGGAACTGACGGGCCAGGGAGGAGGCCAGGTCGAAGCGGAAGCCGTCGACGTGCATCTCGGTGACCCAGTAGCGCAGCGAGTCCATGATGAGCTGGAGCACGTGCGGGTGCCGCATGAGAAGGGTGTTCCCGGTGCCGGTGGTGTCGTAGTAGTGCCGCGGGTCGGAGTCGACCAGCCGGTAGTAGGCCGCGTTGTCGATGCCGCGGAAGCAGATCGTCGGACCGAGGTGGTTGCCCTCGGCGGTGTGGTTGTAGACCACGTCCAGGATCACCTCAATGTTCGCCTCGTGCAGCGCCTTGACCATCGCCTTGAACTCCTGCACCTGCTGACCGCGCTGGCCGGTGGCGTAGTCGTTGTGCGGGGCGAAGAAGCCGACCGTGTTGTAGCCCCAGTAGTTCTTCAGGCCCTTGTCGATCAGCGTGGTGTCCTGGACGAACTGGTGCACCGGCATTAGCTCGATCGCGGTGACGCCCAGCGAGGTGAGGTGCTCGATCATCACCGGATGGGCGATCCCGGTGTAGGTCCCCCGGATCTCCTCGGGGATGCCGGGGTGGGTCTGGGTCAGACCCTTGACGTGCGCCTCGTAGATCACCGTGTCGTGGTACTCGTGGTCCGGGTGGCGGTCGTTGCCCCAGTCGAAGTACGGGTTGACCACGACCGAGAGCATCGTGTGCCCCAGGCTGTCGTCGTCGTTGAAGGCCCGCGGCTTGGCGAAGCGGTAGGAGAACAGCGACTCGTCGCCGTCGATCTGACCCTCGATGGACTTCGCGTAGGGGTCCAGCAGCAGCTGGGCCGGGTTGCACCGGTGACCGTGGGCGGGGTCGAACGGTCCGTGCACGCGGTAGCCGTAGCGCTGGCCGGGCATCACCCCGGGAAGGTAGATGTGGTGGACGAACGCGTCGGCCTCCTGCATCTCCAGGCGCGTCTCGGACCCGTCGTCGTCGATGAGGCAGAGCTCCACCTTGTCCGCGACCTCGGAGAACAGGGTGAAGTTCACCCCTGAGCCGTCGTACGTCGCTCCCAGGGGGTACGGGCGCCCCGGCCACACCTGCATGGTTCTGCCTTCCTCGTGCGGACCGTGCCCGGGTGCCCGGATCCTGCCTGGGCCACCGTACCTAGGTCCCCCGACGGGCACCGAACCGGTCAGCGCGACCGAGATCACACTGTTTACCCACACGGAACAGTGGAACAGTGTGACCATGGCCATCACGACGACTGACCCACGCACCGGAGAGGTCCTCCGCACCTTCGACGAGCTCACCGACGCCGAGATCGAGGACCGCCTCTCCCGCGCCGCCGCCGCTGCGAAGACCTACCGACTCACCTCCTACGACCAGCGAGCCGGGTGGCTGCGCGCCGCCGCGGACATCCTGGACAAGCGCGCTGACGAGCTCGCCGCCCTGATGACCTTGGAGATGGGCAAGACCAAGGCCTCCTCGGTCGCCGAGGTTGGCAAGTGCTCCGCAGTGCTGCGCTACTACGCCGACGAGACGCCGACACTCCTGGCCGACGAGCAGGCCGACGCCGGCGAGGTGAAGGCCAGCAAGGCCTACACGCGCTACCTCCCGCTGGGCGTGGTGCTGGCCATCATGCCGTGGAACTACCCCCTCTGGCAGGCGATGCGCTTCGCCGCCCCGGCCCTCGCGGCGGGCAACATCGGGCTGCTCAAGCACGCCAGCAACGTCCCCCAGACCGCCCTGTTCATGGAGGAGCTGTTCACCGAGGCCGGCTTCCCGGCCGACTCCTTCACGACGCTGCTCGTCGGCAGCAGCAAGGTCGAGGCCCTGCTGCGCGACGACCGGGTCGCCGCGGCCACACTCACCGGCAGCGAGGGCGCTGGCGTCGCGGTCGGGCGGACCGCCGGGGAGTCGCTGAAGAAGGTCGTACTCGAGCTCGGGGGCTCCGACGCCTTCGTGGTGATGCCGTCCGCGGACCTCGAGCAGGCCGCCGCGGTGGCCACCAAGTCCCGCACCCAGAACAACGGCCAGTCGTGCATCGCGGCCAAGCGATTCATCGTGCACACCGACGT
>JBBPYL010000068.1:0-25537 GCA_038199935.1 Propionibacteriales bacterium | reverse complement strand
TCGGGCCACGTCCAGCACCTCGGTGGTCTCGGCGGCCGAACCGTCGGCTTTCCGCGCGGTGACTCCGTCGTTGAGCATCACCGAGCAGAATGGGCAGCCGGTGATGACCTTGTCAGCACCCGTGGCGAGCGCCTCGTCGACGCGCTCCAGGTTGATCCGCTTGCCGACCTTCTCCTCCATCCACATCCGCGCGCCGCCGGCGCCGCAGCAGAACGACCGGTTCTGGTTCCGCGGCATCTCGGTGAATTTCGCACCCGTCGCCTCGATCAGCTCGCGGGGCGGGCTGTAGACCTTGTTGTGCCGGCCGAGGTAGCACGGATCGTGATAGGTCACCTGTGACGCACTGCGGTCGAGTGGAGTGACCGAGACCAGCTTCCGGTCCCGAACCAGTTTGTTCAGCAGCTGGGTGTGGTGCACCACTTCGTACTTTCCGCCGAGCGACGGGTACTCGTTGAGGATCGTGTTGAAGCAGTGGGCGCAGGAAACGACGACCTTCTTGCGCTCCCGCTCACCGAACGCGGCGTTGATGACCTCGACGTTCTGCTGCGCCATCATCTGGAAGAGGAACTCGTTGCCGGCCCGACGGGCCGGATCGCCGGTGCAGGTCTCCTCGGTGCCGAGAACCGCGAAGCTGACACCCGCGATGTGCAACAGTTCGGCGATCGCCTGGGTGGTCTTCTTGGCCTTGTCCTCGAAAGCGCCGGCGCAGCCGACCCAGAACAGCCACTCGACCTCGTCGAGGTCCGCGGGGTCGTTCTCGCCGTCCCCACCGACCACCTTGACCTCGAAGTCCAACCCCTTGGCCCAGTCCATCCGCGCGGTCGGGGACATGTTCCACGGGTTGCCCTTGTTCTCCAGGCCCTTGAAGAGGCCGTTGAGCTCGGAGGGGAAGTTCGACTCGATCAGCACCTGGTAGCGGCGCATGTCGATGATGTGGTCCACGTGCTCGATGTCGACCGGGCACTGCTGCACGCAGGCGCCGCAGGACGTGCAGTTCCACAGCACCTCGGGGTCGATCACCGCTCCGCCGCTGGGCAGCGCCGGGTCGCCCGCGGTGGCCCCGACCAGCTCGCGATCGGCGGCCGCCCGGGCGTGCTCGGGCAGTGCGGCGCGGGCCTCCTCGTCCTCGGGGTCGGTCAGCAGGAACGGAGCCTTGGCGTACGCGTGGTCGCGCAGGTTGGTGATGAGCAGCTTGGGGGAGAGCGGCTTCTCGGTGTTCCAGGCGGGGCACTGCGACTGGCAGCGGCCGCACTCGGTGCAGGAGGTGAAGTCGAGGATGCCCTTCCAGGCGAAGTCCTCGATCTTGCCGATCCCCATCACGGCGTCCTCGTCGAGGTCCTCGATGTTCTCGAAGTCCACGGCTGTGCCGCCGACCATCATCGGCTGCAGCCCGCCCAGCGCGGTGCCGCCGTCGGACTCGCGCTTGAGGTAGATGTTGAAGAAGGCCGTGAAGCGGTGCCAGGCCACCCCCATCGTGGGGTTCAGCGAGATCACGATCATCCAGGTAAACGAGATGACGATCTTGAGCGTCGCGACCAGGTAGATCGCGTTCTCCAGGGCGCCGGTGGAGGCGCCGGAGAAGGCCTCGCCGAGCCAGAAGGTCAGCGGGAAGTGCAGGGCCGAGGCGCCGTCCTCGCCGGAGGCCGACATCAGGGCGTACTCGAGGCCCCGCAGCGTGACGATGCAGAGCCCGACCCCGAGGATCACGGCCTCGACGAAGTACGCCTGCCACATCGTCGAGCCGTAGAACCGGCCCTTCGGCCCGCGCGTCCGTGCCGACGGCCGGGTGGCGCGGTAGCCGATGAACACGGCGATGGCGACCAGCATCGCCCAGGTGAAGAGCTCGGTCGCCCACTCGTAGAGCACGAAGTGCCCGACCAGCGGGAGCGCGAAGCCGGCGTCGAAGAGCTGCCCGAAGGCGGTGAGCAGAGTGAAGAAGAGCAGGCCGAACCCGACGAAGATGAACCAGTGCCCCACCCCGACGGCGGTCCACTGGAGCATCCGGGTGTGGCCCAGGGACTCCCGGAGCAGGGTCGTCGCACGGGCGCCCGGCGCGTCGGTACGACTCGCGGTCGGCTGACCCAGTCGGACCACGGCGATGATGTGCCGGATGGCCTTGACGAACAGGGCGATGCCCACGGCCGCGATGACCAGGGACACCACGATGGCGACGATCTGCATGACTGCTCCTCACGGGACACGCGACACGGGTGACGGGCCCGCACGTGTCGTCGCCACGGAGCCTAGGCTGTTGAGCGCGCGACGTCTGCCGACGCGGTGTGAGGCCGAGCCTACCTGCCGGTAACATGCGGCCCGCGGCGAGAGTCAGCCACGACGCCGCCACCAGCGTCGATCGCGGGCACCAGCGGGAGGCGCCGCTGTGGCTCCCTCGGCTCGGCCGGCCGCCTCGCGGGCCCTCTCCCGGCGCGCCCGGCGTCGCTCTCGCCACGCGGCCACCTCATCCTCGGCGTCCCGGGTGGGGGTGACCACCGGTGGGCCGCCGAGCAGCTGGCGTCGAGCCTCGACGACCCGGCGGTTGAAGTCGGTGACGGCCCGGCGGACGCCGTCCTCCCCTGCCTCCCGGTCCAGCAGCGTGTCCAGCTCGGCGTCCTCGCGGCGCAGGGCCAGGGCCGGGGGCAGCACGCCGGTGATCCGCTCACGGTCGATCAGTCCCTTGACCCACCAGTCGGGGTCGTGCCGGTCCGGAAGCTTCAGCGGCTTCCCGGCGCCCGGCAGGTTGTCGAACTCGCCCCGCGCCATGGCCGCCCGTACCTGCTGGTCCACCCAGAGGGTCTGCTGCTCGATCCGCTGCCGAGGTGCGTCGTCCTCGGGATCGGGATCCTCCGGACCGGACTCCCCAGGACCGGACTCCCCGTGACCGGACTCCCCAGGACGGGACTCCCCAGGACCGGACACCCCACGACCAGTCACCGGAGCGTCGCCGGAGGGCTCCGAGCCCGGTGGGGGTACGCCCATGGCCTTGAGGACGGCTGCCTCGCGCAGGCGGCGCTCCTCGGACTGCTCGACAGGTCGCTCGCGCATGGTCCTCCCGTCGCCGAGAGGCGCCGTCATCGTGAGCGGCCATGCTAGGCAGACGCGCCGCGGTCAGGCCAGGTTGAGCACCACGCCGAGGTCGGGCACCCGGAGCAGACCGGGGGCCTCAGCAGCGTGTCCCGGGCGTCTCGGGGGCTGAGCGCGTCGCGGGCCAGGCGGGGCGGCTGCTCGACCCGTTCCCCGCGGCGGCCACGAACACGGGCAAGGGGAGGTCCCGCAGCCGGTGGGCCCGGACGAGCTCGCGCATCTCCGCCTGCAGGAACGGGTGCGGCCGGTCGTCCTCGGTGTAGCCGGTCAGGGACATGGTCACCACGGCCACCGGGGTGCCCTGCTCGACGAGTCGGTGCCGGGCCTGACGCAGACCGCGGGCAACCGTGGCGTGGTCCCCCAGCCCCCAGCTGTTGATCACCGCCTCCACCTCGACCCGGGCGTCGGGGGCCAGGCGCGCGACCAGACCGGCGACGAACGTGCCGTGGCCCGCCTGGATGTCGAGCCAGCGGCGCTCGCCACCCGCGGGGGGTGGGTCGAGGACGTCGTCGTCGGGGACGTCCTCGTCCATGATGCCCAGGCGGCTGTGCGGCTCGGTGTGGTTCGACACGCTCGTCCAGGACCCCGCCGGCTCGCGGGGCGCGAAGGCGTGCCGCAGGGCCGGGTGCTCGGCCTGCTGGCCGAGACTCTCCGTGGTGGCCAGTCCGGTGTCCAGGACCAGCACCACCGGCCGGACGCCCGTCTCGTGACGACCCCTCCAGGTCGCCGAACTCCCGCGTGGCCAGCCCCTGGACCCAGGCCGCGACCGTGCGGGCCTCCACCCCCAGGCCCGGTCGGGCGAGCACCTCGGCGGCCTGTGCGGCGGCGGTCTGCGGGTCGGCCTGCACGCGCTCGGCGGCCGCCTCTACCTCCGCCAGCGACCGATCCGTCATCGGCTCACCGTCGCGGCGGCACGAGGAGGAGGTATCAGGAGCGGCCGGGCGCACTCTGTCCCGGTGTAGGCCCGCGGAAGCGCAGCCGCCGACACCTCCCAGGTCGGCGGCCTGCCCGGCATCTCGATACCGGTCCGCGGGCCCGACCGAAGGGCCTTCTGGGGGAGGGCCTCACGGGGGTGAGCGGCCGGGCGACAGGGGACGCCCGGCCGTTGCGGTCGTTCACCAGCGGCCGCGGTGGGTGACCTCCGCGGCGGGGCGACGCGACCGGCGTCGGGGGGAGCCCGAGGCCCCGGTGTCTTCGGTCCGGTGGCCCACGGTGATCGCTCCGATCGGGGCGTACGCCGCCGGAACCCCGAAGGCCTCGCGGAACGCGTCGAGCCGCGCGGGAGGGATGCCGAAGAAGCAGGCTCCCAAGCCCTCGTCGACGGCGGTCTGCAGGATGAGCAGCGCCGCCATGCCGGTGTCGATGTCCCAGTAGGGCACCGGCCACCGGTTCTCGTTGCGGTCGGTCCAGCCCTTGTCGTCCTCGGCGTAGCGGTCCAGGTAGGCGTCCTTGCAGGAGAGCGGGACGATCACCACCGGGGCTGTGCGCATCCCTTGGAGCCAGCCGTCAGGCTCGGCCTCGCTGCCGGGGCCGGTCACGGTCCAGAAGCGAGCCACGTCCTCGGGCTGGTCGAGGACCAGGAAGGCCCAGCCCTGGCTGAAGCCGGCACTGGGTGCGCGTACGGCGTGGTCCAGCATCCGCTCGACCAGCTCGGGGTCGACCGGCCGGGCGGGGTCGTAGCGGCGGACCATCCGGCGGCGGCGCACGAGGTCGCGGAACTCCATGCCCGCATCCTGCCCGACCCCGGCGGTTAGGTCGCGGCGAGGATCCCCTGGACCGGGTCGCCGGTCCGGATGGTGCCGGGTGGCGCGGTCCCGGGACCGTCTGACGGGACGGTCGGTCATCGGCGGCTCATCGGCGGCCTCACGGGGGTGCTCACGTCCCCAGCTTCCCTCCGCGCGGCATCGCGTTCGAAAACGGGTGGAACGGCCGGCCCGAGGACCGGCAGACTAGGCACCCGTGAGCCTGCGCGAACGCCTCCGTGCCGTACGGCTCGACGTCACCCCGCTGCGCGAGTCCCGCGACTTCCGCCTGCTGTTCGTCGCCGGCACCGTCTTCTACCTGGGCAGCATGGTCGCCTACGTGGCGGTGCCGTACCAGCTGTACACGATCACCGGCTCGAACTTCGCCGTCGGAGCGCTCGGGCTGGTGCAGATCGTCCCGCTGCTCGTCTTCGGGCTCTACGGTGGCGCGCTCGCCGACCACGTCGACCGCCGGAAGCTGATGGTCTGGGCTGGTGTCGGCCGCGTGGTGCTGACCTCGGTCCTCACCGTGAACGCCTTCTCCGAGGACCCCCGGGTGTGGGTGATCTACGTCGTCGCCGCGTTCGAGACCTCGCTCGCCGCCCTCCAGAGGCCCTCCCGGGAGGCGTTGGCACCGCGGACCGTCCGGCACGACCAGATCCCGGCCGCCAGCGCGTTGTCCTCCTTCGGCATGCAGATCGGCGTGCTCGCAGGCCCCGCCATCGGCGGGCTCCTGATCGCCTCGGTCGGCGTGGGCTGGTGCTTCGTGGTCGAGCTGGTGGGGCTCGCCGCGGCAACGGCCCTCTACCGGCTCGTCCGGCCCTACCCGCACCGCGGCCGGACCACCCCACCGAGTCTGCGTGGGGTGGCCGAGGGCCTGCGCTACGCCGTAGGCCGCCGCGACCTGCTCGGCACCTACCTCGTCGACGTCGCGGCCATGCTGATGGCCATGCCGGTGGTCCTCTTCCCGGCGTTCGCCGAGACGATCTTCTCCCGGCCCGAGCTCCTCGGGGTGCTCTACAGCGCGGAGACCGTCGGGAGCGTGCTGGCCACGGTGACCTCCGGCTGGACCTCGCGGGTGCACCATCACGGCCGAGCCATCGTCCTCGCGGCGATGGCCTACGGGGGTGCCATCGGTCTGGTCGGGCTGGCCCCGAACCTCTGGGTCGCGGCCGGGTTCCTCGGGCTGGCCGGTGCCGCCGACATGACCAGCGGGATCTTCCGCGCGACCGTGTGGAACCAGACGATCCCCGACGGTATGCGCGGACGGCTGGCCGGGATCGAGATGCTCTCCTACTCGGTGGGTCCGCTCGGCGGCCAGGTCCGTGCCGGGCTGGTCGCCGACGCGTGGTCGGTGCGCGGCTCCATCACCAGCGGGGGAGTGCTCTGCGTCGTCGGTGTGGCCGCGACCGCGGTGTGGCTGAGCGACTTCTGGCACTACGACTCCCGGACCGATGAGCACGCGGTGGCCGAGCGGGAGACCCGGGCCGAGCTGGCCAGGAACGAGACCGGGCACCGGTCCCAGGGCGGGTTCTCGCCCTCGTAGCCGGCCCCCGGGGGGCGCCGCCCCGCGGGTCAGGGGTTGATGGCGAGGAAGACGAAGGCGGCGAGCAGGACGAGGTGCAGGCCGCCCTGCAGCGGCTTGGCCCGACCCGGCACCACGGTGAGCACCCCGACGACCACGCTCACGGCCAGCAGCACCATCTGCACCGGCTCCAGCCCGAGCTCGAGCGGGCCGTCGAGCCAGATCGAGGCGATGGCGATGACCGGGATGGTCAGGCCGATCGAGGCGATGGCCGAGCCGAAACCGAGGTTCAGGGCGGTCTGGACGCGCTCGCGGGCGGCGGCGCGGGTGGCCGCGATGCTCTCCGGCGCCAGGACCAGCAGAGCGATCACCACCCCGACGAAGGCGTAGGGGAAGCCGAGGGCCGCCACCGTGCCCTCGATGGCCGGCGACTCGACCTTGGCCAGCCCCACGACTGCGACCAGTGAGACCACCAGCAGGCCGAGGCTGCGCAGCGTCGTGGCGGTGCTCGGGGGTGGCGCGTGCTCCCCGTCACCGTCCTCGTCCTCGTCCCCGGGCACGGGCTGGTCGGGAGGCTGCGCGTCGCCGGACCCGGGCGGCTCGCGGTGCGGCACCTCCACCGGCAGGAAGAAGTCCCGGTGTCGGACGGTCTGGGTGAAGACGAACAGCGCGTACAGGGCCACCGACACCACGGCGGCGAACGCGAGCTGCGGCCCGGAGAACTCCGGGCCGGACGCACTGGTGGTGAAGCGGGGCAGGACCAGGGTGAGCCCGGCCAGGGCGACCACCGTCCCCAGAGCGGCCCCCGCGCCTTCGGGGTTGAAGCGAGCCAGGTGGTGCCGTAGCGAGCTGACCAGCAGGGCCAGCCCAACGATGCCGTTGAGGCTGATCATCACCGCGGCGAAGACCGTGTCGCGGGCCAGCGAGGCGACGTCGTCCCCGCCGGCGACCATCAGCGTGACGATGAGCCCAACCTCGATCACGGTGACCGCGACGGCCAGCACCAGAGACCCGAAGGGCTCGCCGACCCGGTGCGCGATGACCTCGGCGTGGTGCACCGCGGCCAGCACGGCCCCGATCAGCAGGACCCCGGCGACGACGTACATCACGATCTCGCTCGTGCCACCGGGGTGACGGCCCCAGGTCGCGCCGAGGACCACCGCCGCGACCAGGGGGACCGTCGTGGTCCAGCGGAGACGCTCGCCGAGCGTCCGGTCGGAGGTGCCAGCGGCCATAGGAGCGAACCTAGAGGACCCCGGCAACTCCGCGATGCGGCGACGACCGCGACCGTGCCTGTCGACCGGTCCGGTCTAGCGTGAGCCCATGAGCCGTGACGAGCCGCAGACGGGACTACCCCCCGGTCCGACCTGGCCGGCCTGGGCGCAGGTCATCGCGCTGCTGCGCTTCCGGCACCGGTTCGTCCCGGCCATGGGTCGGCGCTACGGGCGGGCGTTCGCGCTCCGCGTACCCCCGGGTCGTACGCCGCTGGTCGTCTTCACCGGGCCGGAGGCGGCCCGGGAGATCTTCGCCGGCGACCCCGAGGGCTTCCGCGCCGGCCGGGCCAACGCCATCCTCGCCCCGATCATGGGCGAGGACTCGGTCCTGCTCCAGGACGGTGCCGCCCACCAGCGCTCGCGCCGCCTGTTGATGCCGGCGTTCAACGGGGCGTCCCTGCGCGGCTACCGATCGCTGGTCGACGACATCGCCCGCGCTGAGGTCGCCCGGTGGCCGACCGGGACGCCGATGAGCTCGCTGGCGGCGACGAACGCTCTGACTCTGGAGGTGATCCTTCGCGTGGTCTTCGGGGTCGACGAGGAGGACCGGCTGGCGGCCCTGCGGCCCCGGGTCAGGAGGACGGTGGAGGTGAGCCCCCGCTCTCCGACGCCGAGCTGCGCGACCAGCTGGTGACTCTGCTGCTGGCCGGGCATGAGACCACCGCGACCGCCCTGGCCTGGGCCGTCTACGAGCTCTCCCGGGCCCCCGAGCTGGCCCGGCGGGCCGCGCGGGCCGTCGAGGAGGACGACGACCGCTACCTCGAGGCGGTGTTCTCCGAGTCGCTGCGCCGGCACCCGGTCATCTCGATGGTGGGTCGCCAGCTGAGCGCCCCGACCCGGGTGGGCGGCTTCGACCTGCCGCGGGGGGCGACGGTGGCGGTCTCGATCCTGCTGGGCCACGCGGACGGGGCGGCACACACCGACCCGGACCGCTTCGACCCGCAGCGGTTCCTCGACGGCGAGGTGGCGACCAACACCTGGCTGCCCTTCGGTGGCGGGGTGCGCCGGTGCCTCGGCGCGGGCTTCTCGCTGCTCGAGGGGGTCTCGGTCCTGCGCGCCGTCCTCGCCGGCTACGACCTGAGTCCCGGGGACACCCGGCCCGACGAGCCGTCGGTACGCAACATCACCAGCGTCCCCCGGCGTGGGGCGCTGGTGGTCGCCGTCCCGCGCTGAGCGGTCGGCCGCCGCGTCAAACCGCCGGTCAACCACGCCTGGAACGACACCGGCTGGCGGAGGAAACCACGTGAGGCAACCACCTGACCTTGGCGGAGGTAGTGACGTGGCAACAGGTGTCAGAGGCGAAACGCTGGCTGGCCCCCAAATCTGGCCTACGAACCCGAGGAATGAGCTGCCCACAGGGACAAACTCCGATCTCGGCCCTGCGAAATCGTTGTCAATCTGCGACCCGGTTTCCGTAGCCGCCCGGCTAGCGGTGGCTGGTCGGCGAGGGTAGCGTTCCCTGGGTCCAGAACCGCCGGGGGCCCGAGAAGCACCGCGATCAGGAAGTGGAACGCAAATGACGAGACGACTGCTCGCTCTGGTGAGCGCTGGTGTTCTAGTCGGGTCGCTCGCGGCCTGTGGGAGCGACGACGGGGGCGGAGGCAAGGGGAAGTCGTCGGACCTCGGCGCGTCCTGGATCCTCGGCACCACCGACAAGGTGACCACGCTCGACCCCGCGGGCGCCTACGACCTCGGGTCGTGGACGCTGATGTACAACATGTACCAGACGCTGCTGACGATTCCAGCCGGCGAGAATCAACCGCAGGGCGACGCCGCCGAGTCCTGTGAGTATGAAGACCCGGAGACCTTCACCTGCACGCTGAAGGACGGGTTGACGTTTGCTAATGGCAACAAGCTCACCGCCTCCGACGTCAAGTTCAGCCTCGAGCGCAATATCTCGATCGCCGACCCGAACGGCGCCGCCGGTCTCCTCGGGAGCCTCATGAACAAGGACGGTGGGGTCGACCCGAGCGCCATCGAGGCGCCGGACGAAACGACGCTCAGGTTCAACCTAAACAAGCCGGACACCACGTTCCAGTTCGTGTTGACCACCAATGCCGCCGCTATCGTGGATGAGGACGTCTTCCCCGGCGACAGTCTCGCCAGCAACAGCGAGGCCGTCGGCTCCGGACCGTTCAGCATGGAGCAGTACAAGGACGGCCAGCAGGCCGTCCTCGTCGCCAACCCTGAGTACGACGGCCCGCGGGAGGCGCAGTCCGAGCGGGTGTTCGTCTCCTACTTCCAGCAGCCGTCGGCGTTGAAGCTGGCGGTCGAGAACGGCGAGATCGACGTCGCCTGGCGTTCGCTGAGTTCCACCGACATCACCGACCTCGAGGGCAGCGACGCGGTTGAGGTGATCAAGGGTGAAGGATCTGAGATCCGCTACTTCGTCTGGCAGCTGGACACCCCGGTCGGCAAGGAGAAGGCCACCCGGCAGGCAGTCGCCGAGTTGATCGACCGTGAGGCGATCGCCGAGAACGCCTACGCTGGCACCGTGGACCCGCTCTACTCGTTGGTTCCGCCCGGCTTCGCCGGACAAGTCGACGCGTTCCAGGAGAAGTATGGCGAGAACAGCGTCGAGAAAGCCAAGAAGATCCTGTCCGACGCCGGCGTGCAGACCCCCGTCGACCTGACGTTGGGCTACACGCCTTCGCACTACGGGCCTAGCGCCGTCGACGAGGCGAACGAGCTCAAGCGCCAGCTGGACGACAGCGGGCTGTTCAACGTCTCGGTCGAGAACGCAGAGTGGACCCAGTACCAGAACCTCTACAAGGAGGGGGCCTACGACCTCTTCCAGCTCGGCTGGTTCCCCGACTTCCTGGACGCCGACAACTACCTGGCACCGTTCCTGGTCGACGGCGGCTTCTACGCCAACAATTACCAAAGCGACCGAGTCAATGAGCTGGTCGCCGCAGAGCAGGCCGCGACCGACCCCGCGGAGCGGGAGAAGATCCTCGTCGAACTGCAGCAGATCGTGGCCACAGACGTACCGGTGGTGCCGAGCTGGGTCGGCCAGAACGTGGCCGTGGCGGGACCGGGCATGAACGGCGTCGAGGGCACGCTTGGCCCGGCCTTCATCTTCCGGTTGTGGGAGGTCACCAAGGAAGGCTGACCGCAGTAGCCGGGAGGGATGACATGGTCGTTATCTCCCAGCTCTGTCCCGATGAGCCCGGCTCCCATCTGGAAGGGAAGCGATGTCATCTGGTGGTGGTTCGCTGCCGCGCTACATAGTCACGCGGCTGCTGCTGATCATCCCGATGGTCTTCATTCTGGTGACCATCGTCTTCCTGCTGCTGCGGGTGGCGCCGGGTGATCCTGTGTCGGCGACGGTGGGTGGCCGACTGTCGGAGGCGGCGCAAGACGAACGTCGAGCAGCCCTGGGTCTCGACCGATCGCTGATCGTCCAGTACTTCGATTACCTGGGTGATGTCGTCACGTTGCGATTCGGCCAGACGATCACCGACAACCGACCGATCATCGACATCGTCAAGGACAACGGCGGTGCCACGCTGATGCTGGCGGTCGGCGCTTTCATCGTGGCTCTGGTCATCGGCCTTCCCCTGGGAACGATCGCGGGGCGTTTCCGAGACACCGCCGCGGACGTCGTGATTCGGATCTTCGGGGTAATCACCTACGCGGCACCAGTTTTCTATTGGGGGCTGCTATTCCAGCTGCTCTTCGCCGGCTACCTCGGCTGGCTGCCGTCCACGGGTATTGCGTCACCGATCACGATCTTCGAGGTCGAATCGGTCACGCACATCTTGCTGATCGACGCGGTCATCGCCGGCAACGGTCATGCGATCCTGGACGTGCTCAAGCACCTCATCATGCCTGTGGCCACTCTCGGCCTGCTGCTCAGCGGCATCTTCATCCGGCTCGTGCGGGTCAACGTGCTGCAAAGTCTCAAGGGTGACTACATCGAGGCGGCGAGGGCCAGAGGGATCAGTGAGGTGCAGGTAATGCGCGCCCACGCCTTCCGCAACGCGCTGGTTCCCGTCGTGACCGTGATCGGCCTGCAGGTCGCGTTACTGCTCTCCGGTGCGGTTCTGACCGAGGCGACGTTCAATTGGCCGGGCATCGGCAACGAGTTGGTGCAGTACATCAACGTGCGCGACTACGCTGCCGTACAAGGCATCATCACGCTCTTCGCTGTGGTGGTGGTCGTGGTCAGCATTGTCATCGACATCGTCAACGCGTTGATCGACCCGAGGGTGCGCTACTAATGGGAATCGCCCGAACGCTGATCTCACCGTTCCGCCAGACCTCCGGACTGGCGCGTTGGATCCTGTTGTCCGGTCTGCTGCTGTTGCTGGCGTTCGTCATTCTCGCCGTGTTCGCGCCCTGGATCGCGCCGTACGGCTTCGCGCAGGTGCGCGAGAGCGGCGAAATGTTCCCGAGGAACGGTCCGCCCAGCGGCGAGCACTTCCTCGGCACCACCGAGGGGTTCTACGACGTGTGGTCCCGTATCGTCTGGGGAGCTCGCACCGCGTTGCAGGTCGTGATCATCTCGGTCTTCCTCTCGGTGCTGCTCGGCGCCCCGCTTGGCCTCGTGTCCGGGTACCTCGGTGGCTGGCTTGACCGCATTCTGGTGCTCATCATGGATGCGCTCTACGCCTTCCCGTCGCTGCTGCTGGCGATCGTCTTCTCCTTCCTCCTCACCGACCTGTTCGGTGGGGGCGTGACCGCCGCCGCGGTGGCACTGACCGTGATCTACGTGCCGCAGTACTTCCGCGTGGTGCGGAACACCACGGTCAGTGCCCGCGAGGCGACCTATGTCGAGGCCGCGCGTGCAATCGGCGCCCCCAAGCGCACCATCATGGCGAAGTACCTGTTCAACAACGTGGTCCAGAGCGTGCCGGTGATCGGCACTCTCAACGCTGCCGACGCGATCGGCACCCTTGCGGCCCTGGGCTTCCTCGGGCTCGGAATCCAGCCGGGCGAGGCAGCCGAGTGGGGCTACGACCTGCAGCGGGCGCTGCCGGGGGCAAGTGCGGGGATCTGGTGGACGGGCGTGTTCCCGGGACTGGCCATCGTCCTGCTCGTGACCGGCCTGACCTTGGTCGGCGAGGGGCTGAACGAGACCGTTAACCCGACACTGCGCAAACGCAAGCTCCGACCGTTCACCCTGCCGCCCCGCGGAGCAGCAGCGGTCCAGGCCGGGAAGGGACAGGTGGACCTGTGACGGACCACTCCGAGCCTGTGCTTTCGGTGCGCGACCTGCGCGTGTGGTACGGCACCGACCGTGGGGCAGTGCGTGCCGTCGACGGGGTCAGTTTCGACCTGCACAAGGGCGAGACGCTGGGTCTGGTCGGTGAGTCCGGCAGCGGCAAGTCCACGCTCGGCCGCGGGCTGCTGCGGCTACTTCCCGAAGGCGCCCAGACCGATGGCGAGATCCTCTTTGGGGGTGAGGACCTCCAGACCAAGAGCGCCAAGGAGCTGCGGACGTACCGTGGCCCCGAGTTGGGGATGATCTTCCAGGAGCCGATGACCCGGCTCAACCCGCTGATGCGGATCTCCGAGCACTTCGAGGAAGCCGTCAAGGTGCACGCCGCCGGCGTCGACCGGCAGGAGGTCAAGAGGCGAGCGCTGGAGGTGCTTCGGGTGATGGGCATCCCCCCGACCCGCTATCGCTCGTACCCGCACGAGTTTTCGGGGGGTATGCGGCAGCGACTGATGATCGCACTGGCGCTGGTGCTGCGTCCCTCGTTCGTGGTCGCCGACGAACCGACCACAGCGCTCGACGTGCTCGTCGAGGCGCAGATCATCGCGATCCTGCACGACTTGCGGCGCGACTTCGACACGTCGCTTCTGCTGATCACCCACAACCTCGGCATCGTGGCCGAGGCCTGCGACCGGGTGGCCGTCATGTACGCAGGAAGGATCGTCGAGATCGGGAGCTCCGACGAGGTCTTCCGGAACCCGAAGCATCCCTACACCCAGGCGCTGCTGAAGTCTACGATCTCACTGTCCACCACGGGGTTGCACTTCATTCCCGGCGCGCCGCCTGATCTGGTCGACCCGCCGAGCGCATGCCGGTTCCACCCGCGTTGCCCGCACGCCATGGAGATCTGCGCCGACAAGTTTCCGCAACCCGTCTCCGTGGGGCCCGGACACCGCGTGGAGTGCTGGCTGCACGGGCCGGAGGACCAGATGACCGAGGGAGACACCGGCCCCCTGGAGAAGAAGGAGGAGATCGGTGTTGCCGACGAAGCCTGAGGTCCAGGAGAAGCGCGGAGCATCCGACAGCGACATCGTCATGTCGCTGCGGGACGTGGAGGTGCACTACCAGATGAGCGGCGGAACCCTCGCGCGCCTGTTCGGGGGGGAAACCGGCACCGTCAAGGCGGTCGACGGGGTGAACCTGGACCTGCACAAGGGAGAGGTGCTTGGCCTCGTCGGGGAGTCCGGCAGCGGCAAGACCACGCTCGGGCGTGCGCTACTTGGACTGGTCGGCGCCACCAAGGGCACCGTGAAGTACGGCGACCACGAGCTCGGGTCGCTCTCGGACAACAAGCTGCGTGGACTCCGCAAAGACCTGCAGATGGTCTTTCAGGATCCGAACGCAGCCCTCAACCCTTCGATGGACATCGAGACCGCCGTGGGTCATCCACTCAAGATTCATGGGCTGGCCGCACGCGATGAGTTGCGCCAAAAGGTCTCCGAGGCACTCGAAAGGGTAGGTCTCTCACCGGCCGAACGCTTCCTGACCAAGTACCCCAGCGACCTTTCCGGCGGCCAGAAGCAGCGAGCAGTCCTGGCCCGGGCGATCATCCTCGACCCGGTGTTGCTGGTGGCTGATGAGCCGGTCTCCGCACTCGACATGAGCGTGCGCGCCAAGATCCTGCAGTTGATGCTGGACCTGAAGAACGACATGGACCTCACTTACGTCTATATCACGCACGACCTCGCCACTGCGAAGTTCTTCTGCGACCGGACCGCCATCATGTACCTCGGGCGGATCGTGGAGATCGGGCCCACCAAGGAGATCTTCGCCGATCCCAAGCACCCGTACACCAAGTCGCTGCTCAAGGCGATCCCTGAGCTGAACCCCGACAAGGAAATTCCGCGCGACCTTCCCCGAGGTGAGATTCCGGACGCGGCCAGTCCGCCGCTGGGCTGCTCCTTCCACCCGCGTTGCCCCGAAGCGGTGGCCGAGTGCGGCTGGGAGGCCCGCGACCTCAAGTCGTTGCTCGAGGAGCACTGGGTCCGCCAGGACAGCTCCGACTACGAGGCCGAGCGCGACCTGGTCGGCGACCTCGACCGGTTGGACGAGCCCGCCAAGCGAGCGACGATCGGTTCCCGGGCCGATGCAGACAAGCTCCGGGCCCTGCTCGAACGGGTGCGGACAGAGAACCGCGAGGAGCCGCTCTGGGCAGGGGTCGACCAGATCAACGAGACGAAGGACGGTCTCGAGGTGGTCTTCCACAAGGGCTACGACCCGGACCTACGCCGCAGCGGCGGCGTGGAGGTCGCCTGCGTGCTCCACCCGGAACCGGTCACCGCGGAACCGGCACGCCCCGAGGACGCGGCGAACAAGCACTGACCGGCACCGTTGGAGGAGTGCCACCGAACTCAGGGCACCGGGGGCTGGTGAGGACTTCAGCCACACAGTGCACTCTGGAGGGGACGCCATTCGTGGCTGTCCTGCGCCGGGAAGATCGCCTGCGCGGTCTCCTCCATAGGAGAGCCCCCTGTGGTGGTGGGGTGGTGGGGTGGTGGGGTGGTGGGGTTTGAGGTCCAACGGCGAGGCTGCGTGAAGCCAGCCGCTCACCCACGCCCTCGAGAACCCACAACAGACCTCAGCGCCTGCGAACCCTCAGAGCCTGCCCATCGTTGGAACGAGGCTCAACGATCGAGCTCTGCTCACCCGCGAAGCTGGGCGGCCAGCGGGCAATCGAAGGGATCCCGGGCGCGGAGCCCGACGTGGTTGAGATAGTCGACGACAATGCCGTAGGACTCGAAGAGGCCGACCTCCATGTAGTCGACCCCTTCGCGCTCGCAGTGGGCCTGCACGATCGGTCGCGCCTTCTTGAGGTTGCAGCGCGGCATGTTGGGAAACAGATGGTGCTCGATCTGATAGTTCAGCCCCCCCATGGCCCAGTCCAGGAGGGGGTTGCCGCGCACATTGCGAGACACCATGACCTGGCGACGCAGGAAGTCCAGCTTCATCTCCGGCGGAACCAGGGGCATGCCCTTGTGTGCCGGCGCGAAGGACGCACCGAGGCAGAATCCGAAGACCGCCATTTGGACGGCGAAGAAGGCCGTCGCCTTGCCCAGGGGCAGGAACGCCAACAGGATCGCGACGTAGGCCGAGAGGCGGACTACGACGAGAACCAGCTCCACGCGTCGCCACGGCAGGGGCGACGAGGTGTCCCGGGCGGCGCGGATGCTCTCGACGTGGAGGTTGAGTCCCTCCAACGTCAGCAGAGGAAAGAACAGCCAACCCTGTCGCTTCACGAACCACCCCGCCAAGCCGGCTGATCGCTGCGCCACGATACCCGGGGTGAAAGCGATCGCGCCAGGACCGATGTCAGGGTCGTAGCCCTCGAGATTGGGCCCCTTGTGGTGGGCGTTGTGCTTCCCGCGCCACCAGGCGAAGCTCAACCCGGCGAACGCACCGGCCAAGATGCGTGCGGTCCAGGCGTTCCACGTCGACGACGTGAACATCTGTCGGTGAGCAGCGTCGTGCCCGAGGAATCCGAACTGCGTCACGATCACACCGAGCGCAGCGGCGAGGATGAGCTGGAACCACGAGTTGCCCACCAGGAAGAAGCCAACCCAGATTCCGAAGAAGCCCGCGACATGCACACTGATCTGCCACCAGTAATAGCCCTGTCGGCGATCGAGCAGTCCCGCGACCTTGACACTTCGTACCAAATCGGTAAACCGACTGGTGTAGTCGCCCGACCCCGTGACGCCGGCTTCTGGGTCCATCACTGAGCCATCCCGAATTCCTTGCACCGAGAAAGACAGAAGCACCGAAGTGGGAACATGCGACCCCAAACTCTACGCGCGGATGACCGGGGGCCGGGGTCAAGAGTAATGCTGCAAACCTACCGCAAGGCCCCACCCCCCGCCGGAGCTGATCGTCGCCGAGGAGCCGGTCTCGGCCCTCGACGAGAGCCCACTTCCCGGATAGCAGCCCCGAGAGCGGGACCGACGAGGTCACGTCGCCGGCCGCCCCGCCGGGCGGCCGGCTCTAGGACGACGGCGGCGCCGTGGTGCCGCGGACGATCAGCCGGGTCGGCACGGTGAGGTCCGGCGGGTCCGTGACCACCGCGTGCTCCATGGCCGCGAGCAGCAGGAGCGCGGCCAGCCGACCCTGCTCGTGCACGGGCTGGGCCACCGTGGTGAGATCGAAGAACTCGGCCATCTCGTGGTCGTCGATGCCGATCACCGAGATGTCCTCGGGCACCCGCAGCCCGGCCTCCCGTACGCCGTGCACCACTCCGATCGCCATCTCGTCGGAGGCGGCGAAGATCGCGGTCGGACGGGGCCGGGCCTCCAGCATGAGCCGGGCCGAGGCCAGCCCGCCGTGCACGGTGAAGTCGCTGGCCACCTCGGCCAGCGGCGGGACGGCCAGCCCGGCTGCCCGCATCGCCGCGCGGTAGCCGGTCAGCCGGTCCCGCGGTGCGGCGAAGTCGAGCTGGTCCTCCAGGCTCCCGCCCACGTAGCCGATCCTCTCGTGACCGAGGCCGACCAGGTGCTGAACGGCCAGGTGCGCCGCGGCCTCGTCGTCGATCCGCACGCTCGACCAGCCCGGCACCCGCGCCCCCACGATGGCCACCGGCCGGTCCAGCCGGGCCAGCGCCGCGATCTCGTCCTCGGTGGGGGTGAGGGTGAGCACCATGACCGCGTCCACCCGCTTGTGCAGCAGGTGGGTCGAGAAGACACGGTGGCGCGCCGCCCGGTCACCCGCGAGGTTGTAGAGCAGCAGGTCGTAGCCCGCCTCGCGGAGCAGCTCCTCGGCGCCGTGCACCACGGACCCGTAGAACCAGCGGGTCACGAAGGGCACGACGACCCCGACGGCCATGGTCTGGCCGCTGACCAGCCCCGCCGCCTGCGGCGAGGCGACGTAGTCGAGCCGGTCGGCCACCGAGCGCACCTTCATCCGGGTGTCGTCGGAGACGCCGGCCAGGCCTCGCAGCGCGCGGGACACCGTGGCGGTGGACACACCGACCTCACGGGCCACGTCTTTGATGCTCGTCATCGTGTCCCCCGGACCGGGAGAGCTCTCCGGGTCGTAGCGTGTCGGCCATGAGCAGCCATCTTCCGCCCGCCTCCGCCTTCGCCTTCGGCACCGCCACCGCGTCGTACCAGGTGGAGGGGGCCGTGGACCGCGATGGCAAGGGACCCTCGATCTGGGACACCTTCACGCAGGTGCCGGGTGCGATCGGCGACGCCAGTGACGGCACCGACGCCTGCGGCTCCTACGACCGGTACGCCGAGGACGTCGACCTCGTGGCCGGGCTGGGCGTGGACTTCTACCGCTTCTCGCTGGCCTGGCCGCGCATCGTGCCGGCCGGGTCGGGTGCGACCGAGCCGCGCGGACTGGCCTACTACGACCGTCTGGTCGACGCGCTGCTGGACAGGGGCGTGACGCCGATGGCGACCCTCTACCACTGGGACCTGCCCCAGCCGCTGGAGGACGAGGGCGGCTGGCTGGCGCGCTCGACCGCCGAGCACTTCGCGGACTACGCGATGGTCGCCTACGAGTACCTCGCGGACCGGGTGAAGGTGTGGGCCACGCACAACGAGCCCTGGTGCGCGGCGTACCTCGGCTACGGCTCGGGACGTCACGCACCGGGCCGGCAGGAGGGGGATCGGACGCACGTCGCCGCGCACCACCTGATGCTCGGGCACGCACTGGCGGCGGCCCGCATGCATGAGGCGGGTGCGGACACCGTGGGCATCGTGCTCAACCTGGCTCCGGTGTGGCCCGAACGGCCTGAGGCCGACGAGGTCGCCGACGGCGTGGACGCGCTGCGCAACCGGATCTGGCTCGACCCCCTGGTCGACGGAGCCTACGACGAGCGGCTGCGGGCGCTGGCCCCGGTCCTCGACGACCCGGAGGTGGTCCGCGAGGGCGACCTGGCGCTGATCAAGGGCTCGGCGGACTGGATCGGGGTCAACTACTACACGCCCTCGAGGGTCGACGTGCTCGACGCCGGAGCCGGCGCCGGCGTCGTCGTGGGTGGTGACGCCGAGGCGGAGGCCTTCCCCGGGGTGGAGAACATGATCGGTGCCCCGCGGCCCCCCTTCACCGACATGGGCTGGGAGATCGACGACCGGGGTCTCGAAGAGCTGCTGGTCACCACCCACCGACGCACCGGCCTTCCGCTCATGGTCACCGAGAACGGCGCGGCCTTCCCGGACACCGCACGCACCCCGGACGGCGAGGTGGACGACCAGGACCGGATCGACTACCTGCGCGATCACCTCGCCGCGGTCGAGCGGGCCCGCTCGGCGGGCGCCGACGTCCGGGGGTACGTGCTGTGGACGCTGCTGGACAACTTCGAGTGGGCCGAGGGTTACGCCAAGACGTTCGGGCTTGTGCACATCGACCGGGAGACGCTGGACCGGACCCCCAAGGCCTCCTACCGGTGGTTCAGGCAGTACGTCCACGATCACACCTCGGAGGCCTGAGGTCCGCGGCCCTATCCCTTGACGCTTCCGGCGAGCAGGCCGCGCACGAAGTAGCGCTGCAGGCTCAGGAAGACGATGAGCGGAACGATCAGCGACACGAAGGCGCCGGCGGAGAGCAGGTGCCAGTCCTGGCCGCGACTGCCGGAGAGCTCGGCGAGCCGGACGGTCAGGGGCGAGACGTCGAGGTTTCCGCCTCCGAAGACCAGGGCGACCAGGAGGTCGTTCCAGACCCAGAGGAACTGGAAGATCCCGAAGGCGGCGATGGCCGGTGTCATCAGCGGGAGCATGATCCGGGTGAAGATCTTCACGTGCCCGGCGCCGTCGACCCGGGCGGCCTCGATCAACTCCGCCGGGATCTCCTTCATGAAGTTGTGCAGGAGGTAGATCGCCAGCGGCAACGCGAAGATCGAGTGCGAGAGCCAGATCGTGTAGAAGCCGCCACCGAACGCGTTGGGACCGGCCAGCGAGGGCAGGCCGAACGGCGGGGACACGTAGAGGGTCAGCAGCGGGATCATCGTGACCTGGATCGGCACGATCTGCATCGCGAAGACCGCGACGAAGAGGGTGTCGCGCCCCGGGAACTTCATCCACGCGAAGGCGTACGCGGCCATCGTGGCGAGTGTGATCGGGATGATCACCGAGGGCAACGTGATCACGATCGAGTTGATGAAGTAGGTGCCGAGGTTGGTGTCGCTGCCGTTCAGCACCGCGTCGTAGTTCGAGAACGTGAAGCCCGGGTTGACGAACCAGGTCCACCAACCAGTCGTCTTGACGTCCTGCTCGGGACGGAACGAGGAGATGAACAGTCCGAGCGTGGGCACGGTCCACAGCAGCGCGATGACGATCGCCGCGGTGGAGGCCCACGGCGAGGACAGCCGCTTGTGCGCGGTCTCGGCGGCCGCTTGGGTGCGGTTCTTCGGCGTCGCCGTCTTCGGGGTGGGGGGTGTGGTGGTGCTCATCGTGCCTCCAGCCGGCGCATCTGACGGATGTTATAGACGACGATCGGGATGACCAGGACGAACAGCAGCACGGCCAACGCAGCACCGAGCCCGGCGTTGAACGAGCGGAAGCTCTGCACGTAGAACTCGTAGGCGAGCACGCTGGTGCCGAAGTTGCCGCCGGTCGCGGTCCGGACGATGTCGAAGACCTTCAGCGTCGCGATACTGATCGTGGTCAGGACGACGATCAACGAGGGGCGGATGCTCGGCACGGTGATGTAGCGGAACATCCGGAAGCCGCTGACTCCATCGAGACGGGCGGCCTCGATGATGTCGTCGGGGATGGCCTTGATGGCCGCGGAGAGCACGACCATCGCGAACCCGGCCTGGACCCAGATCATGATCACGATGAGGAAGACCGTGTTCCACGGTTCGGTCAGCAGGAACCGGTAGGTGTCCAGCCCGACCACCTTGAGCAGGGCGTTCAGCACGCCGATCTGTTCGTTGCTGGTCGCCTTGTAGTCGTAGACGAACTTCCAGATCAGCGACGCGCCAACCAGCGAGATCGCCATCGGCAGGAAGATCAGCGTCTTGGCGAACTTCTCGAAGCGGGACTTGTCGATCAGGATGGCGTAGACCAGCCCGATCAGCGTGGCGGCCACGGGCGTGACGATGACCCAGATGGCGGTGTTGCGCAGCACGTTGAGCTGGTCGGGGTTGGTGAAGATCGTGGCGTAGTTCTCGAACCCGACGAACTGGCTGGAGCTGGCGTCGCGGAACGACTGGTAGATGGTGCGCAGCCCTGGGTAGAGCAGGCCGATCGTGATCATCACGACCGCTGGGAGCACGAAGGCGGTGGTCTGGACGGTCTCGCCGCGCTTGGACTTCACGCGGTCGGAGACGACCAGGACGACCAGCATGACCCCGACGAACAACCCGATGGCGATGAGGAGCTGGAGCAGCTTCTCGCCTGTCGACATCTCGATCCTCCTCAAGAGACGAGTGATGGGAGAGCCCCTGAGGGGGCCCGGCGGTCACTCCCGGGCGGCAGGCGTGCCTGCCGCCCGGGAGTGACCAAGGCGGATCAGTTGGGCCAGCTGGACTCGATCTTGTCCAGGGAGGTCTGCGAGTCCTGGCCGATGACCCAGGAGGTCATCTCCTTCCAGAACGACCCGGCGCCGACGGCCCCGGGCATCAGGTCCGAGCCGTCGAAGCGGGTGACCGCGTCGGGGTCCTGGATGAGCTCCACCGACTGGCGGTCCAGGGGGCTGGACAGGTTGGCAACGTCCAGGCCGGTGTTGGCGCTGAACCAGCCGCCCGCCGGGGTGGCCTTGGCCTTCTCGTTGGCCCAGATGTCGCTGGAGAGATAGGTCTGGAAGGCCTGGACCTCGGGACGGTCGGCGAAGGCGGCCACGAACTCGCCACCCACCAGGACGGGGTTGCCGAAGTCCTCGTTGACCACCGGCAGGTAGAAGGTCCAGACGTCGCCGTTCTCGGAGACGTCGGTGCCGTCAGGCCACTGGGTGGCGTAGAAGCTGGCCTGACGCATCATCGCGCAGTCGCCGTCGAGGATGGGTTGACCGCCGGCGTTCCACTCGGTGGTCGCGATGGACTTCACATCGCCGAGCCCGCCGTTGACGTAGTCCTCGTTCCTCACGATGCCCCCGACGCGGTCCAGGGCTGCGACGATCTGCGGGTCGTTGAAGGGGATCTCGTGGCTGACCCACTGGTCGTAGACGTCGGGTCCGGCTTCCCGGAGCACGGCGTCCTCGAGGAAGTCGGTCATCGGCCACCCGGTGGCGTCACCCGAGCCGATGCCCATGCACCACGGCTTGGTGCCGCTGGCGGCGATCTTGTCCGAGAGGGTGAGCATCTCGTCCCAGGTCTCGGGGATGTCGTAGCCGTTCTTCTTGAACATGCTCGGCGAGTACCACACGAACGACTTCACGTTGGCGCCCAGCGGTGCGGCGTAGAACGTGCCGTCCACGCTGCCGGCCTCCTTGAGGCCCTCACCGAAGAAGTCGTCGACGTTCGTCTCGGTCGCCTGGGGAGGAGCGAGCACCTTGCCGGTGTCGCGCACCAGGGTCTGGAGCAGACCGGGCTGGGGGACATACGCGACGTCCGGCGGGTTGCCGCTCTTGACGCGGACGATGAGCTGGGCCTCGAACTCCTTGGAGCCCTCGTAGGCGACCTCAGCGCCGGTGCACTCGGTGAAGAGCTTGTAGGAATCCGTCTGGGTCTTCTCCTCCGGCTGCACGATCGAGGTGTAGACGCTCACCTCCTTGCCGGTCAGGTCGCCGAACTCGGTCAGCTGCGCGCATTCGGCCTTGCCCTCGCCAGGCGAGGTCCCTCCGGCGGTCTGGGTCCCGCCGCCGCTGTCGTCTCCGCCACATGCCGCGAGCATGAGGCCGGCGCTCATCAAGATGGCGGCGGACTTCACGCCTCGGCGCACCGTGGGTGTTCGCATCTGTTGCTCCTCTGTCATCTGCACGCGGTCCGGACGTCGCTGTGCGGTGCGTCATCCGCGTCCCGGTACTAGTGATGTAAACGTTTACGCAATCTCGGGTCAACCGCTCTGGTGGTAACGATCAGGTAACGTCGCGGCCGGGTCACAGGCGGGTCACGAGGTCATCACGATGCGGCCGGACCCGGCCGGACGAGCCGGGGTCGCCGCCCCCGCGTCGTAGACATCGTGTGACGCCGGCCACTAGGGTCCATGGCGTTCACTCCATTACAACGGATCGTCCGGCGCGTTCCCGCCGGTGAAGGAGACAGACATGGCGACAGTGACCTTCGACGGCGCCAGCCGGCTCTACCCCGGAGCCGACAGCCCCGCGGTCGACGAGCTCAACATCGACATCGGGGACGGCGAGTTCCTCGTCCTCGTCGGCCCCTCGGGCTGCGGTAAGTCCACCTCGCTGCGGATGCTCGCCGGCCTGGAGGACGTGACCAGCGGATCCATCCGGATCGGCGACCGGGACGTGACGAACCTGGCGCCCAAGGACCGGGACATCGCGATGGTCTTCCAGAACTACGCGCTCTACCCCCACATGTCGGTGGCCGATAACATGGGCTTCGCTCTGAAGATCGCCGGCGAGTCCAAGGACGAGATCCGCAAGCGGGTCGAGGAGGCCGGGAAGATTCTCGACCTCAGCGACTACCTCGACCGCAAGCCGAAGGCGCTCTCTGGCGGCCAGCGTCAGCGCGTGGCCATGGGCCGGGCGATCGTCCGCTCTCCGCAGGTGTTCTTGATGGACGAGCCGCTGTCGAACCTCGACGCCAAGCTGCGGGTGCAGACGCGCAGCCAGATCGCCGCCCTCCAGCGTCGGCTCGGTGTCACCACCGTCTACGTGACCCACGACCAGATCGAGGCGATGACCATGGGTGACCGGGTCGCCGTGCTCAAGGACGGCATCCTCCAGCAGGTCGACAGCCCCCGGAACATGTACGACAACCCGGCGAACGTCTTCGTGGCCGGCTTCATCGGCTCGCCGGCGATGAACCTGTTCGAGGTCGCCGTCGACGGTGGCTCGATGAAGTTCGGCGACGCCAACCTGCCCATCCCGCGGGAGACCGCGGAGGAGGCTGGACGATCTGGCCAGAAGGTCACCGTCGGTATCCGTCCCGAGGACATGAGCCTGGCTGGTGAGGGGGAGGGCCTGACGACCACGGTGAACCTGGTCGAGGAGCTCGGCGCGGATGCCTACGTCTTCGGAACCGCCGACCTCAACGGGCAGGACTACGACGTGATCGCCCGCGTCGACGGCCGCAAGCCCCCGACCAAGGGTGAGACGATCCACCTCGCGCCGAAGCAGGGCCACGTGCACCTGTTCTCCACCGGTACCGGGGAGCGGCTGGACGCCTGAGGCCACGATCACTCGAGACGCCGTGTCGCCCCTTCGGGGGCGGCACGGTTTTCGATTGTCCCGGCCGTGCACGATGATCGTGGCATGGCCTCTTCGAATGAGGACCCGTCCTGGGTCCGCCAGCTCGTCGTCGGGCTCAGTGCGCTGGTCGTCATCTCGCTGCTGGTCGGCGGCGTGGTCGGCGGCGTGGTGCTCGGCGCGACCCGGCTCAGCGGCCTCGGCGAGCGCTCGATCACTGCGACCGCGGAGCCGAGCCTGTACCTGCCCACCGGGAGGCCGACCACGAGCCCCCAAAGCTTGCCCGACCCGCCGCAGCGCTCGCGCAGCGCGTCGCCCTCCGCCGAGGCGACCCCCACGAAGAAGAAGAAGCCGGCCCGGCGGATCACCCTGCGGGTGACGCCGGCCCAGGCGGCGGCCGGTCAGCGCATCGACCTGATCGGGACCTACCGTAACGGGGACGGGGCCACTCTCCAGGTCCAGCGCTTCGAGTCCGGCTGGACCGACTTCCCGGTCGACACCCAGGTGAGTGACGGGGCGTATCGCACGTACATCTACACCAACCGCACGGGTCCGACCCGGTTCCGCATGCTCGACAAGGCCTCGGGCCGCGCCTCCGCCCCGGTTCGCATCCGCATCGGCTAGCACCCCGAATCGGGGTGGTGGTGGTCGAGTGTGAGCAAGGTGATAGTCCGCGTCAGTAAAGTTGAGTTGAACCGGCTCAGGTTGTCTGACAGACTCGGGGCATGGCCCGCTGACGAACGTCGGGCCTCCTCACTCGCAGATCACCGACCCACCCACTGGAATCTTCTCGCCGGCCCCGGCGAGAGCACGCACAGGAGGAACACCATGGCTCGTGCAGTAGGCATCGACCTCGGGACGACCAACTCCGTCGTCTCGGTCCTCGAAGGTGGAGAACCCACCGTCATCGCCAACGCGGAGGGTGCACGCACCACCCCCTCCGTGGTCGCCTTCGCCAAGAGCGGCGAGGTCCTCGTCGGCGAGGTGGCCAAGCGTCAGGCCGTCACCAACGTCGACCGGACGATCCGCTCGGTCAAGCGCCACATGGGAACCGACTGGAAGACCCAGATCGACGACAAGCCCTTCACCCCCCAGCAGATCTCGGCCTTCGTGCTCCAGAAGCTCAAGCGTGACGCCGAGGCGTACCTCGGGGAGACCGTCACCGACGCGGTGATCACCGTCCCGGCGTACTTCTCCGATTCCCAGCGTCAGGCCACCAAGGAGGCCGGCGAGATCGCCGGGCTCAACGTGAGCCGGATCGTCAACGAGCCGACCGCGGCCGCGCTGGCCTACGGCCTTGACAAGGAGGCCGACCAAACCATCCTGGTCTTCGACCTCGGCGGTGGCACCTTCGACGTGTCGCTGCTCGAGATCGGCGACGGCGTGGTCGAGGTCAAGGCCACCTCGGGCGACAACGTGCTCGGTGGCGACGACTGGGACACCCGGC
>JBBPYL010000067.1:0-7355 GCA_038199935.1 Propionibacteriales bacterium | reverse complement strand
TACGCTGATACATCACTGGGGCCTCCCACAACTGTCGGATAGGCCGGGCAGGCAGCCCCTGTCCGGTAACCCACGAACATGTGTGAGTGAGGCCCCAGCCCGCAACCCCTCAATCCGAGGCGGTCACGCCATACCGTCTAGTCCGTTCCATCAGCGGCCACTGAACCCTCAGATCAGCACGGCCAGCAGGCGCTCGCACTCGGCCAGGAGCCGAGCTCGCAGGGGCGCGGCGCGCACCGCGAAGTCACGCTGGGCGGCGATGTACTCCGCCTTGCCCTCGGGCGTCTCGATCCGGACCGGGGCGTAGCCCAGCGCGGAGAAGTCGTAGGGGGAGGCGCGCATGTCGAGGACCCGGATCTCCCGGGCCAGCGCGAAGCAGTCCGCGACGAGCTCGGAGGCGACCAGCGGGGAGAGCCGGAAGGCGTGCTTGTAGAGGTCCATCCCCGCATGCAGACACCCTGGCTGCTCCCACTCGGCCCGGTCCTCGCGGCCGGGGGAGAGGACGTTGTGGGCCAGCGCAGGCTCGGTGAAGAAGCGCACCGCGTCGAAGTGCGAGCAGGCCACCCTGTGGGTCTCCACCACCCGGTCGGTGCCGCGGGAGCCCAGTCGCAGGGGCCACGACGCGTGCCGGACCTGGTCCTGCTCCAGCTGGTAGACCATCGCCCACTCGTGCAGGCCCAGGCAGCCGAGCTGGGCCGGCCGGTTGACCGTGGCGGCCAGCAGGCGCCGCAACGTGCTCACCAGGACGTGCCGCGAGCTCAGCAGCGCCTCCTCGACCCGGAGGCCCCGGGGACCTCGCCGGTAGCCGGTCGCGTCGATCAGCTCGGCGGGCACGCCGTCCCGGAGGTCCTCGGCGTCGCCGTCTTCGGCCTCCAGCACGACGCCGTAACCCGGGTGCCACCGACGCAGCCCGGCCGGCTTCTGGGAGTAGTAGGTGAACAGGAAGTCCTCCACCGGGTGGGCGGTGCCCGACGCGCGGCGTGATCGGTGCCCGCCCAGCCAGCCGTCCACCCGCTCGTGGTGCGCGGCCTGCCGGGCGCGCCACTGCGGTGAGGTCAGCACGTGGGCCTTGGCGAGGGTCTCAGGATGCACAGGACGCAGGGTAGTGGCCCGTGAGCAGCCCCCCCGCCGGTAGGCTCGCCCGGTGCGCATCGCCAGGTTCACCACGGGGGACGACCCCCAGTACGGAGTCGTGACCGGGGACGTCGACGCGCTGGGCATCCCGGCCGAGGACAGCATGATCGTCGCCCTCGCCGGGGACCCGCTCTACGTCGGCATCTCCTTGACCACCACCGAGATCCCCCTCGCGGACGTCCGGCTGCTCGCGCCGGTGATCCCGCGCAGCAAGGTGGTGGGGATCGGCCGCAACTACGCCGACCACGCCGCCGAGATGGGGACCGACCTGCCCGAGGAGCCGATGATGTTCCTCAAGCCGAACACCTCGGTGGTGGGGCCCGGGGACCCGGTGTTCTACCCCGCGCAGTCCTCCGAGGTGCACTTCGAGGGGGAGCTCGCCGTCGTCATCGGTCGGATCTGTCGCGACGTCACCCCCGAGCGGGTGGCCGAGGTCGTCTACGGCTACACCGTCGGCAACGACGTCACGGCGCGTGACCTGCAGCGCCGCGACGTCCAGTTCACCAGGGCCAAGGGCTTCGACTCCTTCTGTCCCCTCGGGCCCTGGATCGAGACTGAGCTCGACGTCTCCGACCTGGCCCTTCAGACGCACCTGAACGGGGACCTCGTCCAGGACGGGTCGACCCGCGACCTGATCTTCGACGTCCCCACCCTGGTCGCGCACGTCTCCTCGGTGATGACCCTCCTGCCCGGTGACGTGATCCTCACCGGCACCCCGGCCGGCGTCGGACCGATGACGGTCGGCGACGAGGTCGAGGTCACCATCGCCGGCATCGGATCCCTGTCCAACAAGGTGGTGGCTCGTGACTGAGGTTCCCGTACGTGTGCGCTTCTGTCCCTCCCCGACCGGCTCCCCGCACGTGGGACTGGCCCGGACGGCCCTGTTCAACTGGGCCTTCGCCCGCCACCACCAGGGCACGTTCGTCTTCCGCATCGAGGACACCGATGCCGCGCGTGACTCCCAGGAGTCCTACGACACCCTGCTCGAGGTCCTGCGCTGGCTCGGGATGGACTGGGACGAGGGCCCCGAGGTGGGCGGCGACCACGGTCCTTACCGCCAGTCCGAGCGCTACGAGATCTACGCCGACGTGGCCGCGCGGCTGCTCGGCTCCGGCCGCGCGTACCACTGCTACTGCTCGGCCGATGAGCTCGACCAGCGCAACGTCGAGGCGCGGGCCCAGGGTCGCGCCCCCGGGTACGACGGGCACTGTCGCGCGCTCAGCGCGGAGCAGGCCGCCGCGTACGCCGCTGAGGGGCGACGTCCGGTGGTCCGGTTCCGGATGCCCGACGACGCGATCACCTTCGACGACCTGGTCCGGGGCAAGATCACCTTCGCCGCCGACAATGTCCCGGACTTCGTGCTGGTCCGCGGCAACGGACATCCCCTGTACACGCTGGTCAACCCGGTGGACGACGCGCTGATGGAGATCACCCACGTCCTGCGCGGGGAGGACCTGCTGTCCTCGACACCTCGCCAGATCGCCCTGCACGACGCCCTGCGCGAGCTCGGGATCGGCACCGGGGTGACCCCGCGGTTCGGACACCTGCCGTACGTGATGGGCCAGGGCAACAAGAAGCTCTCCAAGCGGGACCCAGAGGCGAACCTGCTGGGCTACCGCGACCGGGGGTTCCTGCCCGAGGGACTGCTGAACTACCTGGCCCTGCTGGGGTGGGCGATCGCCGAGGACCGCGACATCTTCTCGATGGAGGAGATGGTCGCCGCCTTCGAGATCGACCGGGTCAACCTCAATCCGGCGCGCTTCGACCTGAAGAAGGCCGAGGCCATCAACGCCACGCACCTGCGGGCCCTGGACCCCGACGACCTGGCCGAACGGCTGGTGCCCTTCCTGGTCGAGGCCGGAGTCGTGGGGGAGGACCCGACGCCCGGGCAGCGCGCCCTGCTGAGCGCGGCCACCCCGCTGGTGCAGGAGCGGATGACCACCCTCGACGAGTGCGTGGGGATGCTCGGCTTCCTGTTCCGCGACGAGACCTCGTTCACGCGGGACCCGGTGGACGCCGAGAAGCTGCTCGACGAGCCTGGCCGCGAGGTCGTCCGCGCCGCGCACGACGCCCTGGCCGCGCTGCCGCAGTGGACGACCGAGGGGATCGACGAGGCCCTGCGGGCCGGCCTGGTCGACGGCCTGGGTCTCAAGCCCCGTAACGCCTTCGGGCCGGTGCGTGTCGCCGTCACCGGCCGGCGGGTCTCCCCGCCGCTGTTCGAGTCCCTCGAGCTACTGGGTCGGGAGCGTTCCCTGGCCCGGCTGGCCGACGTGCAGCCGGCCACCTGAGACCCGATGAGCGACCAACTCCCTCCCCGCCCCGCCGTCCCGTCCTCGTGGCCTCCGCCGGCGCCCTCGTCGAGACCGGCTCCGGTCGCGCAGCGACGCCCGGACCTGCCGTCGTACCCGCACCCCGAGCCGGTGCCCTACCACCTCATGCTGCGGACCTGGAACTACACCTGGTGGAAGCCGCTGGTCGGCCTCGGCCTGCTCCTGGTGCTTTTCTTGGCTGTGCAGGTGCTCGTCGCCGGGGCACTCGTCTTCCTGGCCTACGCCCGCTCTGGACCCTTCATGGACAACCTCGACCAGCTCAGCACGCTGGAGTCGATCAGCCCGTCCTTCCTGCTGCTGCTGAACATCTCGCTCGGAGCGATGATCCTGGTCACCTGGGTGACGATGCGGGTGGTCCACCAGATGCGTCCGCGCTGGCTGGCCTCGGTCGCCCCGAAGTTCCGCTGGCGCTTCTTCGTGGTGTGCCTGGGCATCTCCGTGGTCGCTCTGGTCGCCCAGGTCGTGGTCAGCCAGGTGCTGCCCGGTCAGCAGGAGACGGACCTCAGCACGAACCTCAACGACTTCACCACCGGCGCGGTGGCGCTGGCGGTCGTCGTCCTGCTCACCACGCCGTTCCAGGCGGCGGGGGAGGAGTACTTCTTCCGGGGCTACCTGATGCAGGCCATCGGGTCGCTGCTCGGCTTCAGCGCCGAGCGGTGGGTGCAAGTGATGGCGCGGTGGACGGCGCTGCTGGTGACCTCGTCGCTGTTCGCGGTGGCCCACGGCGCCCAGAACTTCCCGCTCTTCTTCGACCGGTTCTTCTTCGGGCTGATCGCTGGGTGGCTGGTCCTGCGGACCGGCGGGCTGGAGGCCGGGGTGGCGCTGCACATCTTGAACAACTTCCTCGCCTTCGGGGTGGCCCTGCTGCTGGGCGACATCACCGAGAGCCTCAGCGTGAGTGAGATCTCGTGGTGGAACATCCCGCTGACGCTGACCCAGTCGCTGACCTACGCGGCGCTCGTGGTCCTCGCGACGAGGCGGATGGGGTTGCGCAACCAGACAGCGGAGCACGGCACGGTTCCACGGCAACCAGTAGGCCACCGGCCGCTTCCGGTGGCCTAAGGGGTCGTTTTGGCGGGGCCTCACGCCCCGTGTATTCTCATCCGGGCTTCGAGAGAAGCCGGATCCCATGGGGTATGGGGTAATTGGCAGCCCGACTGGTTCTGGTCCAGTTAGTCTAGGTTCGAGTCCTAGTACCCCAGCGATTTGGTCGAGATACGAGCAACCGTTAGAGTTTCGACCTGTCCTAGGCCCCCGTTGTGTAGTGGCCTAGCACGCCGCCCTCTCAAGGCGGTAGCGCGGGTTCGAATCCCGTCGGGGGTACAGATCCGAAAAGGGGTCCTGAACTGCGGCGACGCAGGCCGGGACCTCTTCGTCGTTCTGCTGCCCGGCCTCAGTCCTGGGTCGGCCCTCTACGGCACGGCCCTCGTGCGGCCCGGTCCGCACCCGCGCCAAGATCGCGGTGACGACGACCAGGTGACCGAGCGGAGCACGTGGATCCTCGGCAGGCCTCGGCCGTCCCCGGCGAATCCGGGGGTCAGTGACTGCTGTCTGATTCCCGCTAGCGTCGTCGGGGGCGGCCGGGCAGGATCGGGGTATGGATCTCGCCGACACCGACGCCTGCTACCGGGCCTTACGCAGTCGGGACCGTCGGTTCGACGGGGTCTTCTACACCGGGGTGACGAGCACCGGGATCTACTGTCGACCTTCATGCCCGGCGTTGACGCCGCTGCGCCGCCACGTGACCTTCCACCGCACGGCGGCCGCGGCGCAGGCCGAGGGCTTCCGGGCCTGCAAGCGCTGCCTGCCCGACGCCACGCCCGGATCCCCCGAGTGGGACGTCGCGGCCGACGTCGCCGGTCGCTCGATGCGGCTGATCGCCGACGGCGTCGTGGAGCGGGAGGGGATCGAGGGCCTGGCCCGACGCGTCGGCTACACCGCGCGCCATCTCAACCGGATCCTGGTCCACGAGCTCGGAGCCGGTCCGCTGGCGTTGGCGCGGGCTCGCCGGGCCCAGAGTGCCCGGGTGCTGATCGAGACCACCAGCATGTCTTTCTCCGACGCGGCCTTCGCGGCGGGGTTCTCCAGCATCCGTCAGTTCAACGACACGGTGCGCGAGGTGTACGCGGCGAGCCCGACCACGCTGCGCGCCGCGCGCGGTGAGCCGACCGACCCGGCCGCGACCGGACCGCTGGAGCTCCGTCTCCCGGTGCGCCTGCCCTTCGACTGGGCCGCGCTGGCCAGGTTCTGGGTCCTGCACGCCGTCCGGGGCGTCGAGGCCGTCGTCGAGGGCTGGTTCGTCCGCACGCTCGACCTGCCCCACGCCGCCGGAACCGTCGCGCTGCTGCTCGACGATGACGTGGCGGACCAGGGCTTCGTCCGCTGTCGGATCGAGCTGGTCGACCTGCGCGACCTCGGCGCCGCGGTCGAGCGCTGTCGCCGGATGCTCGACGCGGACAGCGACCCGGCGCCGATCGCCGAGTCCCTGGGGGCGGATCCGGTGCTGGGTCCGCTGGTCGCTCGACGTCCAGGACTGCGGGTGCCCGGACACCCCGACGGCGCCGAGATCGCCGTGCGGACGGTGATCGGCCAGCAGGTCTCGGTCTCGGCCGCGCGCACCGTCACCGGACGCCTGGTGGACCGGTTCGGCGCTCCCGGTCCGATCCGCCGCGACGGCGTGCCGGACCGTCTGTTCCCGGATCCCGCCCGGATCGCGGAGGCCGATCCCGAGACGCTGCCCATGCCGCGGGCCCGCGGTCGCGCCCTGGTGGGCCTGTGTGCCGCCCTGGCCGCCGGCGAGATCGCGCTCGACCGCGGCAGCGACCGCGACGAGGTACGTCGACGGATGCTCGACCTCCCCGGGATCGGACCGTGGACCGCGGACTACGTGGCCATGCGCGCGCTCGGCCAGCCGGACGCCTTCCTGCCCACCGATCTGGGCGTGCGAAACGCCTGGATGGCCCTCGGGGGTGCTGCCGACGCGCTGGGGTCCGCCTCGGCGTCCTGGCGACCCTGGCGCTCCTACGCCCTGCTCCACCTCTGGACCAGCCTTCCGGTGCTCGACCCCGACCTGCCGCCTCCCGGCGGGTCGAGCCGGCCGGTGCGTCCCTCGACCCGTACGACGAAGGAGGCGTGAGTGCTGTGTGGACCGTCCTGGACTCTCCGGTAGGACCGCTGCGCCTGGTCGCGCACCGTGGGGCTCTGATCGCCCTCGAGTTCGCTCCCGACGCGGGTGAGGACGTCTCGCCGAACTCTTCGCGGGTCCGGGCCCAGGCCCGGTCCGCGGGCCGACCGGCCGGCGACCGGGCCGACGAGGACCCGGTGCTGGTCGAGGCCGCGCGTCAGCTCACGGCGTACTTCGGCCACGGGCTCACTGACTTCGACCTTCCCCTGCGTCCCGATGGCAGTGACTTCGCGCGCCGGGTCTGGGCCGAGCTCGGCCGGATCCCCTACGGCGAGACCGCGACGTACGGCGAGGTGGCCCGCCGACTGGGACTCACGGTGGCCTCGTCCCGAGCGGTGGGTCTGGCCAACGGCCGTAACCCACTCCCCATCGTCGTACCCTGCCACCGCGTGGTGGGGTCGAACGGATCGCTCACCGGCTACGCGGGGGGCGTGAGCCGCAAGCGCTCCCTGCTGGAGCTGGAGCAGCAGGCCCTCTTCTGAGGGCCGCGCTCGCACCGCACCCTCCGCACCGCGCCGCGTCCGTCCGTCCGTCCGTCCGTCCAGGTCGCGCGACCACACTCGGCCACAGGGTCGAAAGTGGGCTCTCCCGGCATGAATGTGGGTGAGTTTCGGCGCTGAGAGGTAGCGGAGCGCGGTTGGGGTCAGGGATCTGGCGACTTGGCGCCTGGTGGGTAAGACGCGCACGGGGTGTGGGTTCTATGTTCG
>JBBPYL010000066.1:0-9038 GCA_038199935.1 Propionibacteriales bacterium | reverse complement strand
GGCGATCGTCAAGGCCACCACCTTCTACGACGACCCCGACGTGGTGGCCAAGGTCTCCCGCGGGCTCGGCGAGGCCATGGTCGGCATCAACGTCGAGGAGATCCCGGCGCCACACCGGCTCGCCGAGCGCGGCTGGTGAGCACGGGACTGGTGAGCGCGGGGCCCCCGGGGCGGGGTCCTTCCTCCCTGACCATCGGCGTCCTCGCCCTCCAGGGCGATGTCCGGGAGCACCGGGAGATGCTCGAGGCTGCGGGGGCCCGCACACTCGCCGTACGACGGGTCAGCGAGCTCGAGGCCGTGGACGGCCTGGTCATCCCCGGCGGGGAGTCCACGACGATGGTCCGACTGGCCCGGGTCTTCGACCTGCTCGAGCCGCTGCGTTCCGCTCTGCGCTCGGGTCTGCCCGCCTTCGGCACCTGCGCGGGGATGATCCTGCTCGCCGACCGGATCGAGGACGGCGCCGCTGGCCAGGAGACGCTGGGCGGACTCGACGTGGTGGTCCGGCGCAACGCCTTCGGGCGTCAGGTCGACTCCTTCGAGGCCGACCTCGACGTGGCCGGCTTCGACCCGGTCTTCCACGCCGTCTTCATCCGGGCGCCCTGGGTGGAGAAGGTCGGCGCCGAGGTCGAGGTCGTCGCCACGGTGGCATCGGGCGCGGCGGTCGGTAGGATCGTCGCCGTCCGGCAGGGCAGCCTGCTGGCCACCTCGTTTCACCCCGAGATCACCGGCGACCCTCGCTTCCACGCCCTGTTCGTGGAGCACGTCCGGCGTAGCGGGCTCACCGACGCGAACCGGAAGTAGGCGCACACCCCATGTCAGGCCACTCCAAGTGGGCGACCACGAAGCACAAGAAGGCCGTCGTGGATGCGCGCCGCGGCAAGCTCTTCGCCAAGCTGATCAAGAATATCGAGGTCGCCGCCCGGGCCGGCGGCGGTGACGTCGCGGGCAATCCGACGCTCTACGACGCGATCCAGAAGGCCAAGAAGACCTCGGTGCCCAACGACAACATCGAGCGGGCGGTCAAGCGCGGCTCGGGGGCGGAGTCCGGGGGAGCGGACTACCAGACGATCATGTACGAGGGCTACGGACCGCACGGCGTCGCGTTGCTCATCGAGTGCCTGACCGACAACCGGAACCGCGCGGCGATGGAGGTCCGGACCGCGATGTCACGCAACGGCGGCTCGCTGGCCGACCCGGGCTCGGTCTCCTACCTCTTCCACCGCAAGGGGGTCGTGGTCGTCCCCCGTGCCCAGGAGGAGCGTCAGATAGGCGAGGACGACGTCCTCGAAGCCACCCTCGACGCGGGTGCCGAGGAGGTCAGCGACCTCGGCGAGGCCTACGAGGTGATCAGCGAGGCCACCGACCTGGTCGCGGTGCGCACGGCGCTCCAGGCCGCCGGCGTGGACTACGACTCCGCCGACGCCTCCTTCGTGCCCTCGATGAGCGTCGAGCTCGCCGACGGCGGCACGGCCGGCTCGGTGATGCGGTTGGTCGAGGCACTCGAGGACCTCGACGACGTGCAGAACGTCTTCTCCAACGGCGACATCAGCGACGAGGTGCTGGCCGAGCTCGTCGACGCCGACGAGTAGCCCTCCCTGTCCACCCTCGCGTGTCGCCGGAGGATCGGGACGTGGCTCGGTTAGCGTGATCGGACGAACAGGTGTTCGACCCCGCAAGGGGGACGACGAGGCGAGAGGGTCGCGAGGATGCGGGTGCTGGGGATCGACCCGGGTCTGACCCGGTGCGGGCTCGGCGTCGTCGACGGCAGCGTCGGGCGGCCCCTGCACCTGGTCGACGTGGGGGTGGCGCGGACAGATCCCGACCTGCCGGTAGCCCAGCGCCTGCACGCCATCGAGGTCGCGATCGGCGAGTGGATCGAGCGGCACCAGCCCGACGCGGTGGCCGTGGAGCGCGTCTTCAGCCAGCACAACGTCCGGACCGTGATGGGCACCGCCCAGGCCAGCGGCATCGCCCTGGTCAGCGCCGCCCGCCGGGGAATCCCGGTCGCCCTGCACACTCCCAGCGAGGTCAAGGCCGCGGTCAGCGGCAGCGGGCGCGCCGACAAGGCCCAGGTTGGGGCCATGGTCACCCGGCTGCTGCGTCTCGACGGGCCACCCCGGCCGGCCGACGCCGCCGACGCCCTGGCCCTGGCCATCACGCACATCTGGCGCGGCAGCGCCCAGGCCCGCATCGAGGCCGCGGTGGCGGCGGGCGCGAGAAGCAGCCGGTGATCGCCTTCGTCTCCGGGCGGGTGGCCGCTCTCGGGGTGACCTCGGCCGTGCTCGAGGTGGGCGGTGTCGGGCTCGAGCTGCTCTGCACCCCCGGGACGCTGGCCGGCCTCCGGGTGGGCGAGAAGGCGACTCTGGCCAGCACGATGGTCGTCCGGGAGGAGTCGCTGACGCTGTTCGGCTTCGCCGACGAGGACGAGAAGTCGGTCTTCGAGATCCTCCAGACCGCGAGCGGCGTCGGCCCCAAGCTGGCCCAGGCCATGCTCGCCGTACACAGCCCGGACGGACTGCGCCGGGCGGTCACCCAGGAGAACGTCCCCCTGCTCACCCAGGTCCCCGGCATCGGTCAGAAGGGCGCCCAGCGCATCATCCTCGAGCTCAAGGACCGGATCGGTCCGCTCACCGGAGGGTCCCCGGGGCGGGCCGTGCCGGTCTCGGCGCAGGAGCCCTGGCGCGGGCAGGTCCGCTCGGGCCTGGTCGGACTGGGCTGGTCGACCAGGGAGGCCGAGCACGCGCTCGAGGTCGTCGGACCCGACGCCGACGCCAGCCGTGCCGCCGGTGAGGAGCCCCACGTCGCCGCGCTGCTGCGCGCGGCCCTGCGCACCCTGAGCCGGAGCTGATCTGGTGAGCACCAGCGAGGGCGCCCGGGACGCCGATCTGCGGGCCCGGGAGGACGCCCACCTCGGCAGCCGGTCGCTGGTCGACGCCGAGGCCGAGGGGGACGAGCGCGCCGTCGAGGCCGCCCTGCGTCCGCGTCGCCTCGACGAGGTCATCGGCCAGAACCGGGTCTGCGAGCAGCTGTCCCTGGTCCTCGAGGCCGCCCGCCGCCGGGAGCACGCCCCCGACCACGTGCTGCTCTCCGGGCCCCCAGGGCTGGGCAAGACCACCTTGGCCATGATCATCGCCGGCGAGATGGGCACCCCGCTGCGCCTGACCTCGGGCCCGGCCATCACCCATGCAGGCGACCTGGCCGCCATCCTCTCCGGGCTCAGTGAGGGCGACGTCCTCTTCGTCGACGAGATCCACCGGATGTCCCGTCCGGCCGAAGAGATGCTCTACATGGCCATGGAGGACTTCCGGGTCGACGTGATCATCGGCAAGGGGCCCGGGGCCACGGCCATCCCCCTCGAGATCCCGCCCTTCACCCTGGTCGGGGCCACCACCCGGGCCGGGCTGCTGCCCGGTCCGCTGCGGGACAGGTTCGGCTTCACCGCGCACCTGGAGTTCTACGACAGCGCCGAGCTGGACCTCATCGTCCGCCGGTCCTCGGGACTGCTCGGCGTCGAACTCACCGACGACGGCGCGCGGGAGATCGCCTCCCGCTCCCGCGGCACCCCCCGGATCGCCAACCGGCTGCTGCGGCGGGTGCGCGACTACGCCCAGGTCCGCGCCGACGGCGTGGTCAGCCTCGACGTGGCGCACCGCGCGCTGGCGCTCTACGAGGTCGACGCCGCCGGCCTGGACCGGCTCGACCGCGCCGTCCTCGACGTGCTCTGCCGGCGCTTCGCCGGGGGGCCGGTGGGGGTCAGCACCCTCGCGGTCGCCGTGGCCGAGGAGCGGGAGACCGTCGAGGAGGTGGCCGAGCCGTTCCTGGTCCGGATGGGCCTGCTCGCCCGGACTCCCCGAGGACGGGTGGCCACCCCGGCGGCGTGGGCCCACCTGGGGCTCAGCGTTCCGTCCGGCTCGCCCTTCGCGGTCGACGGCTCCCTCTTCGACGCCGACTGACCCCGTCCGGTGCCCTCGAACTGGTCCGGTGCACAGGTGTGGTGCTTTACACTCGACCGTTGGCCGGGCCCCTCTCGCGCCCCCTCGGGTGCCGTAGCGTGCCCACACCCCCACCACCCCAAGGAGCGTGAACGTGTCCGAGCTTCAGCCCCTGATCCCCTTCGTGCTCATCGTGGCGGTGTTCTGGTTCCTGGTCGCCCGCCCCGCACGTCGCCAGCGTCAGAAGCTGGCCGACACGCAGTCGAGCATCGCCATCGGCTCGGAAGTGATGCTGGGCGCGGGGATCTTCGGCCGGGTCTCGTCGTTGGAGGAGGAGACCCTGCACCTCGAGGTCGCGTCCGGCATGACCGTGAAGGTAGCCCGCCAGGCCGTCGTCCGCGTCGTCGAGCCGGTCGGCTACGACACGCACGAGGGTCCCGACCCGACCGACGGGTCCGCCGAGCACTGAGGACCAGCAGCACCGAGGACGAGCAACCACGGGCGGACGACCTCCGCCTCCTGAGGAGCGAGTAGCAGTGGCAAGAAGATCGCCCCGCCCCGGCCGGCGGCTTATCGCGTTCGCGGTGGTCGTCGCGGCCCTGTATGGCGGAGTGGCCCTCGGCGGTCAGTGGACGCCCAAGCTCGGTCTCGACCTCCAGGGTGGCACCCGGATCACCCTCGAGGCGAGCACGGCGACCGGGGAGGACATCACCCCCGAGAAGCTGGACGAGGCTCGCGGCATCATCGACCAGCGGGTCAACGGACAGGGCGTGGCCGAGGCCGAGGTCGCCCTCCAGGGCAACCGCAACATCGTGGTCGAGATCCCAGGTCAGAACAACACCGACCTGGTCGACTCGGTCAAGCAGACAGCGCAGCTGCGTTTCCGGCTGGTCTCGGTCAGCGCACCCGGGCGGGCCAGCCAGCAGCCCTCGGCTCCGGCGGCCCCGAGCCCGTCCGCGGGCGCCGATGCGTCGGACGGGGCCAGCCCCAGCGGCTCGGCCGGCCCGAAGGCCTCGGATCCGAGCGGCTCGTCCTCGCCGGCCGCGGACCCGTCGGCCGACGCCAGCCCGAGCGCGACCCCGAAGGGGCGCGCGGTCTCCCGCGGCCTCCTCGCCGCGGACGGCAAGACCACCGGCCCGAAGGCGACGGCCACGCCGAGTGCGAAGGCCAGCCCGAAGCCGTCGGCCACAGGATCAGCCGACCCCAGTACCGACCCCAGTACCGACCCCAGCACCGACCCGGGGGCGGACCCCAACGCTGACCCGGCGGCTCCGGTGGACCCGACGACCTCGAAGGGCGCGCCGGTCGGCAAGCCGCTCCAGTGGATCGACAACCCGGGCAACACCTGGCTCCAGCGCTTCGCCGACTACACCTGCCCCGAGCCGGGCGCCAGCCCCAAGCCGGTGGCTGACAAAAGCGATCGTCCGCTGATCACCTGCGACGAGGAGGGCAACAAGTTCCTGCTCTCCGCCGCGATGATCCAGGGCACCCAGCTGACCGGCGCCGACGCCGGCATCCCGGCCCAGCAGGTCTCCTGGATCGTGGACCTGTCCTTCAACAGCGAGGCCCGCCAGGTCTTCGCCGACGTCACCCGCAACATCGCCAACGCGACCAGCCCGCTGACCGGTCAGCAGAAGACCTTCGCCATCGTCCTGGACGGCCAGGTCATCTCCGCGCCCACGGTCGAGGGGGTCATCCCCAACGGGCGGGCCCAGATCAGCGGCAGCTTCGACCAGGAGTCCGCCACGGCGCTGGCCAACAGCCTCAAGTACGGCGCCCTGCCGCTGACCTTCACCGTGCCGGTGGTCAGCGAGGAGGGCCCGACCCTGGCCGCGGACCAGCTCAGCGCCGGTCTGTGGGCCGGCGGCGTCGGGCTCCTGCTCGTGGTGGCCTACTGCATGGTCTACTACCGCGGCCTCGGGCTGGTCGTCGTCGCCTCCCTGGCCATCGCCGGCGCGCTGACCTATGCCATCGTGCTGGCCATGAGCCAGGCGGTGAACTTCACCCTGACCCTGCCGGGGATCGCCGGGCTGATCGTCGGGGTGGGTATCACCGCCGACTCGTTCATCGTCTACTTCGAGCGGATCCGCGACGAGATGCGCGACGGCAAGTCGATGCGGGTCGCGGTAGAGACCGCTTGGCCGCGCGCCCGGGCCACCTGCCTGGCCGCGGACACGGTGTCCCTGCTCGCCGCGGTCGTGCTCTACATCTTCGCCATCGGCGTGGTGAAGGGGTTCGCCTTCGCGCTCGGCATCTCCACGGTCATCGACCTCGGCGTGTTCTTCCTCTTCACCAAGCCGATGGTGTCCTGGCTGGCGAAATTCTCCTTCTTCAACACCGGCCACGCCCAGTCGGGACTCTCCGCGGAGTCGCTCGGCCTCGACCGGCTGCCCGGCGTACGACGCCCGACGACCACCGGAGGTAACGCCTGATGAGCAGGATGTCGCGCCTGGGCCAGCGCCTCTACGACGGATCGGTCTCGATCGACTTCGCCGGCCGCCGCCGCACCTGGTACCTCATGTCGGCGGCCATCGTGGCCCTCGCGCTCTTCGGGCTGCTGCGCAGCGGGCTCAACCTCGGCATCGAGTTCGAGGGCGGCGTGGAGTACCGCGTCTCGATGGCCGCCGGCCAGGCCGACCAGAGCGCCGTGGAGGACATCCGCGACGCCGTGGCCGGCTCGGGCGTCGACGCCGCGTCCTCGCCGACCGTGAACACCTCCGGCGAGAACCTGATCCGGGTCCAGACCGAACCGCTGAACAACACCCAGGCCAGCGCCATCTCCGGCCTCATCCAGGACGCCGCCGGCGTCGACGCGGGCTCCATCAGCCGGGAGGCGATCGGCGCAACCTGGGGGGCCCAGGTCGCCAACCGTGCCCTGATCGGGCTCGGGGTGTTCCTGGTCCTCGTGGTGCTGTTCATCTGGGCCTACTTCCGGGAGTGGAAGATGTCGGTCGCGGCGCTGGTCGCGCTGGCCCACGACGTGCTGATCACGATCGGGATCTACGCCCTGTCCGGCTTCGAGGTCACCCCGGCGACCGTCACCGGCGTGCTGACCATCCTCGGGTTCTCGCTCTACGACACCGTGGTCGTCTTCGACAAGGTGCGCGAGAACACCAAGAACCTGGCCCGCTCGCGGCGGACCTACCGCGAGGCCGCCAACCTGGCCATCAACCAGACCCTGGTGCGCTCGATCAACACCTCGGTGGTCGCCCTGCTGCCCGTCGGCGCACTGCTCTACGTCGGTGTCGTCACGCTCGGCTCCGGGGCGTTGAAGGACCTCGCCCTCGCCCTGTTCGTGGGCATGGCGGCCGGTCTGTACTCCTCGGTCTTCATCGCCACCCCGCTGCTGGTGCAGCTCAAGGAGCGCGAGCCCGGGGTCAAGGCCGGCGATGCGCGCGCCCTGCGCAACCACACCCGCACCCAGGTCGACCGGTTCGCCAGCGTTCCGAACTACCGCGACGACATGCCGATCTACGAGGAGCCCTCGGACTCGGTCCGCGTCCCCGCCGACGCGCACGCCGAGCCGGACGCGGTCGACCCGGGGTCCCCGACGACGCCGGCGCCCGCCGCGCGCACCCCCCGCTACACCGCGGGGGAGCGTCCGGCGTCCCGCGCCGTGACCCCCTCGGCGTCGGCCAAGCGGGACCAGCCCGAGCGCAAGCCGCGCTCGAGACGCAGCAAGTGAGCGACCCCCGGGACGCGGCGGCGGTGGCGTACGTGGACACGCTGCTGCGCGACGTGGAGGACTTCCCGAAGCCGGGGGTGGTCTTCAAGGACATCACCCCGCTGCTCGCAGACCCCCTCGCGTTCGCGGAGGTGGTCGAGGCGATGGCGCGTCCGGGCCGGGACGCGGGGGGTCGGGTGGTGGTGGACAAGGTGGCCGGGATGGAGGCGCGCGGCTTCGTCTTCGGCGCCCCCGTCGCCCTCTGCCTCGGCGTCGGCTTCGTGCCCGTGCGCAAGGCGGGCAAGCTTCCGCGGGCGACCCACCAGGTCAGCTACGCGCTGGAGTACGCAGACGCCACCCTCGAGGTGCACCAGGACGCCTTCGGTCCCGGCGACCGGGTCCTCGTGGTCGACGACGTGCTGGCCACCGGAGGCACCGCCGCGGCCACCCGAGATCTGGTCGAGCGCACCGGGGCCACCCCGGTCGGGCTCTCGGTCATCCTCGAGCTGTCGGGCCTGCACGGCCGCTCACGAATCGATGGGTTGCCCCTCCACGCCCTTTCCGTGCTGTGAGTCGTTGAGCAAAGACTAGACTCGGCTCAGGGCGAGCACGAGGAGGAGCAGCAGTGGCGCAGGAGCGTGAGGTCGACGGGACCGTCGTGACCGCTGCCTCCGCCCGAGCTCCGCAGTCCGGGCCGACCAGCGCCGACCCGGCGCCGGCGTCGCGGGCCGACCCGCTCGACGGTGTCCCAGACCAAGGCCCAGTCCCCGTCGCGGACCCGCCGCCACCCGCCGAGGACGCGAGCCCCTCGCGAGGTGAGACCAACGCCCCCGGCCGACGGATGCGGGCCCGGCTGGCGCGGATGGCCACCAAGACCCCCACCGGCAACCCGGTGCTCGAGCCGCTCTACCGGGCGGTGCGGGCCAACCACCCCAAGGCCGACCTCATGCTCCTGGAGCGGGCCTACGTCACCGCGGAGCGCCACCACGCCACCCAGAAGCGCAAGAGTGGCGACCCCTACATCACCCACCCGCTCGCGGTGGCCACGATCCTGGCCGACATCGGGATGACGGAGTCGACGCTGGTCGCCGCGTTGCTCCACGACACGGTGGAGGACACCGCGTACTCGCTGGCCGAGTTGCGCAAGCACTTCGGCGACGAGGTCGCGGCCCTGGTCGACGGGGTGACCAAGCTCGACAAGGTCAAGTACGGCGACACGGCGCAGGCCGAGACCATCCGCAAGATGATCGTGGCGATGAGCCGCGACATCCGGGTGCTGGTGATCAAGCTCGCGGACCGGCTGCACAACATGCGCACCCTGCGCTACCTCCGCCAGGAGAAGCAGGAGCGGATCGCCGAGGAGACCCTGGCCATCTTCGCGCCGCTGGCCCACCGACTCGGCATGAACACCGTCAAGTGGGAGCTGGAGGACCTGGCCTTCG
>JBBPYL010000065.1:0-13789 GCA_038199935.1 Propionibacteriales bacterium | reverse complement strand
AGACGGAGCCCGCGGCCGCCCCACGGGTGGTCACCACGACCCGGCGACGCAATGCCCGCCGGGCCGCCGGGCCGCCGGCAGCGGAGCCCGAGTCCGCCTCGGAGTCGGGTCCCGACCCGGCCGCCGAGTCGGCACCGGAGTCGGCCCCCGAGCTGGGGGCGACCAACGGTGCGGATGAGGGGGACGGCGCAGAGTCCTCCGGTCGCATCGCCATCCACGTACCGGTCAAGAACAAGGGCACCCGCAGGCGCTGAGCGCGACGTCCTGGGCTGGTCAACCCGCTTTGACCATGCCCAGGGCCGATGCGTAGACTCGACCCTTGGTGCGTGACGCGCATCCCCCGGTGAGACTTCCGCCGCTCGGCACCCTCGAGAACAGTACGAGGATTCCGAGGCGCCTGCCTGAGAGCGGCGGAAGCGACTGTGAGACCTGAAGTCCCAGACAGAGAGTGAGACCGCGGTGTACGCGATCGTGCGCAGTGGCGGCCAGCAGAAGAAGGTCGCGGTCGGCGATGTCATCGAGATCGACAAGGTGGCCAGCCAGGTCGGGGACTCGGTGACGCTGCCCGTGGTCATGCTCGTCGACGGCGAAAAGGTCACCACGGGCGCCGAGGCGCTCGGCTCGGCCACCGTGACCGTCGAGGTCGTCGGAGCCACCAAGGGCCCCAAGATCACCATCTTGAAGTACAAGAACAAGATCGGCTACCGCAAGCGCCAGGGCCACCGCCAGAAGTACACGCAGGTCAAGGTCACCGGCATCGACGCCTGACCCGTCGTACCCTCCCCCTCTCCTCGACACGCTGAACACGAAGGACTGAGCTCATGGCACACAAGAAGGGCGCCGCCTCGACCAGGAACGGTCGGGACTCCAACTCCCAGCGCCTCGGCGTGAAGCGCTACGGCGGCCAGCTGGTCAACGCCGGTGAGATCATCGTCCGCCAGCGGGGCACGCACTTCCACCCGGGCAGCGGCGTCGGCCGCGGTGGTGACGACACTCTGTTCGCCCTCGTCGGCGGAAACGTGGAGTTCGGCACCAAGCGCGGACGGCGGGTCATCAACATCGTCCCCGCTGGGGAGTGACCCGCAGAGCCACCGATCTTCGGTGAAGGGGTGTCCTGCTGACTCAGCAGGGCACCCCTTCGTCAGTCGACCGCCCCCCACCCGCCCGCACCCACCCGCCCCGCCCGCCCGAGGAGGCTCATCCGACATGGCTGCTTCCCGTGCGGTTCCCACGTTCGTCGACCGCATCCTGCTCCAGGTCACCGCGGGCCGCGGCGGCAACGGCGTCGCCTCGGTGCACCGGGAGAAGTTCAAGCCGCTCGGCGGCCCCGACGGTGGCAACGGCGGCCCGGGCGGCAGCGTGATCCTGCGGGTCGACCCCGACGTCACCACGCTCGTGGACTACCACCACAGCCCGCACCGGCGCGCGGAGCACGGTGGGCACGGGGCCGGCGCCCACCGCAACGGCGGCCACGGCGGCGACCTGGTGCTCGCGGTCCCGGACGGCACCATCGTGGCCCACGAGGACGGCACCCCGATCGCGGATCTGGTCGGGCCGGGGACCGAGTTGGTTGTCGCGCAGGGCGGGCGTGGTGGTCTCGGGAACGCCGCGCTGGCCTCCTCCAAGCGCAAGGCCCCGGGCTTCGCGCTCCTCGGCGAGCCCGGCGACGACCTGACCGTCGTCCTGGAGTTGAAGGTGGTGGCCGACATCGGACTGGTCGGCTACCCGAGCGCCGGCAAGTCGAGCCTGATCGCCGCCCTGTCCCGGGCCCGACCCAAGATCGCCGACTACCCGTTCACCACCCTGATCCCCAACCTCGGCGTGGTCACCGCTGGCGAGACCACCTTCACCGTGGCCGACGTGCCCGGTCTCATCGAGGGAGCCAGCGAGGGTCGAGGTCTCGGTCACGACTTCCTACGCCACATCGAGCGGTGCGCCGCCCTCGTCCACGTGATCGACACCGCGACCGTGGAGCCGGACCGTGACCCGCTCAGCGACCTCGACGTGATCGAGAACGAGCTGAGCCGCTACGGCGGCCTCGAGGACCGGCCTCGGCTGATCGCCCTGAACAAGATCGACGTGCCGGACGGCCGCGACCTGTCCGACATCGTGCTCGAGGACTTCGCCGAGCGGGGTCTGACCGTCTACCCGATCTCGGCCGCCAGCCACGAGGGGCTGCGCGAGCTGTCCTTCGCGATGGCCGAGATCGTGGCGCGGGCCCGGGTCGAGCGGGCCGCGCCGGTGGAGCCGACCAGAATCGTCATCCGGCCTCGGGGCGCCGGCTCCGGTCCGGAGTTCACCATCAAGGAGACCGGCGAGGGCTGGCGGGTGATCGGCGAGAAGCCCGAGCGCTGGGTGCGGCAGACCGACTTCAGCAACGACGAGGCCGTCGGGTTCCTAGCCGACCGGCTCAACCGCATCGGCGTCGAGGAACGGCTGATGGCGCTCGGCGCCCAGGAGGGTGACGCCGTCCTGATCGGAGCCGCGGACGACGCCGTGGTCTTCGACTTCAAGCCGATGATGGACGCCGGCGCCGAGGTGCTGGGCCGGCGCGGGGAGGACGTCCGGTTCGAGGAGAGCCGTCCTGCCGCCCGCCGGCGCCGCGCCATCGACGAGGCGATGCCGGAGCGCGCCGACGGGGAGACCCGCGCCGACGTGGCCCGCCGCCAGGGCGTCGCCGCCGAGTCGGTCGGCGAGCCCGTCGAGGAGCCTGCTGAGTCGCTCGAGCCCGGTGAGGAGCCGATCGAGCACGTCGAGGACCCTCGATGACCTGGCCCGGGTCCCGCGGCGTCGTCGCCGGGGCGAGCCGGGTCGTGGTCAAGGTCGGCTCCTCCTCCCTGACCAGCACCGCCGGCGGCATCGACCCCGGCCGCGTCCGCGCCCTCGTCGAGGCCCTGGCCTCGGTCCGTCAGCGCGGTGCCGAGGTGGTCCTGGTCTCCTCCGGGGCCATCGCCGCCGGGCTCGCCCCACTCTCGCTGCCCCGACGGCCCCGGGACCTGGCCACCCAGCAGGCGGCCGCGTCGGTGGGCCAGAGCCTGCTCGTGCGCGGTTACAGCGAGCAGTTCGCCCGACACGGTCTCACCGTCGGGCAGGTCCTGCTCACCGTCGACGACGTCACCCGACGCACCCACTACCGCAACGCGCACCGCACCTTCGCCCGCCTGCTGGAGATGGGCGTGCTGCCGATCGTGAACGAGAACGACACGGTCGCCACCTCCGAGATCCGCTTCGGGGACAACGACCGCCTCGCCGCCCTGGTCGCGCACCTGGTCCACGCCGACCTGCTGGTCCTGCTCAGCGACGTCGACGGCCTCTACGACGGTCCTCCCCAGCGGGAGGGTACGACGCTCCAGGCCGACGTGCGCAGCCCCGAGGACCTGGCGCGCATCGAGCTCGGCCAGCCCGGGGGCGCCGGGTTGGGCACCGGGGGCATGCACACCAAGGTCGAGGCCGCCACGATCGCCACCGGGGCCGGCATCCCCGTCGTGCTGACCGCCGCCGAGCATGCGGCCGCCGCCCTGTCCGGCGACCCGGTCGGCACCATGTTCCACCCGACCGGGAAGCGTCGGCCGACGCGGCTGCTCTGGCTCGCTCACGCGACGCAGGCCAAGGGGCGGATCATCCTGGACGCCGGCGCCGTGCGGGCGCTCACCGAGCGGCGCGCGTCGCTGCTCCCGGCCGGCATCACCGGGGTCCAGGGCACCTTCGTCGGGGGCGATCCGGTCGACCTGGTCGACCCTGACGGCGCCCTGGTCGCCCGGGGACTGGTCAACTACGACTCCGAGGAGTTGCCCGGCCTCCTCGGGCGCTCCACCCGCGACCTGGCGCGGGAGCTGGGGGCCTCCTACGAGCGCGAGGTCGTGCACCGTGACGACCTAGCCCTGCTGCCCCGGTGAGGCCAACCGTCGGCGCTCCCGGGTCGACGTGGCGGACACGGAGATTTGCTGGTTTCCCCGCGCGGCCTGAGGAAAGTGACCAGACTGGGCACGTTCCGCTATGGGCGTGGAGCAGGCGCGACATGGGGAGGCAGATCGGTGGGGCAGCAGATCCGGCTGTGGCACGTCAGCATCACCGTGTCCGGCGACTCCCTCGAGCCCCTGGTCGTGCGCAACGCGCTGCGTCGGCTCAGTGAGCAGCGCCCCTTCCTGCACTCGCTGAAGTACGCTGGCGAGCGGGCCGCGATCCAGTACTGGGAGGAGGCGGAGTCCCTCCTGGTCGCCTCGTCGCTGGCCCTGCGGGTCTGGAACGAGCACCGCGACTCGGCCGGTCTGCCGCACTGGGAGGTCGTCGGGCTCGAGGTCCTCGAGCGCGGGGTCTACCTCAGCCGAGGCATGGAGTACGCCAGCATCGTCGACCTCCACGACGTCACCCCGCTGCCTTTCTGAGGTCGCCCCGGGTGGCCGCCGGGCCTATCCTGCGGTGATGAACACGACGAGCGTCGAGGACGTCGCCCGCCGCGGGCGCACCGCCTCGATCGAGCTGGCCCTGGCCACCCGGACCACGAAGGACGCTGCGCTGGAGGCGATGGCGAGAGCGCTCGAGGACGCCGTGCCCGAGATTCTCGCGGCCAACGACCGGGACGTCGAGGCCGCCGAGGGGTCAGGTACCCCCGAGGGCATCGTGGACCGGCTCCGCCTCGACAAGGAGCGGGTGGCGGCCATGGCCGACGGCCTGCGCGAGGTGGCCGGGCTGCCCGACCCGGTGGGGGAGGTGGTGCGCGGCTCGACCCTGGCCAACGGCTTGGAGCTCCGGCAGGTCCGCGTCCCCTTCGGTGTGGTCGCGATGATCTACGAGGCCCGACCCAACGTCACTGTCGATGCCGCCGGCATCTGCCTCAAGAGCGGCAACGCCGTGCTGCTGCGCGGGTCCTCCAGCGCGGCGCACTCCAACCGGGCGCTGACCCAGGTGCTCCGCTCGGCGCTGGCCATCGGTCCGCTGCCTCCCGACTGCGTCCAGCTCGTGGACGGTGCCGGGCACCAGCCGGCCCGTGCCCTGATGCGGGCGCGTGGTCTGGTCGACGTGCTCATCCCTCGCGGAGGGGCCGGGCTGATCCGCTCCGTGGTCGAGGAGTCCTCGGTCCCGGTGATCGAGACGGGGACCGGCAACTGCCACGTGTACGTGGACCGCGATGCCGACCTGGACCAGGCGGTGGCCGTGGTCCTCAACGCCAAGACCCACCGGACGTCGGTGTGCAACGCGGCCGAGTCCCTGCTGGTGCACGCCGACGTCGCGGACGTCTTCGTGCCCCGGATCGTCGACGCCCTGCACGCAGCCGGGGTGCGCGTGCACGGAGACGAGACCTTCGCCCGGCTCGAGGGCGTCGTCGCGGCCCCTGAGGAGGACTTCGCGGTCGAGTACCTCTCGCTGGACATCGCGGCCGCGGTGGTGCCCGACCTCGACGCCGCCCTCGCGCACATCAGGCGCTACTCCTCGGGACACACCGAGGCCATCCTGACCCGGTCCCAGGCGGCCGCACGCCGCTTCACCGCCGCGGTGGACTCGGCGGCGGTGCTGGTCAACACCTCGACGCGCTTCACCGACGGCAGCGAGTTCGGCTTCGGGGCCGAGATCGGCATCTCCACCCAGAAGCTGCACGCGCGGGGCCCGATGGGGCTGCCCGAGATGACCTCCACGAAGTACGTCGTCACCGGTGACGGCCACCTCCGCTGAGCCCGCCCGGGTCTCGATTGCGCAGCGGCGCGGCCTGCTGGGGCTCCGGCACCGTCTGGCGCCCGGTCGGCGCACCGACGACGTCGTCGCGATCGCCGATGACCTGGTGGCGCTGCACTCCACCGACCCGGTCACGGTGTTTCTCTCGACGTGGGCCCGGATGGAGAACCCGTCGTTGGAGGCGGTGGAGCGGGCGCTCTACGACGACCGGACCCTGGTGCGCCACCACGCGATGCGCCGGACCCTCTGGGTGGCTGCACCGGACACGGCCCGCCTGATGCACGGGGCAGCCACCCGCAAGCTGATCGGCCCCGAGGAGCGCCGCACCCTGGGGATGCTCGCCGCCTCGCAGGTGCCGGACCCGCAGGGCTGGCTCGCCTCGGCCCGCCGTGCGGTGACCGACCTGTTGCGCGACCAGGGACCGCTCTCGGCCCGCCAGGTCGGCCAGCACCTCCCTGACCTACGCGTCCCCCTGCGGCTCGCGGTCGGGAAGCCCTACGAGGGAACGTCGGGCGCGCACACCCGGGTGCTCCTGCAGCTCGGCTTCGAGGGCCGCGTGCTCCGGGCCGACCCGGGGGGCACCTGGATCAACGGCGCCTACCGCTACGCCGAGGCCGACCAGTGGCTGCCCGGGGGTCTGGGCGAGCTGGGCGAGACCGAGGCGGCGACCGCCCTGGTCGACCGGTGGCTGCGGAGGTTCGGTCCTGCCACCACGCTCGACGTGGCATGGTGGGCCGGCTGGACCGTGACTCTCACCTGGACCGCGCTGACCGCTGCCGGGGCGCGTCCGGTCGACCTGGGCGACGGTCCCGGCTGGGTGGCCGCGCCCGAGGACCCCGACGCGTGGTCGGTCGGCGCCCAGGACCCGGAGCCGTGGGTGGCTGTGCTCCCGGGCCTGGACCCGACGGTGATGGGGTGGAAGGAGCGTGGGTGGTACCTCCCCGCGACCGCGGCACAGACGTTCGACCGCTACGGCAACGCCGGTCCCACCCTGTGGGTCGACGGACAGGTCGTCGGCGCGTGGGCCCAGGCCAAGGACGGCCGGCTGCGCCACGCCTACGTCGTGGACGTCCCGCTCGTCCGGCGACGCGAGCTGGACGCGGAGCTCGCCCGGGTGGCCGACCTCCTCGGACCGGTGCGCTTCTCCGTACGCTTCCCGGGGCGGATCCAGGCTCGCCTCCTGGCCGACTAGGATCCCGTGCATGCTGGCACCGGGGGAGTCTGCGCTCGACGTCTACGCCGACCCGGACAGCGAGCGGCTGGACACCTCGGCCAACCTGGTCACCGTCCTGCGCACCGTGGCCTCGGTCGTCCTGGCCGGAGTCGCCGCCCAGCAGCAGAGCCTGACCCTCCTCCTGGTCGCCCTGGGCGTCTACTGGGTCGGTGACATGCTCGACGGCGGGGTCGCGCGGTGGCGTGGCTGTGAGACCCGGATCGGGGCCGTGCTGGACATCCTCAGCGACCGCCTCTGCGCCGCCGCCTTCTACCTGGGGCTGATGTGGCTGCGGCCGGAGTTCGCGGCCCCGGTGATGGTGTATCTCGTCGAGTTCATGGTCGTGGACTGCCTGCTCTCGCTGGCCTTCCTGGCCTGGCCGATCCGCAGCCCCAACTACTTCTACGTCGTGGACCGGCCGCTGTGGCTGTGGAACTGGTCCAAGCCCGGCAAGGCGGCGAACTCGGCGATCTTCGCGCTGATCCTGCTCGTGACCGGGATGCCCTGGGTGGGCCTGGTCATCGCCGCCGCCCTGCTGGTGATCAAGACGCTCTCCCTGGTCCGGCTGACGCGGCTCGGGCTGCCTCTACCGGCGCGGTAGGCTGTGCGGCATGTCGATCCCGTCTCTCGCCACGACCCTCGTCCCGGGACTCTCCGAGACCGGTGGCGTCGACCTCCCGGTCAGCCCGGTCGTGATCGGCATTGCGACCTTCCTCCTGCTGATGGCCATGATGCTCGGCCTGCTCATGTTCGGTGCGGGCCGCGACCACTCCTGAGCGACCTCGGGTGGGCGAGGCGGCCCCGCGTCGCATCGGCGTGATGGGCGGCACGTTCGACCCGGTCCACCACGGTCACCTGGTGGCGGCCAGCGAGGTCCAGGCCTGGTTCGGCCTGGACGAGGTCGTCTTCGTGCCCACCGGTGAGCCGTGGCAGAAGGGCGGCCGGACCGTCTCCCCGGCCGAGGACCGCTACCTGATGACGGTGGTTGCGACGGCGTCGAACCCTCGGTTCTGGGTGTCCCGGGTCGACATCGACCGGGACGGTCCGACGTACACCATCGACACGCTGCGGGACCTGAGCGAGGCGCTCCCCGGAGCCGAGCTGTACTTCATCACCGGGGCCGACGCCCTGGGCAACATCTTCACCTGGCGAGACGCCGAGGACCTTTTCGCGTTGGCGCACTTCGTGGGCTGCACCCGGCCCGGCTACGACCTCGCGCCCGAGATGCTGGACGGCATCCCCTCCGAGCGGGTGACCATCGTGGAGATCCCCGCCCTGGCCATCTCCTCGACCGACTGCCGTGCGCGCACGGCGTCCGGGGACCCGGTCTGGTACCTGGTGCCGGACGGAGTCGTGCAGTACATCACCAAGTACGACCTCTACTCCTCCCCGAGCACGACCCCGCGGCTGGCCGGCCACGTCTCGGCCCTCTCCGTACCCGACCACCGGCCCGACCAGCACCCCGTCCCCGACCCGGGAACGTCCCCGGACCCAGGAGCATCTTCGTGACCGCCACCGACCACGCCCTCGAGCTGGTGCGCGCCGCCGCCCAGGCCGCCTCCGACAAGCTCGCCGAGAACGTCATCGCCTTCGACGTCTCCGAGCAGCTCGTGATCACCGACGCCTTCGTGCTCGCCTCGGCCGCCAGTGACCGGCAGGTCAAGTCGATCGTGGACGAGATCGAGGACCGGCTGCGCACACTCGGAGCCAAGCCGATACGCCGCGAGGGCGAGCGGGACGGACGCTGGGTCCTCATCGACTACGCCGACATCGTGGTCCACGTCCAGCACGAGGAGGAGCGCGCCTTCTACGCCCTCGAGCGGCTCTGGCGCGACTGCCCGATGATCGCGCTCCCGGACACCGTCACCTCCGGCCGCGGGGAGTGAGAGCCGACCTCGACGGCACCGGCGGGCAGGCGCAGGGGGATCACCTCGGCCGCCGCCTGATGCTGCTGCGCCACGGCCGGACGGCGTGGAACCGCGAGAGCCGCGCTCAGGGTCAGGCCGACGTCGCCCTCGACGAGACCGGGCACGCGCAGGCCGCCGCGGTGGCGACGTACCTCGGAGCCCTCCGTCCCGACGCGCTGTGGACCTCCGACCTCCTCCGGGCTCGGCAGACGTGTGCCTACCTGGAGACGGCGACCGGACTGGTGGCCCGGACTGACCCCCGGTTGCGGGAGTTCGACGTTGGCCTGCGCCAGGGCCTGACCGCGCCGGAGTTCGCGGACGCCCATCCCCGGGAGCACGCGGCCTGGGCCGCCGGCGACCCGAGTCACCCGATCCCCGGTGCGGAGAGCGACGCCGAGGTGGAGGCCCGGATGCGCCCGGTCGTGCAGGAGGCCCTGGACGAGCTGGAGCCGGGAGGCACGGCTGTGCTGGTCACCCACGGGGCGAGCCTCAAGATCGCGGTCCCGGTCCTGCTCGGGCTCCCCGCCGAGCTGGCCCGGGCGCTGCGCGGGGTCGACAACTGCGCCTGGGTGGCCCTGGAGGAGGTGGGGTCCAGTCGCCGACTGCGGCTGACCGGCTACAACCAGGCGGTCACCGGGGCCGGATTCGCGTCGCCGACCCCCGTTGGCTAGGATTCCGGAGTTGCCCGCACGCGGGCGGCGGGGCTGTGGCGCAGCTGGTAGCGCACCTCCATGGCATGGAGGGGGTCAGGGGTTCGAGTCCCCTCAGCTCCACGGACACGAGATGCTCCCAGGCTTCCGCCGGGGGCGTCTCGTCGCGTCCGGGGACCGGACTCCCGGGCGAGCGGCGCTTAGCGGGTGCGCGCGGTGGGTAGGGAGAGGTCATGAGTGAAGACAAGACGATCACCGTACGACGTGAGATCCCGGCCTCGGCCCAGGCGATCTTCGACGTGCTCAGCCTTCCCGCGCGCCACAAGGAGCTCGACGGCTCCGGCTTCGTGCTGAGCGACGACCACACCGATCGGATCACCGGCACCGGACAGTCCTTCCGGATGAACATGTCCGGGGACCACATGGGTGGTGACTACCAGACCGACAACCACGTCACCGGCTACTCCGAGGGGCAGTTGCTGGCCTGGAAGACGGCTCCGGCCGGCGTCGAGCCTCCCGGATGGCAGTGGGTCTGGGAGCTCAAGCCCCAGTCCTCGGAGGTCACCGATGTCAGCCTGACCTACGACTGGTCGCAGGTCACCGACCCAGACATCCTCTCCAAGGTGAACTTCCCCCTGGTCAGCGAGTCGCAGTTGGAGGACTCCTTGAACAACCTGGCCGCGGCGTCGAGCGGCTCCTGATCCTCCTACGCTGGACCAGGTGAGCGACCTGCCCACCTAGTGGGACGAACGCCTCCGACCCGTCGCAGCCGCTCCGGTGGGTGCGACGGGGTCCCAGTGCGACCACAGGGGATGCCCGCGAGGCCGTCCACCGGCTCGAGGAGTTCCGGCGCGACTTCGCCCGCCTCCACGCGCTGATGCGCTCGCCCGTCACCTACGGGGGAGGACCGGATCGGTCTCAACCTCGGGGTGCACGGGATCATGATCTGACTCAGCGGTCGAAGGCGGTGGAGCGGGCGCCCGGCATCGTGGCCAGCAGCTCGCGACCGCGGGCAGCGTGCTTGTGCTCCACGAGCACCTCGTACCGTGTCGCCACGATCCGGCTCACCGAGCTGAAGTCGCGCCGACCCCGCGTCGCGGCGTAGCCGGCCAGGGACCAGATCACTCCGAACAAGGCACCGAAGAGCACCGTGGAGAGGATCACGCTGAACGTCCCGCCCGGCCCGCCGAAGAGCGAGAAGATCAGGCCGACGAACAAGCCGAGCCACACCCCGGAGAGCAGGCCGCCCAGGGCCACCTTGCGCGTGGTCAGCCGCCCGGTCACCCGCTCCATCTGGCGCAGGTCGGTGCCGACGATCAGGCAGTTCTCGACCGGGAACTCCTCGTCGGAGAGGAAGTCGACGGCCTTCTGGGCGTCGGCGTACTCGTCGTAGACGCCCAGCGACTGGGGAAAGTCCAGGGTGAGTCCGCCGCGGGGGACTCCGATGCCTTGCTGGTTGCTCATACGCCCATTCTGACACCTTCACCCCAGAGCAACCTGAGGGCGAGCCGGGCTCAGGTGATCGTCATCCCGCCGTCCACGGCCAGCGTCTGCCCGACCACGTAGCCGCCGGCGTCGCTGACCAGGAAGATCAGCGCCGCCGCCAGCTCGGGACCCTCCCCCTGACGACCCAGCGGGATCCGAGCCGACATCGCCTCCAGGTAGCCCTCCGGATACTCCGCGGTCATCTCCGAGGCGAAGAAGCCGGGAGCCAGGGCGTTGACCCGGATCCCCTTGCGGCCGCCCCACTGCTGGGCCAGGTCCCGGGTGAGCCCGATCAGACCGGCCTTGCTCGCGGCGTAGGCGGCCTGGGGCAGCCCGGCCGTGGTGAGCCCGAGGACGCTGCTGATGTTCACGATGCTGCTGCCCGGCTCCATCACCCGTCCGCAGGCCTGGGCCATCCAGTAGCACCCGTTGAGGTTGACGTCAACGACCCGGCGGAACTGCTCGGGGGTCTCGCGGGTGGCGGGCACCGCCGTCCCCAGCCCGGCGTTGTTGACCAGCACGTCGACCCGGCCCAGCTCCTTCATGGCTGTGTCCACCAGCCGCTGGCACTGCTCGGGATCGGCCACGTCAGTGGGGACGACCACGGCCCGACGGCCCAGGGACTCGACCAGCGCCCGGGTCTCCTCGAGCCGGTCCACCCGTCGCGCGCCGAGGACCAGGTCGGCCCCGGCCTCGGCGAGCGCCCGGGCGAAGACCACACCCAGGCCGGAGGATGCTCCGGTGACCACCGCGACCTTCCCGTCGAGACGGAACAGGTCCAGCACGCCCGGTCCGGTGCTCACGCGCTCACCTGGGCCGCGCGACGGGCCTCCCAGGCGGTCGAGACCATGTCGTCGAGATCGTGACGCATCACCCAGTCCAGGTCCCGCGCGGCCAGGGCGCCCGAGGCGACGACGCGGTCGGGATCACCGGGTCGGCGTGGATGCACCTCGGGAGCGATCTCGATACCGGTGACCCGGGCCATCGCGTCCATGATCTCCCGCACCGACAGTCCGGACCCGCTGCCGAGGTTGTAGACCCGTTCCAGCTCGCGGCCCCGGCTCAGGGCGCGGGCGGCGGCCACGTGCGAGGTGGCCAGGTCAGCCACGTGCACGTAGTCGCGCACGCAGGTGCCGTCCGGGGTGTCGTAGTCGTCGCCGTAGATCCGGGGGGTCCGCCCCTCCAGCAGGGCCTCGATGACCAGCGGGAAGAGGTTGTGCGGGCTGCTGTCGTAGACGCTCGTCGTTCCGGAGCCGACGACGTTGAAGTAGCGCAACGACGTGTGTCGCAGGTCGCTGGCGGTGCCCAGGTCGCGCAGCAGCCACTCGCCGACCAGCTTGCTCTCGCCGTAGGGCGACTCCGGTCGCGTCGGGCTGTCCTCGGTGACCACGTCGGTCCCCGGCCTCCCGTACGTCGCGGCACTGGAGGAGTAGACGATTCTGTCCACCCCGTGGTCCTCCATCGCCTGGAGCAGCCGCAACGTGCCGGTGACGTTCTGGTCGTAGGTGTGCAGCGGCCGCTGCACGGACACCCCGGCGTACTTGAAGCCGGCGAGGTGGACGACGCCGGCGACGTCGTGGTCACGCATCGTCCGCGAGAGCAGGTCGGCGTCGAGCAGAGTGCCCTCGACGAAGTCGACGTCCTGCGGCACGAAGCGGCGGTGCCCGCTGGAGAGGTCGTCGAGGACCACGCACTCCAGGCCCTGCTCGAGGAACGCACGGACGACGTGAGCGCCGATGTAGCCCGCTCCGCCGGTCACCAACCAGGTCATCGCCTCAGCCTCTCCTCGTGAGCGCGCGGCGTCGACGCCGGACTCGCGGCGAGCCTAGCGGTGCGGACCGATCAGCCCCAGGACGCCCGAAATGCCGGACGAATCGACATCGGAGGGCCATTGAAGGTCAAATCTTTCGACCAGGACCGCTTTCTGTGTTGTCGGATGTCACACTGGTCGGGTAGGGGGGACCTGCGACGCCGGGCCGGGGGGCTCGGCGTCTTGGCATCTGCACACGTCTGCTCTGAAACGAGCCCGAGTGGGGGGAACCACGGTGGGGCATCATCACGTCGAGCCACTCGACGACAACGACAACGATAAAGCCAACAACAACGACATCGACAACAGCGGCGGCGAGCCGGTACGCATGGCGCCGCCCGTCGCGGCACTGGTCAGGCGGCCCTCGATGAGGGTCCGCCACGAGGTCATGAGCGCGCGGCGAGGTGCGGGCTTCGAGGACATCCTGCCCGCGCACCTCGGGGTCTTCCAGTACCCGGGACCGGACGGGCAGCGCCCCGGCATCCTGGCTGCGCGCAACCACGCGTCCAAGCAGGCCATGAACCATCTCCTTCACCAGCTGGAGGACGGCGGCTACATCCTGCGCGAACGCCATCTCGACGACCGGCGGATCCGGGTCGTCCGGCTCACCGCGCGCGGTCGCGCGGCGCTCGAGGTCATCGACGCCACCACGGCCTGGGTCGAGGAGTCCTGGGTCGAGCTGCTCGGCGAGGACTACGTCGCGGTCCGCCGGGGAATGGCCCGCCTCGAGGTGCTGCTGCTGCCCACGCCGGACGTCGGGTAGCACCGGTCGGCCGGCGGCGCTGCGGCGTAGACCGGCCCACTGCCCGCGGCCGCCGGGCGCGCGGTGGCGCTAGAGTACGAGCCATGCGGACCAGCTTCCTGCTTACCGGGCCGCGCTGAGCACCGACCGGACCACAGGTCGACACCAGCGCGGCTACCCCTCGTTCACGGGGGGTTTTTTTGTGCCCAGGCCCCCGGGCCCCCGGCTCCCGCAGACGACGCGACCAGGAAGACGAGACAGACGTGACCGAGCACAGTGAGCACTCCCGGACCGACAGCGAGGCGGCGGGGT